>CAYGEJ010000025.1:0-1812 GCA_964348935.1 uncultured Candidatus Saccharibacteria bacterium | reverse complement strand
TTCCCAAAATCCTTCCGCTTAATGTCCACGGTTCGATCCTGCCAAAACTAAGAGGTGCCTCGCCTGTTCAATCTGCAATCCTGGAAGGATTGTCAGAAACAGGAATCACACTGATGGTTATGAATGACAAAATGGACGAAGGTGACATTCTAAAAATTAAAACTCTTCCAATTGATAAGCTTGATACCTCCGAATCATTGTTCTCTAAAATGGCTCCTTTTGCGGCTGACTTCCTAATCGAAACACTGCCTGAAATTATTAGCGGAAAGATCAAACCAATACCTCAGAACCACAAGCTGGCAACCTACACCAAACTTTTATCCAAAGAGGACGGACTCTTTGATTATCTAAATCCACCAGCAAATCTAAAAAACATGATACGAGCATATTTTCCGTGGCCGGGAGTTTTTACGCAAATAGACAATCAAATAATAAAATTTCTGCCGAATAATAAAATTCAGCTTCCAAACCGCAACGCTATAACGCTAATGGATTTCAAAAACACCTACAAAGAATTATCGGAAAAACTTGCAAAAACTTTAGAACTTCTTTAAGAAGCTACGACGACGGCCTCAGCCTTTACAACTTCAGGCTTTATTAAAGCCTTAACTTGAGCCAAAGCATTGGAATCAGCGGATTTAACCAATCGTAAACACTTAATACAGAATTTCATTTTTCTAACACCCAAGCCCTCAATTTCAACTTTTGCAACTTGAAGGTTTGGCTTCCACAATTTTTGAGTTCTTGGCGCACGCATAGCCCACTGCCCACCATGCTTGTGAGTAGTGTCCATTCCGACCCGAGTTGTTTTGCCACATAGAGTACATGCTCTCATAATTTTTTGACATTAATGGTATAAAATTAGCTAGCCTAGTATACAAGCTGAATACAAAAAATCAACCTTAAATAATTTTATGCTCATATTCCAACTCATCTCGGGACAATTACCTATCACCTTCTTCATCCTATTTATTATTTCACTTATATTTTCGATCGCAATACATGAATTTTCTCACGCCTTTGTTGCAAACAAACTTGGCGATCCAACTGCAAAATTACTAGGAAGACTTACATTAAACCCAGTCGCACATCTCGATCTTTTGGGCACGCTTGCTTTGCTTTTTATAGGTATTGGCTGGGGAAAACCGGTTCCTTTTAATCCTAATAATCTTAAAAATCCCAAAGTCGGTTCGGCACTAATTTCAATCGCTGGTCCATTATCTAATCTTTTAATTGCAATAATTATTTCCCTTCCATATCTAATACTAATTTATACAAACCCCTCTCCAAAAGAACTTTATTCACTAGCTAATATTTATGGCCATATCAGCCTAATAGTCAGTCTAAACGCAGCCCTAGCTATCTTCAATCTTATCCCGGTTCATCCTCTCGACGGTTTCAAAGTTCTCGGCGGCCTGTTACCACAAAGCTGGTATTACGACTGGCATAAAATGGAGCGATATGGAATGTATATTTTGCTTCTACTGATAATCCCTATTCAAGGCGGCTCAATAATCAGTAAGGTTGTTTTTCCAATCGCTTCAAATATCACCGACTTATTGTTGCCGAATCTATATATACTATTAAATTCAAGTATTTGAAATTAGTTGTTAAAACAACAAAAAAAGCCAATTTAGCCTTGCAAAATAACTTGACTGGGGCGGCAAAAGTAATAAAATAGTAGATGGTTCATAGTTATTCAAATAACCACTGAATCGCTCGCACATTACGCCCCTTGATTACTGGTTCAAGCTAAAAGGTCATAAAACTTCCTTACAAGCTTTACCCTAAGAATCTGTTATGTACTACGCC
>CAYGEJ010000024.1:0-3845 GCA_964348935.1 uncultured Candidatus Saccharibacteria bacterium | reverse complement strand
GAACATGTTAAACTATCTTTGTGAAGTAGTTTCGAGCCCTGTCGTATATGGGCTCAAATTAATTAGTTTAATGATAATTATTTAAGAATTGTTTCTAATAACTCGGGGAATTTTTCTGTTTTCATTTGTCCTAGTATAAAATGTCCGCTATTTTTAAATCTGTGAATTTCTATATTTGGTAGCACTTTTAAAATTAATTCAACTGATTCATGAATATCTGCATCATCATCTTCTGAAACAAATAAATGTATTTCTTTTACTCGGCTTATTATCTCAGAATCAATTTTAAATTCAAAAAAGTCTGTTGTTTTTGATCTTTCTGGATCTAGCCATGGAGCAACTAAAATTAATTTATAAACTTGTTTATTGTTTTCAGATAGCCATCTAAACAAAAACCCACCACCACAACTGTGACCTACTAACATAGATTCATCTGTAACATCAAATCTCTCAAATTCTTTTTTCCATATTTGGTAATCAGGCTTATAGGCATCAGGAATTTCAGGAGTTTGAGTGGGAATTTCATTAACTAATAATTGTTTTTGTAACCATGGAAACCAATGACTGTTTGATAATGATTGTTCTGTATCATTATAATATTCTTCTTTGTCACATGTCCCATGAAGTAGTATTGCAGTTTTCATATTTTTGTAATTTCTGGAAGTTTTGTAATAAAATTTGCTCTAGAACTTAAAAACTGTGGCATGTCACTATATTTTTCTGAGGCATGTTGCATTGAAATGTACAAATCTAGAATATCAGATTGATTATTATAATTTGCAAGATCTACCTTTTTAAGTAAAAATCCAAATTCTTTTGTACTTTTTAATTCTGTGATTTTATTTACGTCTTTTAATTTAATTGCTAAATATGGAAATACCTCTGTTACTCCTATACGTTTTGCACTGATTGCCTGAAAGCCTATTTTTTCAATGTCCTCCCATTTTAAATCTAATTTATCGTTATTCATTGAAACATAAATTCCTGAGTCTGTAATTTTTAAATTTTTATTTCTGGATACAAACCAAATAACTAAAGGCGATAAAAATAAAAGCCAGAATGAAAAATAGGCAAGGATTGGTGCGGTATTTAATGAAGTAATAAAGTAAAAACCAATTGTTGTATAAATTATAAAAAATATTACTAGTGCTGGAAGGAAATCAACTTTTATAGATGGAACTTTATATATTTTATTCATTTAATTATTTGCATTTAAATAATCCTTGAGCTTTTGAAAAGCAATTTTTCTCATACTAATTTCATTTTAATATCATACTACAATTAGTAGTAAACTGGTGCGGATGTGATTGACGGGTCAATAGTTGGTTCTATCGTCGGAGTAGCTGTAGGTGCATCTGTCGGCTTTGGTGTTGGCGAAATCGTAGGAATTGGGACTGGCGTAGTTGATAGTACCTCTAGGTCTTGAATGTCCTCCACTTCTAATACTTTATTTTTTGAATCATATGACCCCACTGCTAAGATTCTTTTTCCGACAAATGATAAAAGATTGAAACCTACTGGTATTTCTAAAGTTACAGCTTCTGTCGAAGTTGTGATCAAATAAAACTTAGTTGGATTAGTATTGGTTTTTGTTAGTGTCCCTTTTAAAGCTGTGTCTTTTAATATTTCTGGAACTGGTGATTGAGTAGGTAACGGCGTTGGTACTATTACTCCATCAACCTTGATCCATGGAAAGAATGTAGGGAGAACTACTCCACCCAAACCAAAAGCTAGAGAAAACACTATTAGCGCTACACCAAAAACTGTTACTGGCCTTGCTTTAATTTTTACCTCAATCCCCTCGTTAGCCATTATCTTTTTCCACCAATACTTTATATAAACTAGTGGATTAGTTATTTTTAAATTTACCAAGTCTGGAGGATTTTTTGTGTCAACAGAATTCACCTTACTTGAAGTAACAACAACTGGCGGAACTTTTACATTACCATCTGGCATATGTGTTAGTTATTAAATAGTAGTCCTTACAAAAAGTAACTGCAATAATTAAATTATATTTTTGATCTTTTCTTCAGTAGCCTCATATGAAAAATGGCTCATACCGAGTGCAAAATTATTATTTACTAATTCTTCTACTTTTTCTTTGTTATTTATAAATTCCTCTACTCGTTTTAAATCATTATTGTTAAGTGCTTTACTAATTTCAATTGACTTAAACCCTAGCGGTTTAATATCTTTTTTGTAAACTGGGTATGGAGTAATAATAATTGGCTTTTTAAAATAAACTGATTCTATGTATTGATTACCAAAACCTTCAACATCTGATGGATAGGTCATGAAGTCAGATGCAATGAAAGCATCCCAAAGTGTGTAAATTTTCCTTCTATCAGCATTTATTTTTCTATTAAAATCTATAAATTCTCCTGCATAGACTATTCTAATTTTTGCTTCGATTGCTTGCTCTTGAAGTTTATCAAAGTATTCCCCTCCTTCGTCCCCTGCTCGTCCTGCTATTACCAAAACAATTTTGGGGTTATTTAATTTTTGAACAAGTTCTATTGCAATTTCAATTCTTTTTCTTGGGACAATTCTTGTAGCTTGTAAAAATACAATGTCATCTTTTGCAATTCCAAAGTCTTTTCTAAATGTACTGTTAAATTTATCTTTACCACGAAGTGGCAAGCTATGCTTATTATTTTTTGTTCCAACATAATCAAATGTGTCCGGTATTACAACTGATTCTATTCCCAATCTTTTTTTTAGTTCACTTTGTGTAATTGAATTTATTGTGACATGTTTTATATATTTATTGTCTGGTGGAAACCATCGTTTGAAAAATGGGAAGCAAGATGACCTTAAAAACCTTTTCCTCTCCCACCAAAAGTCATGATGTCTTGCAATTGTCGGGATTTTAAATTCTTCAATCAATCTAGTTAAGGCAACTGCAAGAGGAAAATGCATAGGAAGAGATAAGCAATTGGCAATAATCAGCATTTCTGGTCTGTGACCATTAAATGCTTCGCGTAAGTTACCTTCAATTGTCCCTGCCATATCAAATACTTCTCTTTCCACTTTTTTAAAGTTGTTTTTGCTATAGACAACTTTATCGTGAAGTTCTACAACTTTTTGATTACTAAAGTGAAGCTCTGGGATTAAAATTCCTGCCCTATCTAGTTCACCGGCAACAAAAGTTACCTTGTGCCCCATTCTAGTTAATATGGTGCGCCAACGAACTGCTTCAAGTGAAACCCCGTCATTACCTGCAATTCTAGTTGATAGAAACCATATCCTCATAAAATAGTATACTTAGTATGTTAGTTAATTAGTTAATTAGAAGCAACAGCTAAGATGATTTTTAATTTTGAAAACTTAAAAGTTTACAATCAAGCAGTTGAATTTAGTAACGAAGTTTTTACTTCAACTAACAATTGGCCTTCAAAATATCAATTTAATTTGGCTGACCAAATTAGACGGGCATCACTTTCTATTTCATTAAATATTGCCGAAGGAAGTAGTAAAACTACTAAGGATTTTAAAAGATTTCTCTCTATAGCCAGAGGTTCTTGCTTCGAATGTGTTCCTATAACCGAGATTGCATACAAACAAAAAGTTATCACTTTAAAAGATAAAGAAAGCTGGTATAATCAAATAATAAGTTTGGCAAAAATGCTAAGTTCGTTAAAGACTAAGCTTTCTAATTAACCAAACTTCTAATTAACTAATATGGCAAAAAAAGGCGCAAGAGAAATAGTTGCAATGATATGTCCTGTTTGTAAATCACAAAATTATGTGACAAATAGGAATAAGGTTAATATGGATACAAAAGGCAAAGGAAAACTTGAACTTAACAAATGGTGCCAAGTTTGTAAAAAACAAACACTTCACAA
>CAYGEJ010000023.1:0-5062 GCA_964348935.1 uncultured Candidatus Saccharibacteria bacterium | reverse complement strand
CCTTACCAACTAGCTGATGGTGCCCAGGCCTCACTTTAAGCGTCTTGCGACTTTAGCATTACTGCCACATGAAGTATTATCCAATCTTTCGACTGGTTATGCTCCACTTAAAGAAAGTTCCTAGGTATTACTCACCCGTTCGCCGTGGGTCTAAACCCACTCGACTTGCATGTCTTAGGCACGCCGCCAGCGTTCATCCTGAGCCAGGATCAAACTCTTATTATAAAATGTAATTCTTAAATGCTTTGCCCGAAGGCTCGGCAGAACTAAAATTATTTTTTGATCCCGTTCGTCATAGACGAACTAAAATCTGGCGATAATTGTTTTTTTATAATGCACAAATTATCAAAGCATTTTCTGTTTTCACAGATATCATTGAACTCTAATTGAATTGACGCAAACATTGCATCCCCATTGGTTTAAATAATAGGGACACGATGGTTTTGTACACATTATATACCAGGGAAGGTATATAATGTTTTCTAATCACTATTCAGCTGTTAAAGAACTTTCGCTCTATTGCCTTTTAGGCGTTCTCCTGAGCGAAGCGAAGGATCTAATATCTTAGATGCTTTACTTCGTTCATGATTTCAATTTTGGGGCGAAAAAAAACATATCCGACTAATTGGGATAATGTTCAGTCTCCCCTGTATGTCGGGGATCTTTAGTAATCAGCCTCTACCATCCTCTAAGCTTGCGGAGGTTTTTAGCTTACACTAGAGCAAAATTGAACTAACGGTGTTTGAAGTTTTTAAATGTTAAGACTTATTTCCTAACTGCCTAGCAATTATAAACCTTTTTCAAAAAGGTGTCAAGGGATTTTATGGAAGATTTTAGACTAATATCAACAGTCACAAAACCCCTAAAATAGATGCATTTATTGAAACTTAAAAGTACTTATGGGCTCACCACTTATTGTAGAACCCATTATATAATAAAGTTTATTTCCATGAATAACTGCCACCGCTTGCAGGCCAGTAGTAGTGCGGAATTCCAATGCAGGGTCACCTTGAAAAGTAGACTTGGTTAAATTTCTAACACTATCACTTCCACTAAGCTGGCTTTCTACTAAACTTAAACCCTCGCTAGGAGCTGAGTAAACTTGAACAGAAATATTTTCGCCTTTGGCGTTAGTAAATATTATAGTATGACCATCGTTACTTTCAGTAGCTTGCCACAGGTTAGAAATAACCATACTAAAACCTAAATTAACATTACTATAAATTGTAGGTTCTAGAATTTGCACACTCTCAGCATTTGGAGTTGTGGTATTTATAATTCCCCCTCTTGGAGAACTAAAATAAACTATAGTACTAGTTGAACTAGTACTAACATCTGTATTAACCGGCGGGATAACTATGGGAGCATCTGGTCTAAAGTCTGCTCTAATTTGTTCTGCATTTGGCATAAGTCCTGTAGCTACCGCCTTATTTGCACTTTGCTTTAGTAAAAATACTAGCATTGCAATATCAATAACTAACAACACGATAGCAATAACTATTTTGCGTCTGCCGTGAGTTTCTTTTATTTTAGACGCCTCGGTATCATTAATATTAGTTTTTGGTAAAAATAAGGAGGCAATAAAACATAAGAAAGCAAAAAAAGCAGAATAGACATACGCGTCTTGCGTAGCTCTGGCGCTAGATTCCTTAACTAAGGCTTGCATTTCTTGCGCTTCCAAAACTGGCGTAGTTTTAGGTAGTGCATGATAAAGACCAAATTGAATATTAGAACCAGAATCTGTTACTCCTTGAATAATTTGTTGTTTTGCAACGTTAGATACAATTGGACTATTTTGAATTCCATTTACTAAATGAGTAGACAGAGAGGTTAGCACAGCAGCGCCAATAATAGCAGCGCCAAGTGTAGCTCCAACTTGTCTTAGAGTATTATTTACTCCTGAAGCCTCACCCGACATTTCTACCGGTACTGCAGAAAGTACGAGGTTAGAAATTGGCGCCATGACCATACCCATACCCATACCATAAAGAGCGAGACCAGGAATTAAATGGCTAACTGGCATATCTACTTTAATAGTCGCTCTAAGAATAAATGCGGCTACTACGTCTATTAACAAACCAGCCTGGATTAAATATTTTGGAGTTATTTTTTTACTTAGCACACCAGAAAGTGGAGCAAAAATTAATAACGCTATAGACATAGGTAAAAGCGCAAGACCAGTATTAAAAGCGTCTAAATTATTTACGGTTTGTAAAAAGACTGGTAAGGCAAAAACCATACCTGCCATTCCCAAAGTTAAAATAGCGGTAGTTAATGCTCCAGACATAAATTGCTCGTTTTGCATTAACTTTAAAGACACCAGTGGGCTATTACCCCTTTTTTCTGTGTAATTCTCCCACCAGAAAAATAATGCCATTAATAACAAACCAAAAGCAATAGCTATTGGGACTAAAGAAATATTTCCAAAACTCACTTGATGACCAAAAATTTCAAAAGTTTTCTTGGCAGTCCACCAACCCAAACTGGAAGATTCAATAATACCAAAAGTAATGCTTAAAAGTCCAAGTGAGGAAAGTATTACTCCCCACCAGTCTAGACCCGGTTTTCTTTCGTCTAAAGATTCCTTAAGTAACAACATAGAACCAATAACAACAATGGCTGCTATAAAAACGTTTATTCTAAAACCCCAGCGCCAGCTGTAGTGTGAAGTTAAATAACCACCAAGCAGTGGACCAATAGCAGAAGAAGCTCCTGCCACTGCACCCCAAATTCCAAAAGCCGTAGCCCTATCTTTACCTTTAAAATTAGCTACCACTAAAGAAGCTGTGGCTGGCATCATTAAAGCTGCCCCAATACCCTCTATAATGGCTTCACCTGCGAGTAGCACAGGAATAGAATGACTTACAGAGGCAATAAAAGACCCTAAAGCAAAGATAATTGCTCCAAGTATAAACATTCTTTTTCTACCAAACAGGTCACCCAATCTTCCACCAGTAATTGTAAAAGCAGCTAAAACCAGTGCATACCCAGTAATTACCCACTGTAAACTTTGCAAGTCAGTATTTAAGTCTTTAATAATTGTAGATAAGGAAACATTTAGAAGCGTGGTATCTATAACTATAATAGCCAGCCCTAAAGAAAGCACACATAAACCCGCCCATTTCTTCCATGAATTCTTTTCTACATTTACAGAACTTTCTGCAACTGAATTATCTATTGGTAATAATGAAACTTCGGACATAATTATATATATAATGAATAGTTCATTCTAACATAAAATTGGTATATTTTCAATACCATAAACAATTGATTTAATATTATAAATCTGATAAATTCTATATACTATGCCTAAAAAATTTATTCTTGTTTTAATAATAGCCCAATCCATTTTAATGTTTTATCATTGGGTTATATACAAACTCCTACTTAGCTATTTTCCACAATTAAATTCTAGTCATAACTTAGTATTATATATTTCTTTAATACTAAGTTTGTCCTTTTTGGCATTTTCAACCATTTGCCACTATTTTGAAAATACACTACTAAGAATAGGATATATTCTTTCTACAATCTGGTTAGTATTTTCATTATATTTTCTATTAGGTGGTGCAATTATTAGCATTCTTAATTTAGTTTCATTAGTCAACATAACAATTTTAGGGTCAATTTCTACCTCAATTGCTATTAGCCTGACTATTTATGGACTTATCAATGCCAGAATTATTAGAGTAACTAAAGTACGTGTTACTCTTCCAAACCTTCCTGATTACTGGAAAAACAAAACTGCTATAGTAGCAGCAGATTTACATTTCGGACAAGTTCTAAAACAAGGAACTGCAAAAAAAGTAGTTAAAAAAATTAACTCGTTAAATCCTGAAATAGTTTTAATTCCAGGGGATTTTTATGACGGTATGCACAACAATTTTGAACACCCTGCCAACGAATTTAAACATATTAAAGCACCATCTGGTTCTTTCTTTTCCTCAGGAAACCACGAACTTTATGCAGGCTATAAACTTTGCGAACAGGCAATCAAAAATGCGGGAATTAAAATACTAGAAAATAAAGTAATAGAATTAAAAGGACTGCAAATTATCGGTCTTGCATATGCA
Source organism: uncultured Candidatus Saccharibacteria bacterium (assembly GCA_964348935.1). GTDB lineage: Bacteria > Patescibacteriota > Doudnabacteria > UBA920 > UBA920 > PALSA-1336. The sequence goes on along the minus strand of CAYGEJ010000023.1, from coordinate 989 downwards.
AGCGAAACTAACCAAAGCGTAGCTATCCAGTTAGAAAAAATTAAGTTTAAGAAAAATTTACCATCTGTTTTACTCAAACATGTTCCTAACCATTTAAATGCCGTTGAAAAAGCTGGAGTAAATTTGCAACTTTCTGGCCATACCCATTTAGGTCAAGTTTGGCCATTTAGATATATTACTAAAAAAGTTTTTAAAGGATTTGATTACGGTCTTAACAAGTTAGGTAACTTACAAGTTTTAACATCCAGTGGAGTAGGCACCTGGGGTCCACCAATGAAAGTTTTTACAAAATCTGAACTGGTAGAAATTACCTTTATTTAATAAAAAACCTTCCCTATATTTACGGGGAAGGCTTTTTAAATTTATACCTATTGGACACCGCCATTAGTGAGAGTATGTACACCTGGAGATAATGCACCAACCTGAGCACTTATACAAAAAGTAACTGTAAAATTTCTATTCTGCGTAGCACTTCCGCTACCAGCAATTTGATAATCATTTGCTATACCACCACCGTAACTGGAATTGCAATTAAATGCACTACTGCTATCTGCAGGAACCGGAGCCACTGGTACCTTTAACATATAATTTGGAATCAAATTATTAACACACCCAGCTGTAACACCGCAGGCTGCAGCAGAACCGGAAATAGGCCCAAGCTGAGTTAGCGAAATTCCAGTATTGCTTGTTGGATAACTATAACTGGCATTAAAAAATAATTCCATAGCTTTAGATATTTGATTAATATCCGAAACTCTCCTACTATTTCTTGCTTTAATACGAGAACTGGACAAACTAACTAAAACCACAGAAGCTAACAAACCTATAATAGAAATTACTACCAAAAGTTCAATCAATGTAAACCCTTGTTTCTGACGAGACAATACAACCGATTTGACGACTTGCAGTGAATCTATTTTATTTGTAAACATTTTGTTTCGTATTTAAATTTAATTTTAATTATTATACCATAAAAATTTAACATCGCC
>CAYGEJ010000022.1:0-5685 GCA_964348935.1 uncultured Candidatus Saccharibacteria bacterium | reverse complement strand
AATATGTTATAATTATCTCAAATTAATAGTTTTTTAATGAAATCAAATTCAGCGAGCTTGGACGGAAGTAATCTAACTATCAATATTTTAGACTCTCTAGTCAAGGAGCCTGAAAAAAAAATTACGCTAAAGAAGTCCGTATTAAATGCATCCCAAGTCGGACACAATTTCCTAATCAACACAATAAAACAAAATAATAAAATTATTTACGGTATTAATACTGGTTTTGGTCCTATGGCTAATTATATTCTTGCCCATGGACAGATTCTGGAATTACAAAAAAATTTAGTACTAAGCCACGCTGTTGGAATTGGGGAAAAAATTAAAGATGACTTTGTCTATTCGGCAATGACTATACGTTTAAATACCTTACTACGAGGTTATTCGGGAGTTTCACCAGAATTATTGAATTATTTAGAAAAATTTATAAACTATAGGATTATTCCAATAGTCCCTGAACATGGCGCTGTAGGCACCAGCGGAGACCTAGTACAATTGGCTCATATTGCACTTGCAATCATTGGAAAAGGCGAAGTCAGTTACAAAGGAAAAATTCAAAAAACTTCGAATGTACTAAAAAAACTTAACATTAAACCTTATGAGCTTAAGCCAAAAGAAGGCTTGGCGTTAATAAATGGCACTTCCATGATGACAGGAATAGCCAGTGTAACCTGCATAGACACAGCTAACTTACTTAATTTGGCATTATTTAATGGATGTCTGGCATTGGAATTAGTAAAAGCCTATGACGATAGCTATAGTCAGGAGCTTCATGATTTAAGACCACATGCAGGCCAATTAGCAATTTCAAAATATATAAGAGAGCTTTTAAAAGATTCTAAAACAATTAGAAACAGAGAAGTTTTGCATAAAAATTCCAACACGGGAGAACAGGTCAATATAATTACCGAGTCAGTTCAGGAAGTATATTCAATGAGATGCCTGGCACAAATATTAGGACCCGTGTACGACAGTCTTGTCGATTCATGGAAAACCACTGAGGTAGAAATGAATTCAGTAACTGATAACCCCATTATTGATTGGAAAAATGGAAAATTTTTACACGGAGGAAATTTTCACGGTGACTATATTGCAGTATCTATGGATAAATTAAAAATGGGTTTGGTGAAAATGACCATGCTTTCCGAAAGAAGATTAAACTTCTTCTTAAACCATAAGATAAATCACACTTTTCCCCCATTTTTAAACTTACAAACACCGGGCTTAACTTTAGGCTTCCAAGCACTTCAATTCGTAGCCACCTCAACAACCGCAAACAGCCAAACTTTAGCTTACCCAATGAACCTACACTCTATACCCACAAATGGCGACAACCAAGATGTCGTCAGCATGGGAACCGACGCAGCACTTTTAACTCATAAGGTTGCTGAAAATGCCTTTGTGGTTTTAGCAATTGAAACATTAGCACTATGTCAAGCTGTAGACTATTTAGAAATACAAAACAAACTTTCAAAGAATTCAAGAAATTTATACAATTTTACCCGCTCTAATTTTAAAAAAGTTGTTAACGACCGAGAATTACAACCTGAATTAAAAGAATTTTTAGAAAATATTAAAAACTGGTCCGGTTTTAATTTGTTTAAAAGATTTTAACATTTTATGAAACCAATTATCTACAAAACCCGTCCTCGCATAAATGGTAAAGTAAATTTTGTAGATGCTTACACGTCCGCTATACCTGAACTCTTTTTTATACAAAACCCTAAAATTAAAAAGGGTACCGTTGAAGCAAAGGATAAATTACAAAAATTCTTATTAAAAACAAAGTTTCCCGAAAGATGGATTTATTTTCAAGAAGATAATATTCTTGTTCGTAGTTTGGATGAAAAAAATTACTTTAAACTAAGAACATCTAGAAACAAAAATTTAATTAGCCACCAAGAGCAGACTCAATTTAGAAATTTAAGTGTTGGCATTGCCGGACTCTCAGTTGGTTCCTGCATACTTTCTTCCATTGTTATAAGTGGCGGACCAAAGCAAATAAAAATTGCAGATTTTGACACTCTTGAAATTACTAATTTAAACCGAATTAGAGCCAAGCTCAAAGATATAGGCAAAAATAAAATTCAAATTGCCGCTAAGGAAATTTGGGAACTAGACCCAGATGCAGAATTAGGATTATACGAACACGGAATTACAGAACAAAATTTAAAAGAGTTTTTAGCTGGCAAACCAAAGTTAAATATTTTTATTGACGAAATGGATAGTATTCCTTTAAAAATCCAATCCCGTTTTTTATGCAAAAAATTAAAAATTCCGGTAATCATGGCTACGGACAACGGCGATTCCGTTATATTGGATGTAGAAAGATATGATTTAGAACCAAAAAGAGAAATATTCCATGGTTTATTGGGAAAAATAAACCCTGAAAACCTTAAAAACCTAACCTATAACGAATGGCTCTCATTGGCAACAAAAATAGTAGGTGGGGAATATTTAACTACCAATATGCAAGAATCCCTGCTTCAAATTGGAAAAAAGTTACCGGCAGTTCCGCAATTAGGAGCAATTGCCAGTGTGGCCGGTGCTGCAACCTGTTTAGTATTAAGACGAATAGCCTCTAAAAAAAATATGCCCTCTGGAAGATATATAATTTCACTTGAAGAAAAAATAATTCCAAATTATTTTAGCAAATTCAATATAAAACAACGGAATAAAACAACTAATAAATTTAAATTAAATTTTGGAAAAAAAATATGAACCAAAATTTTGAACTAGCCTTAAAGACTTTTAAATCAGCTTCTAAAAAAATCCCTGCTTACAAAAAAATCTTGCGGGAGTTAAATATTACCCCTGATAAAATAGAATCTGAGGAAGATTTTAAAAAACTTCCAATCCTAGACAAAAAAAACTTTATCCAAAAATTTTCCGCAAATCTACTTCTACCTCAAGGTTACACCCCTTCCGTGGCTTATGCCAGTTCAGGCTCCACAGGTAAACCTACATTTTGGTATAGAAACCCAATGCAAGAATTGCACGCCACCGAGGTTCATGAATCAATAATAAAAGACATTTATGGAATAACAAAAAAGGATACTGTTCTGGTAGTAATTTGTTTTTCTATGGGAGTATGGGTTGCTGGTAATTCCGAAGCGGCAGCATTTTATAGCCTTGCAGAAAAAGGATATAAAATTACCACAATTACCCCAGGCATAGAAAAAAATGACATTCTACACATTCTTCGTAAATTAAGCCCTGACTACAAATATACAATAATTGCTGGATACCCCCCATTTATTAGCGACATTTTGCATGCTTGTAATGAAACAAAAATACCGCTTGGTAAAAATATACGACTATTAACCGCCGGAGATAGTTTTACTGAACACTGGCGCAATAACGCCTTAGAAATTATGAATTCGAATAAACCTTCTCATATAGTTAATGTTTACGGGTGTGCCGACGCCAGCCTACTTGGTTTCGAAACACCCCTAAGTATCTTTATCAGGAGAGAAGCGAAAAAAAATCCAAAACTATACAAAGAATTATTTGGCGACTCCAAAACTGAACCAGCATTTTTACAATACCATCCGAAGCATATTTTCTTTGAAGAAATAGTTGGTGAGTTACTTATTACAGTTAACTCGGGCATCCCCTTGGTCAGATACAATTTACACGATTCAGGCAAAATTGTTTCTTACTCAGATATATACAAAATGTTAATAAAATTCAATCTTATTAACCTTGCTGAAAAGTACCAACTCCTTAAATGGAAATATCCTTTTATTATAAAAACCGGAAGAACTGATGTAGCTGTAACTTTCTACGCCTTAAACATATACCCAGAACACTTAAGAGCCGGTATTGAAGATAAAAAAATAGCCAAAACACTATCCGGCAACTTTATTACTTACAATCGGGATGATAAAAATCACAAAACCCACAAATTACACCTTGATTTAGAATTGGCGCCTAATCAACAACCTGGAAAGAAAATTGAATTGGACTCCAAACGTATTATCTTTGAACATTTAATGCAAGACAACATTGAATATAAAAAACTATATAATACAATTGGTAAACAAGCTGCACCAATTATACACTTAAAAAAATTCGGTAAACTTAAAGCCACATCCGGATTACTCTACCAAAAAGGTAAAAAACCAAAAATTTTAATTTAATGCTAAACGAAATCATAAATCAAATACTATCCACGGCCATAAACGCCCCTTCTGGTGACAACTCCCAACCTTGGAGTTTTAGTATTCACGAAAATGGTTTTGATATTTTTAATTTACCAGATAGAGACAATCCAATTTTTAATTACAAACAACGAGGCTCTTATATTGCCCATGGAGCAATAATTTACAATATTGGCATTCTTGCACCAATTTATGGCTATAAAGCCACTTATACATTATTCCCCGAAAAAACTAACCCAAACAAAATTGCTTCAATAACCCTAGTCAAAGAATCTTCAAGCAACAAAAATCAAAAATATATTGCTTTAATCCAAAAACGTTCAACAAACAGAAAAAAATACAACAAACAACCTTTAGAAGTACAAGAAAAAAATAACTTAATCAGTTTAGCTGCAGAATTAAAGCTTGGAAATTTTGCAGTTACAGATGATAATGTTAAAATTAAAGATATCACCTCAGCGGCCAGCACAGCGGAATGCGTAATGCTTCAATACCAACCACTTCACAACGCTTTCTTTTCAATGTTACGCTGGAATAAATATGAAGAACAAAAATACAAAAATGGTTTATTAATAGACACTTTAGAACTTCACCCTCCCCAAAAGTTTATATTTAAATGGTTTAGTAACTGGAATGCATCTAAAATACTAAGAATTATCGGTCTACCAAATTTTGTTGCCAAAGAAAACTCAAAAACCTATGCTTCTGCATCAGCAATTGGCTCTATTACAATAAAAGATAACTCACCTGAAAGTTTTGTTAAAGCTGGAATATTACTACAAGCACTCTGGTTGAAAGCAACTGAAATGAATTTGAGCATTCAACCAATTGCAGGCGTTTTATATTTAGGACAACGTTTAACCGAAGCAGGTATACCGGATTTACCAATTAATCTACAAATCTTAATTCAAAATTCAACAAAAATAATCAACAAAAGTTTAAATAACACAAATATCTTGGCGATGATTTTTAGAATAGGAAAATCCTCACCACCATCTGCTTATTCTAAAAAATTTCTTTCCGTTTAAAATAAAAACTACTTATGAATCTGTTTGTCTATTTAGATCTACTTTCAGTAGGTATTATAGTAGCTGCAATTGGCATGCTTGGCTTTATTGTTTTTTTTAATAATCCCAAAAGTATAACAACCAAAACTTTTTTAATATTTTGTTTATTAACTATTGCCTGGGGCTCATTTAACTACTTAAGTTACCAAATTAAAAATACTGAAATCGCTTTTTGGCTTATTAGATTAAGCGTCTTTACAGCTGTATGGCATTCGTTATTTCTTTTTCAACTTTTATACGTTTTTCCAAATGAACAAATAAAGTTTCCAAAATTTTATAAAAATATATTAATTCCGTTAGTGTCTTTTGCAGCACTTTTAAATTTGACTCCGTTTACTTTTAATCGAATTTTGGAGATTTCTGCCAATGGTCAAATTACAAAAATCGAAAATGGACCTGGAATTTATTTATTTAGTTTTATAGTTTTTACGCTTATAATTGGAGCTATATATATT
>CAYGEJ010000021.1:0-10433 GCA_964348935.1 uncultured Candidatus Saccharibacteria bacterium | reverse complement strand
GTAATACAGTTTGCTTATATTTTTCGTACCGTTTTTCATAGATGTTTTCTATATCAGACATTCAAATTGTATCAATATTACTATATAATTTTAGCATTATTTAGTTAAAAAATCTATAGTAAAACAATTAAAATTTATATTAAAAACTCCCTTAAATAAGGGAGTTTTTAATATTGTGGATATTATCTTAGTTCGGCATTATAAATTGCCTTTGTTTGTTCATAAAGCTTGCTTTGTAGAGGGTCGACTTCATCGGCTTTAAGTGTCCTTTCCGGACTTCGGTAGACAACTCTGTATGTGTAACTTATTTTATTTTTACCAAACTTAGCTTCGTTTTCGTACTTATCTAAAAGTTCGACTTGTTCAATTAAGTCTCCGCCAATTTCTCTTATAAGATCGAAATAATTATTTGGAATAAAATTTGTGTCAACAATAAAAGAGATATCACGAGTAATTTGTGGGTATTTGCTAACCTCGACAAATTTTTGTCCAAGTTTAAGTTGTTTTTTTACTCTCTCGTCGTCACTCCAGAGAAGTCTGATGTCTGGTAGTTCCATGCTAACAATTGCAAGGCGCTCTAATCCAAAACCAAATGCCCAGCCGGTATATTTAGATGAATCTACCCCAAGCTTATCTAGTACACTCCCCTTTACCACCCCGGCGCCCAAAACTTCTACCCAATTCCCGTTTATGTCAAGTTCCATTTCCAAAGACGGATCCGTATAAGGGAAAGTATCTTTGTTGAAACGGTATTTAACATTGTCGCCAAAAGTAGCTTTAGCAATATTTGCCAATACTGTTTCTAAGTCTTTTTGTTCAATTATTTTTTGATCTTTTGGCACCAAATACCAACCGTCGATTTGGTGAAAAATATTCATGTGCCTTCGGTCTATTTCGTCTTTGCGGAAGACTTTGCCGAAACATAAAGCTCCAACAGCCTCGTTATTGGCAATACGTTTCTTTATGACCTCATTATTTAAGTAGTAATACCACATAACTGTGGTATGCGTTCGAAGAATATTACGATCGTCCAAATAATAAGTATCAGATTTGGAACGTGCTGGATGGTCCGGGGCAAAATCGAATAAGTCAAAACTAATATCTACCGGTACGATTTCAGGTACTTCAATCACGTCAAAATTTTTAAATTCGGAAATTTCAAGGATTCTTTGAACCATTTCAAAAATAGGACTGCCAGGAGTCCTGGACAAGTCAGGCATGTTTAAATATCTAAGCATTCTCAGGCTTTGAAAATCAGTTTTAGTATTGAGATCGTTCCTTAATTTTTCCCCTTCATTGTAGAGGCTGGTAATTATATTGTGCATAAGTAACAACTATTGTATCATTTCCGGAGAAAATTGGCTACCAAGCGTCGAGTTGTTTTTAAGATGTATTATTCCTGTTCCAGGTTCTTTGGTAAGCCCAAGTTCAAAGGCGGCACAGATCATTCCTTGGCTTTCTATACCGCGAATTTTGGCCTTTCCTAGCACAAATGGCTCATGCGTTGCCGAATGAATGTTCTGAGGAATTTCTGCACCAGGAAGCGCTAATGCTACTAAATCCCCTGTTTCAAAATTAAAAGCCCCACAGATAACTGGTTCAATAATTTTATTGCCAATATCTAATTTTATTATTCGAAGTCTATCTGCATTGGGGTGCTTGTCTATACTGGTAACTTTCGCCACTACAATATTGGGAAATGATTTCTTACTAGTTTTTTTGGTTATTGAGAATAAGCTTTTTAAAAAAGATAAGGGGTTCATTTATTTGCGTTTACTTATAAACTGATATGCTTATTTACTTATCAACTTTGTTAATAAGATCTGCATTCTTCTTGATTACATAACCATCCTGTGGTACCTGCGGTAGGTTTATCAAACACGGCTTTTAAGGTAAAAGTATCAAAAGTCGGAGATACTTTATATTCGTAATCGATTCTAGTTTTAGGATCTTTTGGAATTTGTGTTATATCTTCAGGAACTAACAAGGTTTTATATTTATCTTCCGCAGGAAAAACGTAAGTTTGGTTACCGGCGACATTTTTTTGAGAATATAGAAGCAGTGCGGTTTGCAAACTTTCCAAATCATATTTACGTTGGTCATCGAAAACCGCTGCTTGTTCGGCGTTTGAATCACTAATCGCTTCTACAGAATGTTTTTTAATTATTTGGTTGGCTACTTCGCTAAAAAAACTTAAGGTAAAATCTGTGCCGAGTTTGTCGGAAATGTATGTATAGATAAATGGGTCTATGTTTATTGGATCGTTCGGGTTAGTGGCAACTTTTAGGTAAGGCTTGATCATCGCAAACATTGTGCCAAAGTCCGCTGCTACAGGGTATTTTTTATTATCTGTTTGGTACTTTACTAAAGCGGATTCAATATTTTTTATTGTACTTGACCGCTGTGTATCCCTATCTTGTTTGGCTTCGAGTGATGTATCTATATTACTTGGGAGTTCAGTTGTTGGTTTTGTGGTTATCGCGGTGTCTTGAGTGGAGTCCGGAGTAAAATTATAAATTGTATTTAATACTGAAAATAAAGTTTTAACAGTTGGTTGGTGTAAACCGAATTGTTTCATTTTATTGGTGATTGATGAAATTTGACCGGCAGACATTTTTTTTCCGGTACCTAAGTCATAACCACCTTTAATAAAGTCAGCGTCAGTAAATTGAGGGTCGTTCGCTGTTCGTATGTTTAAAGGATTACTATTAAATATATTGACTTCATCTCCATCAGATATACCGTCTTGGTCCGAGTCGGTGTTGTTCGGGTCAGTGTTCAGAGCAAATTCTTTGGTATTTATGGTGCCATCATGATCTGGGTCAGCTTGGTCGCCACAGAGCGATTCTTCGTTGCAACTCGGGAAATATTTATCCCGCCATTCTTGTGTGGTACTAAATCCCAATATGCTATCACCTGAGGAAGATTGAGATTTGCCAGTAGGACTAACCGGAATATTTAATTGAATATCAGACTCTTCTGATCCTTTGCCAATGTAAAGAATTAAAAAATAGAAGCCAATACCAAGGATTACCGCCAAAAATGCATAAACAAAATATTTTTTATAGCTGATAAATATTTTATGTAAATCGTTTTCTTCAATTTTCTCTATTTTTTGTTCAACTTTCAAGGTTGGCTGAACCAATCCATCTTGATTTTTAGATTTGGGCATAATTGTATAAAAAACCAGATTGTCTTCTGATTTTGTTGACTTTTCTGTGTGAAGTTCTAAATTCGGTTCGCTTACTGGCGGAAGATCTTTTGGGTTGATTGAGTCATCCATGTTTTTGTTTCAAAAATATTTTGAATTTGCTATTAAGCTTTAAGATTAAAAAACGCCTCGACCGTTGCTAAAAATAATATTAAGCTTCCTTGAACCCACCAGAAGAGTAAGCCTTTAGATAACAAGAGCAAAGAAGTGGTAATTAAGATGGAAATTAAAATTCCCTGTCTGAAACTTTCACTTAAATTTAACACGTAGTGACCGGGTCTTAACCACTGCCTTACACCCAAGCCAATAAGGGTAATGATTCCTAGGCTTAAAATAAACAAGCTTAAGTATAAGAAAGCAAAAGTTAGGAAACTAGCTATAAGTGGATCGGTAAAATTAATGATTGAAGCCAAAGAGAATGCTGAAAGAACTGAGCTGAAAATTATTAAGGTAACTTGCTGTTTGGGGCTTATGTTCATTTTAAGTCTTACACCTAAATTTAGTTAGAATAAAGGTACAAGATTCTGCTAGGTGATAATTAATTATACCATATTTATACAAACCCTGAAAGGCTATTCCAAATATTCGAAATCACATTTATGGTCTTTGGAGTGCTTATGTGCTTCCTTAAATCGGTCAAATTTAATAGTATCAACAATCCGATGCATAATGCTAAGAAGTTCGTTTTTTAATTTTTCTAATTCTTCCTGAGTCGCCAGCTCTTCTTCAAGGAAGTAGTCTTGTTTTTCTTTTAAATACCAATATTTTAGTCCAACAACTTTTTCATTTAGGTATTCCTGAGCTGCCCATTGGTAAATATATAGCTGGTCTATGTCTCTTTTTTCTGTTCTACTTGGTGCTTTACCTGTTTTATAATCGTAAATTATTATTCCTTCCCGGGATTGATCCGCACGGTCAATTCGCCCTACCAGTCTAAATTTCTCTAAAAACAAGATGAAGGATTGTTCTATGAATTTTGGTTTTGGTAAATTAGTGATACATTCATTATAAAATTGCTGAAGCATATCTTTACCTTGCTTGCGATAGAGTTCCCTTTCTTTTTTACTGGTATACCATTCATCAATCCAGCTTTGTTCATATATTCTTTCTAAGATCTCGAATTTTGGCAATGTTGGGACGGTTTTGCTTTTGCCAAATAAATCCGGCTGGGAGAAATTACTTGCTTCCTGAAATTGTTTTAAGTAATCTTCAAAAACTTTATGCATTGTGTTACCAAAACTTAAGTACTGACTGCCTGGGACCGGAAGCTTTAAATAGTATTGGTATTTGTATTTTAGTGGACAAGTTTCAAAATCTTTTAGTTGGGAATAAGAAAATTTTTCAGGTAAAGTTTGAAAGACCTGTTTTTCGTTTGTTATTGGGCGGTGAAAGACAACTTTTCCTGTTGCTTTATTAAGTTTATCACTTGGAATAAGTCCAGTTTCAATTAAAAATTGAGAAGGTTTTTTTATTAGTTTACCCCCGTAGTCTTTAGCCCAGGTTAAAAATAAATGTTTTTTTGCCCGGGTTATTGCTACATAAAATAACCTACGTTCTTCTTGTAAGTGAAAATCTCCTTCTGGTAGTATATCCTTTATTAAGGCCTTAGGGATTTCTATCGGATCTTTTTTTCCAAGTGTGGGAAAGCGTTTGTCCACCAAGTTAATAACAAATACATTTTCAAACTCTAAGCCTTTGGCGCTATGCACGGTCATAACTTTTAAACTTTCGGGTCCGGAGTCTGGGTTGAAATTAATCTTGCCTTCATCCCCCGCCTGTTCTTCTAATTCAAGTTCGTATAGAAAGTTATGTAGGCTTTTATGTTTATACTCACTTTCAAAGTTTTCAATTTTTTTATAAAATTGCTCAATTAATTCTCTGTTTTCGGCATTCTCAAGGGTCTCCTCCTCTATTTGTTCGGCAATTTTTAAGTCTTTAATTATTGCCACAACAGTTTCAGCCGCGCTCTTGCTTTGGGCTAACGTATGATGTGTGTGTAAATTTGAAAGCAAAAGTTCAATTTTTTTTCTGGATTCTTCATTAACAATTTTATCTTTGCACGCTTTTTCCAAAGTTTCGTAAAGGGATAAGGTTTTTTTTCTGGAATATTCCAAAATACTAGCGATTTCATGCACGCTAAGTAAAAATATAGGTAAGTTAAGTACTCTATATAAAGAAATTGCGTCATGAATATTGTCCACAACTTTCATATAAGAAAGCAAGTCTAAAATGATTGGCTTTTTGTATAAACCAGTGTTAGCTAAAAAAGCATGTGGAATTTCCGCATTTTGTAGAGCGGGAAGAAGCGTTTCTGCAGAGCTATTGCTTCTGATTAGTACTGCAAAATCATTCCATGTATTTTCCTCAGTTTTTAAAGAGAGTATTTTTTTAATTACCGAATTCAGTTCGCCATTCAAATCTGTTGCCTCTAAAACTTCAACTAGACTTGGTTCCTTAATGTTGGGTCTGAGCTGTTTATCAATTTTAAGTTTGATCTCCAGACGGTCTGGGTTGTTTTGTTGAATTAGCTTGTAGGCTAAATCCAATATTTCTTTGCCGGATCGGTAATTTTCTACCAAGGTTATTTCTTTGAGTTTTGGGAAATCAGCTTTGAATTTTAGGATGTTGGAAACACTAGCTCCGCGAAATTTGTAAATGGACTGGTCGTCATCGCCCACAACTGTGATATTTTTGGAGGCACCAGCGAGCATTTTAACCAATTGATATTGGGCAAAGTTGGTGTCCTGAAACTCATCAACCATTACAAATTTAAATTTGTTTTGATAATACTTTAAAATTAATGGACGCTTTTTAAACAACTCTAAAGTATAGTTAATTAAATCGGCAAAATCCAAATAGTTATTATCTAGGAGTAGTTTTTGGTAAACGTGATAAGCGTTGGCAATTTCATTAATCCTAGAAATTTCAGTTTGGTCGATATTATTGGTTTTTTCTTTTGAAGTTTTATTTTTTTTGACTTTGATTGGGGTGTCTAACTGAAGTTGTAGTGCTTGTCCATATTCTAAATATTCTTCAGGTGTAATGAGCTCATCTTTACATTTGGAGAAATGATTAAGTAGTCCACTAATAAATTTGTTTGGGTTGCCTAACGGTCTGTAGTAGTTTAAATTAAATTTATCAAAATTATTATGTATAAGTACCCATTGCTTGGTAGTGTCTAAAAGTTCAAAATCATTTGGGAGTCCAATATCGAGTGCGTGTGTCTTTAAGATTCGCTCGCAGAAACTATGGAATGTGGAGATCCAAGTATCAACGTAGCCTAAAGGTAAGAGTAAATCTACCCTTTCCGACATTTCCCCCGAAGCTTTATCGGTGAAGGTTAGTGCAAGTATTTCTTCAGGCTTGGCGAGTTTCTGTTCAATTACATACGCAATTCGTCTAGTGACCACTGTGGTCTTGCCAGTGCCAGCCCCGGCAATTATTAAAAGCGGCCCGGCTCCATGCTTTACCGCTTCTTGTTGTTCTTTATTTAAATTATCCAATAAATTGCTCATCTGAGTCACAAGGGTTATTTTTTGGTAATAAAATTTGTCCACTGCTTCCAGAGGTCCATACCTTCATCTTTGTATTTCACCCAAAATTCACCGGGGTTAACAATATTAACATTCTGATATTTCGTTAAGCCAAGAAGGTCATTGTCACTAGTGATTAAATATTCCGCACCAGCTTCAACAGCGCTTTCTAGTATTTTATTATCTTCAGGGTCACGGACTATGCGTATTTGTCTCCGATTGACTACCCAGTTTATTTGAGTGAATAATGTATCAAGTTCTTTGGAGTACTCTTCATTATTTATGAGCTGAGATGCAATTAGCTTATTTTCCTGTAAGGTTTGTTTATTGGCATATGCCTCTATTTCCCCGGTAATAACCGCGTCTATGATCTTTTTCTCGTAGGAATGATCGTCTTTAAACCCATTGATTAAAACGTTAGTGTCAATTACTATTTTCATTATGATAATTTAAATACCATTGTATTTGCTTTAGGGTTTTTTGGATTTTCTCTAGTGCCAGACATTTTTATGCCGTTGTTTATTATTAGATTAAATACTCCCACCAAGCTTCTCTTATTACCAAATTTAAATAAACTTTCCTCAATTTCTGAAATAGAAAATTCTTTACCTGAATAATTTTGTTTTAAATATTCTAATAGTATTTCTGGTGTTATATTTTCATTATATCTAGGAATTTCACCCATAAATCTATTTCCTCCCTGCCTTTATAGGCATTAAGTATTTTCTTGGGTTTTCGTCCAGGTCTATAAAATTGTCGGTAAGCTCTTTAATTTTACTCGAGCAAGAGCGACCAAAAGCAATAGTTTCAGTGAGTTGACCGGTCATTTGAAGATATTCTAGCAAAGGTACAAAGTCGCCATCACCACTACACAGAACAATTACATCTAGTTTATTCATGGCTTTGATAATATCCATAGCGATACCAACGTCCCAGTCCCCTTTTTGGTGTCCGCCTGCAAAAGTCTGAAGTTCTTTTACTTTAACTTCAAAACCAGCTTTTTCCAAAGCTTCAAAAAAGGTGTGTTCTTCAGGCATATCTGCTTTTACTACGTAAGCAATGGCGCGTATTAGCTTGCGATCTCCAACCGCTTCGGCTAAAACTTCATTGAACTTTACTCGAGCATTGTATAAATTTCTAGCAGAATAATATAAGTTCTGCACGTCTACAAAGACTCCTACTCTTTGGTCTGGGTTTCTTATGGACATAATTTTGTGTTTAAGATTCAGATTCTGGTTTATCTAAAGCTATGGAGGCAATTTTTAGTTCGTTGCCTGTTATTTTTAAAATATCTTTGTCTATTTTTTTAAACTCTTTGTTGCCAAGATTGTATTGGTTAACTGTTGTGGAAAGTGCATTTCCAAGTTTTCCATGGTACTCTTCGTAGCTTTTTAAATGTTTACCTAACTGCTCTACATTTTTTATAATATCTTTGGCAGTCTCTTCAATTTGCATAGCTTTAAGTCCTTGCAAGACAGTTTGCAAGTATGCCAAAAATGAGGTTGGGGATACTATTATAACTTTGTATTTACCAGCAGCTCTTTGAATAAGATTTTCGTTGTCTTCAGAAAGAAGCCCTATTTTATTTATTAAGAGGTCGTAATATATAGCTTCATGAGGAATAAACATAAAAGCAAAATCCATAGTCCCCTCGTTTGGCCTTATATACTTTGCAGTTTCTTGAATTCTGAGTTTGAGGTCATTAACAAAAAGCTTTTCTAGTCGTAATTTTTCAGCCGAGTCTGTGGTTTCCACCATTCGGTTATAATTTTCTAAAGAGAACTTAGAGTCCACAGGAATAATTTTATCTTTAACAAAAACTACACAATCTACAATTTCTCCATTTTTAAAACCATATTGCATTTGATACTGACTAGGCGCAAGGACATTTTTTAAAAGAGTTTCTAAATAATATTCCCCTAAAATTCCTCTTTGCTTAGGATTTTTTAAAATATTTTGAAGTTGTTGTAGTTGGTCTGCAAATGATACAACTTGCTGGTTAGTGTTGTCTAGTTTTGTTAACCCTTCTGTAACATCTTTAATTAATTTAGCAGATTCTGAAAATTGGTTTTTCATAGAGTCGCTCATGTTTTTTGTTGTCTCACTAAGTTTTCTGTCCACAACTTGGGAGAGTTCGTTCATTTGGAGCAGGAGAAGTTTTAGGCCTTGTTCGTCTTGTGGTTTTAAAGATGATTTTTTTAAGTCTAATATAATATATAACAAAACCCCAAAACCCAATATTAATACTATAATAGTTGCTATTAAAATTATATTTGTCATAAAATTATTATATCAAATAATAGCTAAAAGCCCCAATTTAGACAAGAAAAAACCCCATCTATAGATGGGGTTGATTCTGGCGGACTGAACGGGACTCGAACCCGCGACCTCTCCCGTGACAGGGGAGCGCTCTAACCAACTGAGCTACCAGTCCTTATTCAAATTTGGTGCCGAGGAGAGGAATTGCACCTCTGACCTTGGGCTTATGAGTCCCACGCTCTAACTAACTGAGCTACCCCGGCTTAATTAACAATGGGTAATTTTAAATGGTAAACAAAAAGTCCTCAGACAGAGGGCTTAAATCTGTCACGATTTTAGGTTGATTACCAAGTTAATTTTCTATACAAAATTGATAAAAAATTAGCTTGGTTGCGGGACCCGGACTCGAACCGGGAACCTCAAGGTTATGAGCCTTGCGAGCTGCCAATTGCTCTATCCCGCAAAATATCTTACCATAATCCTCAAAAAAATGCAATAATTATCCAATTAAAGCTCAGCAAAAGTAAGGTTTAATAATTTGATTTTTTGGGAGTATTATTAAGATATAATTTGTTTTTGATTAAGGAAAATGCTTAAAATAAAGGCTTTTTCAAGAATATTAAATAAAATTATCGTTTTGTATTGTTATTCTAAATATTTTATATCGGTTATTAATGTGAAGTAAAACAGGAACTAGAATTTTTGGAAAGAGGCTTGGTGTAAGCAAAAGAAATACACCATGAGGACTTTTGAATCCTGCTTCCACTTTCTACTTCTTTAGTTATTGGCTAAAGTTATCCGGTTAGTTAATTATTAGTAGAAAATATAGCTAGTTCTGTAACGGAGTTGTGGCTTGGTAAGAATATACCATATCCTCTGCTTAGTACGTGACTTTCTTCAGAATTTTATACAATTCCACTTACTTAAAACGGAAGAGACCTTATTTATAATGTGAGCTGAACGTAATTAAAGACGTATCAGTTTTGGTTTATTAGTATCAAAATTCAAAATAATTTATATAGTTTTATTTTACAATAAACAAAACCATCCAAAAATTTGTGGATGGTTTTGTTGCTCAAAGAGAGCGAAAGAATTAAGCTCGCTTCTTTTTGGAAGCAGTCTTTTTCTTTACAACTTTCTTTTTTGCTTTTTTCTTAGCAGCCATTGTGCTAGTCTCCCGAAGTGTTACTAATTTTGGTAACGCTTCTTAATTTTCTACTTCCGCCAATGGCGGATTAGTAGTGTGTAATATTATTTCAGTTGGCCATCTCACCAAAGTTACTTTGATAGAAGGCAGTCTCCCAATTCTATTATTTATTTATATTTTAACTTCTTGTGTTTCTGAATTTTGGTGTCAGGGTTAACCCCTAAATATTTCTATTTCTTTCAGTTCTTTTTATTTTCATATTTATTTTACTGTTATTTAAAAT
>CAYGEJ010000020.1:0-11878 GCA_964348935.1 uncultured Candidatus Saccharibacteria bacterium | reverse complement strand
GGGTTTAACTTCCACTATTTTTGGCGGGGGTGGGGGCGGAGCTTCAGAGGTTAAACCAAAAACTGAGATGGTTTCCCACGCAAATAATAGTAATTCTAAAGTAAAAGAAACTTTAAAAAATATTTTTGGGGTTAAAACAGCTAGCGCGGATTACACAGAAGGTTCTATACCAGTTTCGCAAGTTACAACACTAACCGGTGGTTATGTTCCACCAGCCGTAGTTTATGGTGGAGATTTATACCAACAAAATGGTGACAGTTATCAACAAACTGCAAGTGGAAGTCAAGTAACCGGTCTAATTACTAGTGGTGGACTTAGCGTTGGAACAATTGTGGTTGCAAAAAAAGTCGGATTTAGTGACATTTTAAGTGGTAAATGGATTGGAAGAGTTATTCCAAAAAGTACCGGTGGAACTCAGATAGCTTCTACAAGCGGAGCAGTTCAGGGACAAGTGAATACGGTGAATACATCGGTCGGGACTTTTAGTTTTGATGAGGCGTCGGCGATGTTGGAGAATCCTGATATGGCTGAAGCTTTTAATTTAAAATTGGATTTAGAAGCGACTAAGATTAAATCTCCTTCTGGTACGGAGTTTAGTTTGGAACGTGTTTTGAGTATGGATGCAATGACTGCAAGTACCTATGGAATTACCCCAGCTATGAGTGCCGGCTTGCTGAGTTTGTCTGCGGTCGCGGTTACAGCAAATGTTTTAACCTATGGAGGAGCCTCATTGGCGACGGGGGTAGCGGATGTTACAATTGTTTTTGCACAGGGGTTGGGTACCGCTTCTTTTACAGGTGTCGGAGCTGCTGGTGCGAGTTCTGCATCAGTTAGTGCAACAGCTGCTACTTCGGGAGGTTTTTTTGGCAGTATTAATACTGCTATTAGTGGCGGAATTAAAGCGGTGACTGGGGCCTTAACAACCGCTTCGCAAACTGTAGGAGCTTGGGTTGGTTTAGGTACAGCTGCCGGTGCCACAATTATTGGTGCGGCGGTAGTGGGTGCAGTGGCTGGGATAATGCATTGGAGAAGTGTGGCAAGAAACAATATGCTGAAAGTTTCCGACTCTGATGCAATAAACGCTGTTAACCCGCAGATTTTTGAAATTGTGAATATTTATAATTCTAACGCTGGTCGAACTTTAGAGGAGGAAACTGAACTTTATAGAACTGCCAGTACGGCGGCGGTAGAGATATATACAGAGGCTGCAGAAAAATTTCAAAGAACGCAATCCATAACATCGCAAAATCAATATATGCAGGGCATGCTTGACAGCATGACACAGACTTATGAACAGCGAAAGTCCGCTCACTTAAACGAATTGGCGAATCTGGAAATCTTTGAGCAAGCCGACGGAACAAGAGGTGCTTATACTGGCGTTTGGGGTTTGGTTGTTTTAAAAGGAGATGGTAATGCGCTTTACGTTGAAAAGACAAACCAAGATATACCAGTTTCGGAAAGTTTTTTAATTACAATTTTGGGAAAGAATAATGTTACCAGAGTTCCAGATATAGATTATCCAGGTAAAATTCAAGCTCCAGCTACACCAGTTGATCCATCTGGCCCAGCTTATACGGTTTACTTGACCAATGCTGGAAAAATGGTTTACGTGGAAAATTTTGGAACGGTAACTTTAAATAATGGAAGAATTACAAATGAATCCGGCCAGGAAGTAAATTTGCCGGCGGAAATTTTATCGGATATAAATAATTCTCCGGTGATAGATATTCGAACGGAGGCAGAGGCTAACCCGGGTGTTGGCCAGACGCAATATTCTGATCAAGAATTAATTTCAGGGATAAATAGGATTATTTATACCGGTGCGGAAAATATCCCAGACGCACAGTTAATTAGAATTCGTAGTCTTATAACCAATATACCCAATTCCGTGCAACCTGGTACAGTTTTAGCCTATATGCTGAGTCTTGGTGGAGACGCTGTTTCAAATGGTACGGAAAGACAAGGAAGTGACGCGAAAACATATGTTTTTACCAATGGTTTTTGGAATGTGAAAGCTGAAGTGAATCCCGGTCTACCTGAGGTTGATAATCAAGGTTCTAGTACATTAACAATCAAAACAACAACTGCAAGGGAAATTTGGCGCGATGCCAACGGTGTTTCTGCAGCATATTTTGAGGAAATTGGTCATAAAGTATATAGTCTTCCAAGTGGGATTTTATTGGAAAATAGGGGGGACGGAAGCTTTGTGGAAATGAACACATATAATTATAGCCAGGAGGTTTTAAATAGAGTGAAAAGTATTTTGTCCGTAAAAATTTCTACTCCGTTACTGAGTGTAAAAACCACACCTGTAAATCTCTATACAGAAATTCCTATATTTTATAGTCCGAGTTACGGGTTGAGTAATTCACAGGTTTTAAATACGCAGCAAACCCAACCAACCTATGTTTTACCTACTGGTTTTGTAATGCCACCAGGTGGTTTTAGTGCCGGTACTGCTTTACCAAATGGGCTCGTGGCTGGGGTTAATGGTACCGTTGTAAACCCTCTTACTAATCAAGTAATACCGACACCACAGGTTATTAATCCGCCTGTTTCGAGTAACATTCTTTCATCAGTTTCTGTTAATCAGCACGCAGATTTAGGTATTGGTCAAGCTTTAGCTTCGGTGGATACGCAATCGGAATTTGGAATTCCCTCGGAGAACGCTGAGTATATTTTAACCAAATTTCCAAGTTCTTCCAGCTGGGCGAAATTTTTAGAATGGTCGAGAAGTAATAGAACTACACAATTTACAATTAGCGGTACAAATTCCCAAACCGGCCAAGGATTTAGTGTTAGAATTACAAAAACTCAAGCGATGGCGATATTGAATTTTTTGCAAGTTAATTCTTAAATAGCGGGTAATTTAAATTTTGGAAAAAATGTGATTTTATGATATAATTTTAGTGAATAAAATTATATTTTGAAACAAAAATAAGGATGAAAATCGTATTTTACGAAACAGATACTTGGGAGCAAGAGTATTTAGCCGAAAGACTTTCCGGTCATACTGTTTTTTTTGAAAAAACAAGAAATAATGAGCATAATGACGTTGAAATTATAAGTTTTGGATTAGGTATTCACGCTAATCAGGAATTTTTAGAAAATTTTCCTAAACTTAAATACGTAACGACTCGAACTACAGGTTTTGACCATATTGATTCTAATTACTGTAAGAAAATTGGAATTAGTGCGAGTAATGTGCCAGCATACGGGGAAAATACGGTTGCAGAGTTTGCTTTTACATTAATTTTAGCTTTGAGTAGAAAAATTTACCCGGCCATAAAAAGAGTTAGGGATTATGGGGATTTTAATTTTAACGGTTTAATGGGTTTTGACCTCCAGGGTAAAACGATTGGGGTGGTTGGCACAGGAAGAATTGGCTCAAAAGTTATTAAAATCGCTAAGGGTTTTGGTATGCATGTGGTTGCTTATGACGCGCATCCAAATACTGAATTAGCCAATGAGCAGGGTTTTGAATATTTAACACTTGAGGAACTCTTAAAACAGTCTGATATAATTACACTACACGCACCTTATAATAGTTCGACGCATTATTTAATTAACAAGCAGAATATTGGATTTTGTAAACAAGGGAGCATTTTAATTAATACTGCCAGGGGCGGACTGGTGGAAACCGAGGCCTTAATTGGCGCTTTGGAAAATGGGGTGTTGGCTGGCGCAGGTCTGGATGTATTAGAGGAAGAAGGTTTTATAAAAGATGAGATGCATATGCTTTATAGCGGGCATCCTAATTTACAGCAATTAAAAACTGTACTGGCTGACCATAAACTAATGCAAATGGAAAATGTTTTAGTTACTCCGCACAATGCATTCAATACCAGAGAAGCATTAATTAGAATTTTGGACGTTACATTGGCAAATATTCAAGCGTTTACAAGCGGACATCCAATTAACTTAATATAAAATATGGCAAAATCAAAAGCACCCCCAAAAAAAACCAAAGCGCATTCTAATTCACATTTAAATTCAAACAACATGGACAAGGTTAAAATTAAAAGAGTAAAGCGAAATAAAAAAGAAATTTCTACCAAAGAAAAAATCTTGGCTGGAGTTGGGCTTGGGAGTACTCTTTTAGGCGGGGCAAGTATGGTAAGTCCACAAAATAAACCAACACAATTTGTAAGAACGCAGACTAACGAATCAAATAAAAAAACCAATGTTGTTAAAGACACTTTAAAGAAAATTTTTGGTATTCAATCTGCTAAGGCAGCTATAACTTATGAAAGTGTGACTTCGGCAATGCAGGCCGTTGACTCAGCTAGGAGTGCTTTAGCCTCAGCCGAGGCCAGTAAAGAAAATGCAGATAGACATTTATCTGAAGTTCAGGCCTGGGCAGATAGCGAAAGATTGGCAGCCGAAGGTTATGGAACTGAAGAGGAAAAACAATCAAGATTAGCGGATATAGATGCTGAAGTCCAAAGTGCACAGGAAGCAGTGGAAAGTGCTGGAATGGCAGTTGCTGACGCCCAAATTGCACTTGCAGATGCTCAATCAGCTTATGAAAGTGTTCGAGATGAGTATGAAGCCCAACAGCAAGGAACCGGGGGTGAGGAAAATACTGGAGGCGGTGAAGTCATTACTCCTACTGAAGGTGATACAAAAACAGAGAATGGAATTACTTACACTTACTATGAAGGTAATTGGGTTATTAATAATGGTCAAACAAAGGTTGAAAATGGAATTAGTTATGGTTCAGAGGGGAATACTTGGATTTTGTTAGATGGACAAAGTAAGACAGAAGGCGAGTTGCGTTATATTTCTAGTGGTGGGCAATGGATATTGCAGGAGTCTGGGGGCGGGCAAGAAGTAAATGAACAAAGTGGAGTCGTGACTAATTTAGGTTTAGACGTATGGGTAAATGAAACAACTGGAGATAAAATTGCTTATGTGGACGGTTTTGGCAATGTGACTTTAAAATCGGATGGGACTCTTATTAATGGAAATGGGGAAGTTATCAATTCCTCCAACTCCGAGTATGTAAATATTATTAGTTCCTTTGGTAGCCCAAATAGCACACAACCGATTTTAGGAACAGAAGTTATTCAAGGTGGGGTTGTGGGAGAGACTATTGGCTCAACCAAAATTATTGATGGTGTTTTATCAATTGCAATTAGTTACAATAATGGTTCTCTTATTTGGGCGCCTGTTTCGGTAGCGAGTAATGTGACTAGTCAAACCGGCGAGCAAGGCGCTTGGAAAGAAGGCGATGTCATAATTGGCGGAATAACGTACCATTTTGCAGTATTGAACGGGGCTGTTTATGATTCTTCCGGAAAAATGGTCTTTGATGGCGTAAATTTAACTGCAGATGCTCCTGCTGGTTTAACTTTGGAAAATATCAACTCTGCCATTGTAGCTATTAATTCTGCAGCAGTTCAGCCAGTTAGTGCTATAGTTGGAAACACGACACAAATAGTTCAGAATTTTATTAATAATGCTGGTATGTTAACTCTGGCTGACTACCAGGCTTTGCCTGTGGATGCTCAACTTGCGGTTCAAAATTATTATAATAGCAATCCGGCCTCTACTACTGTGCCTGCCAGTTTTTCCGGTGATAGTTTTCTAGCTTTTGGGCTTGGCTTAGGTGGTCAGACCTCCACCATTATAAATGGTAAAACTTATAATTTGGTTTATGGAGTATGGACTCAAGTCGCGGATCCCGCAACCGGATCAATAAATTTAACTCCAGGAACTATAACCAGAACAGCATCAGGGTCAAATCAACCATATACTTATACTGTTGGAACCAGTGGTGGTATTGTGGTAACTGTGTCAGGGGCCACACAAAATTTCACAGATAAAAATTCGGTATTAGCCAGAGTCAATCAAATAAATGCCATTCAAGAAACCAGACAACTTACGCAGTCGGAAAAAGATGAGCTGGAAGCCTTGTTGGATGTTTATTATAACTACTCTCAGATCACCGGAGTGCCTACCGCAAGTGTTACCACGAATTTAGGTTCCCCATTAAATGCAGATGGTTCGTTAAAAAGCGGATGGATACGTACAGGGGATATGGTATATTATAGTACAACAACCGGTATGTATTCGGACGCTTCAGGTAGGTTTCAATATACAACTTTAAACCAATTTAATGATGTACTTAAAGCTAGTTTTTTAAATGGATTTACTTATAAAGCCGATCCAACATTACCTGCAGGGTTTAATCCATTACAGTATGCTAGCAAAGAAACAGCTGAAGCTTTGGCTAAGGCATTAGGTTTGCCAATAACTGCGGTTTCTCTGACAAAAGTTGAAGGTCCGGTTGCACCATATCCTCAGTATGTGATTACTTTTCCAAACGGGGTGGTTTTAAATGCCGGTTTGATCGCCCAAACTTATTTAAATAATTCACCCTATATCGCAAATGACATGATTCAAGCTGAAATTGCCAGGGGTGGTGGAACTTATAAATTTGCCGGAGCGAACTTTGGTGCTGGTGTGGAAAGTAACGTGACCGCAACCAATTTACCGGCCGATGCCGGAGGTTCGTACGTGAGTCCGACAATAGTTCAACAGCAATATACCACAACGGTTACTCAGCCCGGTGTAAATACTCCTACTACCAATGGCGGAATCTTAAATATTGGAGTACCAACAAGTACTACTGCAGATAATTTAGTATTCATTACCAATGTGGCAACTTTTGATACTCAAGGGAAGAGTACTAATGGAACTGTGTCTTACGGTTATTCAATTGAAATTGGTGGAGTAGGTTTAACTTCATACAGCTCTTTTTCTTTACTGATAAATGGTAGTACATATCAGGTAACCAAGTCGGTAATCAGTGAAAATAAAATAACTCTAACTATGCCAGCGAGTTTGCCTACAAATATACCAACTGGGGCTCAGGTCAAAGTTATTTTGAATTCGACTAAAGCCAATGTTATGTCTGGTCCGTTGTCACAAGTCTTAGTATTTAAAAATTCTGCAACCACCAACACCGATTCTGGGTCTTCCGCAACAACATTAAACCATGTAGATATTTTTAATACCGGAGAGATTGTGGATATTGAAACACAAAATGTTACAGTTATGGTTTCTCAAAATAGTGTTACATTGCGCGCCGGTACAACTGCTACAGTGACTTATACTATACAAAAAGAAGGTATTATAGGTTATGGTGCAACTATAACGTCTTCTAATTCTGCAGTTGCAACGGCAATGATTACATCTTCCGGAATAATAACGGTTACTGGCGTGGGTAATGGTCTTGCGACTTTGGTGCTTCACCCGTCAGGGGTGCAAGGTACGCAGTTTGATAAAGTAATAATTGTTATAGTGACTTCTGGTTCAGCTACGGTTACAGGCACTGGTACGACTGGTACGGGTACTGGTTCTGCAATAGAGTCTGGTTCTGGAGGTAGTTCTACAAGCGGAACCTCAACTGGTACTAATACAGGGGGGTCTAGTGGAGCGAATAGTTCGACAGGTGGTTCTTCTGCTACAACAGATGCTTTGTCTACAATTCAGCGTTTAAATGACCAAATTTCTCAATTACAAAATCAAATTAATTCTCTAAATTCCAGATTGGCAAATCAACCTAGTGGATCCACCGTAATTAATAATACAGACACTGCTCAAATAAATAGTTTAAGACAACAAATTTCAGACCTCCAGACTCAGATAAATAGAATGAGCTCTTTACCACAGCAAGGGGTTATTTTAGGAAACTCGAACAATCAGCCATTCCAAGGTTTGCAAATGCCAGCTGGGTATTCGTCGTCCGGAGGGTTGCAGTATCAAGCTCCTGCAGAAGTTAAGGGTGCAGAAGTGTCAGCCACGTATACTGTTAAAAAAGGTGATAATTTGTGGAATATTGCCAAAAAATATTATGGTGATGGTAAACAGTGGAGAAAAATTTTAAGTGCTAATCCAAACTGTTTGAGTATTCCAGGAAACACCAAGACGCTAAAAATTGGTGCTATACTGGTTATTCCCCAGTAAGGTTGCAGACTTAAAACTAACTATGATAAAGTAGATTATATAAATAATAAAGAAACTATGGAACATCATAAAAAAATTATAGTAGAAGAAAATTTAGAAGAAATTGTAGAATCAAAAAATAACTCAACTGCAAAATTATTAGCCGGAAGCATAATTTTTGGTGCGATTCTCATTAGTGCAAGTATATTTTATAATACCAATCTAATTGTGAAAAAGCCCGCATCTCTGCAAGGTTTAAGTGGTGCTGTTGTGCCGAATACTGCTCAGCAACAAGCTCAGCCTGTTAAGCCTACCGGGCCGGTAACAGTGGCTGAACGAAGTAGTGCTCCGGTAATGGGAAAAAGTAATGCAAAAGTTACTATTGTTGAATTTTCAGACTTTCAGTGTCCTTTCTGTCAAAATTTCTTTAAAAATACTTATCCTGAAATTAAAGCCAAATATATAGATACTGGCAAAGTTAAGATAGTGTTCAGACATTTCCCATTGTCATTTCACACTAATGCGCAAATATCTGGAGTAGCTGGGGAATGTGCGAATGTTCAGGGTAAATTTTGGGAGTATCATGACTTATTATTCCAAAATGGTCAGGCAGACGGTACAAATTTAGACAAGGTAAGTTTGCAAAAATTCGCAGATCAGTTAGGATTAAATAATGGAAGTTTTGGGTTTGGTAAAAATAAGTTTAACCAATGTTTAGATAATAATTCTACCTTGGATATTGTTAAAGCGGACGCTGCCGAAGGTGCAAAGATTGGAGTAACCGGTACCCCTACTTTTTATATTAACGGAATACAATTAGTTGGTGCTCAGCCATTTTCAGCATTTGAAACTGCAATAGAAGCAGCCTTAAAATAAAGTTATTTAAAAACCCCCGCAAAAGCGGGGGTTTTTAAATTTTAATGTTTTTTTGGTTTAAATTTTATAAATATTATAATAGCTAAACCAATTACCATAGCTAATGTTAGTAACAAGTAACTATTTATGCTAGTACGAGCTTGAGAGTTATCTACTGTAATATTTATTGGAATTTTAACGCCGGTGCCAACGGAAAATTTACTTTCAGAGAGAGGTTTGCCGGTAACAGATAAGGTGGTAGTAATTTGTTCCGAAGATTGTTTAGATATGTCAGGATTGAAGCTAATGATAATGTTTTTTTTGGTTCCGGATTCGAGAGTAAAACTTTTTGGGTTAGACTCGATAAAATTTTCATAATCATCGGCGTATACTTCAAAAATCTGAACATCTGCGGTAGGGTTGACTACGGTAATGGTTTGAGTAACAATTTCTTTACTTCGGATTAAGATTTCTAATCGGGAAGGTGAGACTTGAATCCCTGCTCCCAATGTTAATACGGGAACTGTAATTAATCCAATAAGAATGAGTGTTGTAAGTATTTTCATAGATGTTAGTTATTCGCTGTGGCCCAAAAAATTAATTCACCATTTTTTTGACCTAAACTGCCGTTGAAATTTGCAGGTACAGATAATTTAACAGTTGCATTCTCAGATAATTTACTCCCTATGTCAACATTAAAGTTTTGCCAAGATTGATTGTTGATAGTTAAATTGTCCTTAAAATAACTGTCACCTGAGATAATGCTTTCAATATGTAGGGAAACAGTTCCGTTGTTGTTGATTGTAACTTGTTTGGAAGAACTTGCTCCTTTAGTTATGGTGCCAAAATCTAAATTACCCGGATTGATTGTAAAGGAAATTGTGCTTGGTTGAGTGGAGGTGCCTTCTACTTGTGCTCCGCTAATATTGGCTGTGAGTAATAGGCTTGAAGAAGAAGGCTGACCAATTTGTAATAGGATTTGATTACTTCTGACATAGCCATTTTTAGAGGCGGTTACTTTGTAGTATCCATCAGAATTGCTGAGACTGGCAATTCCTAAGGTATTGGTGTCGAAATTCGCAGTGCCAACGCTAACTATCGCTGCGGACAGATTTGTCCACTGTCCATTGTTAAAATATTGTACAGTTGCCTGACTAGTCTGTCCTGAGCTAACTACTTCAGAATCCAGAATGAGGCGGGTTGGTGACCAACCAAAATCACCAAAATACCAGAGAACTTCGTCAGTTTCTTTAAGAGCATAGTCAGATGCTCCTACATCTGGGGATATATTATTAACTAGGTACATCCATCCGGTTTGGCCTGAAGCAGAATCTGAGTTTATTTGTTTTAAATAAGGCCCAAAACTTAGTTGTTGGATAGAGTAAGTAAAGCCACATTGAATCGCAGCATTTTTAACAATATCAAGTGCGCTAGGTCCGAAGGTTTTACCAAAGCAAATCGACTCTGTCGAACCTTCTATTCGAAAATTGAATAATTGTGCGGAGGAGTTTGGTGTAAATATTTTTGTTGGTAGGGTTTTACCTGATAAAGCAATTACGGCATAAGCAGTAGTAACAGCAGAAAAGCTGTCTTCTGTTGACTCGCTCTGGTATCGGAAAAATCCGGTAGGCGACTGATTTGACTCGAGGTAGGTGACTGGTGTGTAATCACCTTTATTCCAAGTGCTAGGGTTAATGCTTAGTGCATTCAATGCCCACAAGACCCAAGAGGTTGAAGAACTATCACTGTCAGTTCCATAGGAGCTTAATGGGTCGTAAGTAAAACCACCGTCAAGGTTTTGGGATATTTTTAAATAGTTTAAGGCATTGCTAATTTGTAAATTGGATTGAGTCATTCCAGTAGCTACTAACGCCACTATTGCTGATGCGGTTGTATTACTATCCGAAGAGCTGGAAGGGGTAAAGCCCCAGCCTCCGTCGGTGTTTTGATGATCTAAAATAAAATTTTTGGAATCTGTGATTACTGAATCGGAAGCACTTTCTCCAGAAGATATTAAAGCTAAAATTCCAAAAATATCATCATTTAAAATTGTTACATCTCCAATTTGACCCGAAGTGTAAAAAGTTTTTAGCTTAGCAACATAATCAACTGAGCCAAAATTTCTAGGATCCTTGTTTAAAGAAGTAATAGCCAAGATTGGCGCTTCTAAATCTAAGGCAGAAGAAGTAGAAATATTTTTTAAGTAATCTGAGTTTACTGTTTCAGGATTGGTGATTGATAAAGCAATGGTACTCCAGGGATTATTTGCGTGGTTTTGAAGATATGTACTTGCAGTTGTTGTGCTGTAGGCGATAATTGTAGAGCAAGGAGTTACGAGAAAAGTGAAAACTAAAAATAATAAAGTAAAATTTCTAACAAATATTTTTTTATACATTGTCGTAGAATTATTTTTTAAACAATTTTATAGAAAGTTTGTAATAAATATATGTTGTTGTCTCCTTCCAACCAATAAAAAAACGCCTTCGAGTGGCGATTGAAAATTAACTAAAAATTAAGATAATTTAATCCTGCTCGGGATGGTTGTTTTACTTAGCGACCAGACTCGTCCACGCCTTAGGCGTGGCTTTACTGTTGCGGCACAGTGGAGGAATTGGAAAATTATTTGAATAATTAACCTACCTCACTTCCCTAAATAAAATGAAATTTTTAATGTAACTGTAAAAGGATTCTAATCTAAAACCAGATTCCTGTCAATTTTATTGTAAAATTTTTCAAAGAAACAGTGGATAATGTAAATTCATATTAAGTATGCAGATAGCACAGTTTTCCTAGATTGATAAGTTCCAAGTTCATAATTTAGGATTTGTTCCATGCAAGTTGATAAGTAACTAACTTTTAATTTATGAATTAACATACATAATAGAAAGTAATAAAACTATAAAACTTAATTAATAATAAATATTATAATTTATAAGTTTACCCAAATTAATTAAAATCGAAATAGATTTAAAATTTATTCTGTGAAGCAGAAAAGTCCAAGTGGTAATTTGTAATGCTTTGATCGAATATGTAATTTTTAGACATAAATTTGTAGAATATTATATATTTA
>CAYGEJ010000019.1:0-17313 GCA_964348935.1 uncultured Candidatus Saccharibacteria bacterium | reverse complement strand
ATTTGTTATTGATTATTTATATTTAATAATCTTTCCCTATTTTACCCTAAAACAGAAAAAAGAAAAACCCCTTATTGTACCAAGGCCGTCGGGCCTATTTGATACAAGGGGTAATTCTTGAAAAGTTAAAAGAAGCTTTTTGTAAGTTATAAGTAATCTTATAACCCATCACCTTAAAAATAAAGGCGATAATTATTCTGCAGAGCAGAATTAGTCTTAAAACTTATTGATTTGTTTTTTATTTTGGTTTCTTCTACTGAAGAACTAACTTTTCTATATTCATTATAGCAAATATTTTGGCTCTTGTCTAGGGGGTAAAAATTAAATATTTTTTTCTAAGCGCTTACTTTCTGCCCACGCTAGTTCAAATATTTTTTTCATAGCATCTGCAATTTCATGACTCTCAATTATTATTCCAAGTTTTTCTTTCCAAGATGCAATCATGACTTTGTTGTCGTAAATATTTATTTCTGGTGAAAAAGAAAATTGCTCTGCTGGGATTAACGCAGTCTCTCTGTTCTCTTCTTTGTTTCTTAAAGACAATTCTACAGCCTCTGGAGTTTTAGGGAAAATTGCACGAATCGGAATCCCTTTTGTTGCTCTACGTTTGTAATATTTTGGAAAGTAATCTGGTAAGGTATGTTGCGTATCTTCTACGCTCGCATAAGCTCTAATTGGTTCACTGGAAGTTAGTGTGTTTTCATACACTTCCATTAGTCCTTCCTTGCCTTCGTAAAAACGAATTTGCGAACGATTTGAAACATTGTGCAAAGATTTTAATTGAGGAATAAGTTCCCCAGCTGTTTTTAGGTTAGTGTTTTTTTCTTCTATTTGTTTTTCTATTAGTTTTAATATTTTTTCGGGTGACTCGGCTACATATTCTTGTAAGGGCTCTTTGCCTGAAATGCTAACTAGTCCTTTAGAAACTAGGGATTCTAATATGTCATAAGTAGTTGTTCTATTAATACCGGCTTTTCTACCAATGGCAGAAACAGACCTTTTACCCAATTCCAAAAGAGCTAAATAAACATTCGCTTCTTTTTCACTAAAGCCAATATTTGTAAGGCTTTTGTATAATGGGGATTCAGTATTTACCATATATATAGTATATATTAATTATTAGTTTGTGTCAATCCTCTTCCACAAAAGCTTAAAAATACTAAAATATGCCTAAAATAAAGCAGATTTAAACTATTATTTTGACGTTAATTATTGACAATAGGTAATATTTATGGTATTCTGGCAAGTAAAATAAAAATGAATTACTAAATTCTTAGGGTTTTAATAAGGCAATACTAGTAGCCATATGAAAACCTTAAGGAGGTATTTCATATGAGTTTCTCCATTTTACAGCAGGGCTCCTCGAAGAGGGTTGTTTTGGTGGATCTTCAATACCCTTATGGGAAAAAGAAGGTTTACTTGAGTGGTTCGTTAACCGCCTTTGCTGCATGTTGTATTGCCGCAGGGCATGTTGTTGAGTTGGTGGACTATAACATTGACCAATGGAACAGCGTTCGGGTTCAAGAGTTGTTTGCTCAAGCTCAGGTAATTGGTGTGTCGGTCGTTGGCTCGCCTTATTTTCCGCAGACAATTGCTTTCTGTCAGTACGTCGCGGAAAATTATCCTCACGCAAAACTTTTGCTTGGAGGACAGGTTATTCGCGGACTGAGTGCTGATGAGTTTCGTAGGATTTTTGGGAAGCGGGCGATCCAGATTGCTACCTTGTCAGATTCCGAACCAATTCTTGGCGTTCTTCAATCACCGCTTAGCGTACCACTTCAGCCAGTTTGGGAAAAAATTGGGGACGAAAGGCTTCTTCTATATTTGTCGGGCCGTGAGTTTTCTCTTCTGCTTTCTCAAGGGTGTGTGTTTGGTTGTCATTTTTGCGCCGCCGACAAAGGTGTGAAGGAAGAGCATCGCCCACTTGGTGTTTTTGAAAGCGATATGAATTACTTGCGGTCAAAAGCATTAGAGTTTGGCTTGATCAAACTTGAATGCTACGCGAGCTCGTTGGATTTTTTTCAAAACCCTGAAGTTGTTGCTGGGCACTTGCGCGTTCTTGTCGAACTGTTTAATCAGGATTCCGCCGCCGGTAGAATTGAGCTAAAGGTTCGCGCTTTGTGTTGTATGAAAACTTTCTTGAAGGCCTCAAGACAAATTCCGGATTTTGCATCACTTGTTAAAAAATCCGGTCTGTGGTGTGTGGGTTTTGGGATTGACGGCCCAAACAAGGAGGTGTGGAAGCAACAGAACAAAATGCAGAATGATGCTCATGATATAGTTGAGTGTTTGGATCTATGCCAAGAAATTGGGATTCGGTCCGAAGTGCTTATGATTATGGGCTACCCTAATAACACGCTCTCGCATTTGGTCGCAACAGCGGTTGATTGCTTTCGCTATATCTGGCGTTGGCGAAATACCGTACTCCGACCATACTTAGCCAAGACTTTGTTACCAGGGAACCTTGGTTGGGATATTCAGCCACAACAGATAGAAAAGTTAATTGCTAACCCAAGGCAATTCTACAATTTGGATCTGTGTGCGTTGGGTAGCCCTGTCACTCACCCCCGTATGTGGCAACGTTGGCATGCTAACCTGTCTTTTTTGGTGGTGATTCTAGGATCTGCGCTGTTTGGTCGCTGTGCTAGTTCTCCGCTGATTCCACAAGGTTCACGTGGGCCTGTGGGCTTGATGGCAAAACTCATTAACCGGTACATGCCTTTTGACCGATAACAAGGCAATCTTTCCCGTACCATTCTTGAGGCACTCTCAGGCTTGGTACGGGTTTTTTATTTATACAAAAAATTTCCCGGTTGAGCGTGGTGCTCAACCGGGGGGTTTGATTTTTATATCCAATCGGCCTCCTCTTTAGAGATGTCTACAACTTGAAAGTTAAAACGTTCTGCAGGGAGCAGTGATGTTGGTGCTGGTGCTTTCTTCGCCCAAGTTTCAAATGCTTGACCTGCTATGGTGGGGGCATGAAGCAGAAGGAATTGGTCGGTAAGACAGACCAGCGGAGGGAATCGGTTAAAGGTCAACCGTAGACCTAACGCCTCCTCTACCCTCGTTGGGATTTGTTCAGGAGCTTTGGTTTTCAGTAAGCTTATAAAGCTAATTCTCCCGGCATGGGGCCAAAGGTCTGGGCGTAGCAATTTGTTTAGGTTGCCTTTCAATGAAAAGGTTAGCTCACAGTCGGTTACCCATTTCTGGATGCATTTGCCCTGATACCATTGCTTGTGTAGGGCAAGATAACGTTCGACGAGATTGACAGCTATGCCCATTTGTCGCTGTTCAAGATCCGCAGGATTAAGAGTGTATAGTATACTGTCAGGAATTATCCCGCCTTCTCTAACAATATCTTCTGCCATTTTCATGGCCTTTTCCGCGCGTCTTGGACTTTGAGATGCGCCCAGTAGCAGGGGTGGTAATTCGTAGACATCATCACCCGGAATTTCGACGTAGGTATTGTCTCCAAGGATGTCCATTGGACACCTCCTTCTTTTTGGATTTAAAACTATTATATTCCAGAAGTGTGATTTTGGGAAATATTACTGCTATTGAAACTTCTGCTAATATTTTCTATAATATGTTAGTTACCCTGAAATAAGTTGGTTTGTATAAGGGCGTGTATCTTCCTCCTTCGCTAAAGCTTCGGTGGACAAGCAACTGGTTAGAGCATTAAGCTTTTTGGAGGCTGTAGCGAAACGAAAGCAATATATAGTTCGGCGGAGGCCGTAACATTGCCGATTTAGTTTTCTTGGTTGTAATTTTATTGGTGGGCACATGGGCGCATAGCTCAGCTGGTTAGAGCACGAAGCTTATACCTTCGGGGTCCTAGGTTCGAGTCCTAGTGCGCCCACCAATAAAATTATAAAACTAACTACCCTTGAGGGTCCTCGGGTATCGAGTCCAGGCACGCCCACCAATAGACCTCCTTTAGTAGGAGGTCTTTAAATTTATTTTAAACTTTTAAACAAAGGAAAGTATATATCATCTTCGAGTTTTATTTGCGTTTCTCTTTTATTTATTTTATTTGTAAAAATAACGTTTGAATTTTCAATTATGGCTAGAGGTTTTTGTTCGTTACCTTCCCCCATGGTTAATACCGCTCCAGCTGAAAGACTGTCTACAATATTTACTTTGGAAAACTTAAAACCACGCCCATAAATATCTTTGAGCTTAGTATAATCTTTTACTCCTTTAAAACCCGCATAACCTAAAGCCATGCCGGTAATGCCGGCTCGGAAAGGTATGGTGCGACTATCGGTAATTATTATTCCCAGGTTTTTTATTTTGTAGTGTTTTAAGAGCTCTGTTCTAATTTTATTGGCGGATGTATAACTATTTTTGGGTAGTAAAATTAGTTTGTTTTTAGCATTGCTTTCGTCTATTCCAGCAGAAGCCATAATTTGCCCGTCTTTTTTGGTGAGCCAAACATACTTGGTTTTTATTGCCCATTCGCTTTCGGAAATTATTAATTTTTCTTTATCTTGCAAAACACCAACCCTACCCTCCGAGAGGGCGACAATCTTAGAAGTAATTACCAGAATAGAATTATTTTTTAAATGTTTAATATTACTTGTAATGAATCTTATTAAGTTGCCTCTTTCGGGGAATATTTTGGTTTTAATTGCTTGGAATGTTAATTTTTTCATCTTTTAAAATTTTTAATGCTAGAAGCGACAAGGGTGAATACAAAAAACCCATAACTACTTTGTATGCCCACCAAGTTAAGCTGGAGATTATTAATGTTCTTATTGAATACACTCCCAGAAAGGCAATGCTCATAAAAAGTACTGTGTCTACTAACTGAGACCATAGGTTAGAAAGGTTTGATCTAATTAAGAAAAACCTGTCACCCCAGAACTTTTTAAAAAAGAAAAAAGTAAATACATCTTGGTATTCCCCTATTATATAAGCAACAAGTGAGGCTATGGACATTCTGGTAGATATTGCAAATATTGTATTATAACTTTCTTTTGCCCAAAGTCCTCCACTTGCCCATGGTGTACTTAAAGACAAAATTGAATATACAATAAACAAAGCAATGCTAGTAAATCCACACCAAATAAATGTTTTTGCCATTTCTTTTCCATACAGCTCCCCTATAACGTCAGTGGTAATAAATACAATTGGAAAGGAAAATACTCCTACAGATAAATTGGAGTAAAAAATAAAAGGCATTAGTTTAAGGCCTAATGTATTGGCTGCAAAAAGCGAAGTAATGTAAACAGTTAAAGCTATAAAAATTTTATTATTTTGATTCATGAAATTATTTTAGTTAATTAAAAAACCGCCCCACCAAAAGTGGAGCGGGTTTTAAAATAAACTAAACCTACTTTACTTTCGGTGAGAAAATAAAGTTTCGGCAAAAGAAGAAAGAATGAATTTGGTTTTTGTTATTAACATTTGTATTGTTTTTCCTATAAGTTAATTACTAGTACCTATTAGCTATATTATTGTCGCGCTTGCTACTTTGTCGCCGTCTTCTAGGCGCATAACGCGAACACCTTGAGTGGCACGGCCGAGAGTGGAAACATTATTTAGAGGCGTGCGAATAGTTTGTCCAGATTTAGAAATAAGGACTAAGTCATGTTCCTCGGTATTGTTTAGAATATACATGGCAACTATTTTACCAGTCTTAGGACTTATTTTTAAAGTCTTAATTCCACTACCGCCACGTTTTTGAATTTTATATACTCCTATGTCAGTTTTCTTGCCTAAACCGTTTTCAGTTACAACAAGTACTTCTAGAGTTTTAACGTCCGCTGCTTTACGGATAATGTCCATAGAAATAATTTTGTCTTCTTTTTTTGTGCGCATTCCAGTGACTCCCGATGCACTGCGACCCATTGGGCGAACATCTTTTTCGTTAAAGCGTATGGCTTTACCATCCTCTGTAGAAAGCATAATTTGGTCATCACCCGAGGTTGTATCTACCCACTTTAGTTCATCGCCGTCTTTGAGGTTTATGGCAATCATTCCGCTCTTTCTTACTTTGGCGAATTCTTCACGCTCAACTTTTTTAATAAGTCCATTTTTTGTAGCCATGGCTAAATATTTGGCACTATCTTTTTTTGAGAAAGTTAATATAGCCTGAGCTGTTTCGTTGTTTTGAAGTTGTAAGAAGTTTACCAAGGCTTGGCCTTTAGCAGTTCTAGAGCCTTCTGGAAGATCGTAAACCTTGGTTTGGAAGACTCTACCTTTGTTTGTAAAGAAGAGAATATCGTCGTGGGTATGTGAGCTAATAAGCTTGTCTACCACGTCTTCTTCTTTAAGACTTTGACCAATAACCCCTTTGCCTCCACGTGCTTGTGCTTTGTAGGTGTCTGGTGCTAAACGCTTAACGTAACCACTTTTGGTAATGGTAATAATTACGTTTTCTTCAGGGATTAAGTCTTCTGCCACAAAGGAGCCAAGGGCATTTTTTACAACTTGAGTACGACGTTCGTCACCGAATTTTTCTTTGAGCTCAACAACCTCAGCTTTAATAATTCCTAAAATCTTTTTGGCTGACTGTAAAATACCTTCAAGATCGGCGATTAAGATTTTCTTTTCTTTTAATTCGTCTTCTATTTTTTTGCGTTCCAAACCGGCTAAGGTCTGTAGGCGCATTTCCAAAATAGCGTCGGTTTGGATTTCGGTTAACTTAAATTTTTTCATTAAGTTAACTTTGGCCTCTTCTTTAGTCGGACTTTTTCGAATTATGGTAATAACTTCGTCAATGTGGTCCAGCGCTCTTTTTAATCCTTCCAGTATGTGAGCACGTTCTTTGGCTTTTTTCAGTTCAAATTCAGTTCTGCGACGAACCACAATTTGTCTGTGTTCTAAATATTTTTCTAAAACCGTTTTTAAATTCAAAACGTGCGGTTCAATTCCGTCCACCAACGCCAGCATGTTCAAATGAAAAGTTTCTTGAAGCTGGGTAAAGGAAAAGAGTTGGTTTAAAATTTTATTTGGCAGTCCGTCCTTTTTAATATCCACGACCACACGCACACCGTCTTTGTCGGATTCGTCGCGCACGTCTTTAATACCCTCGATTTTTTTATCTCTTACCAGCTCGGCAATTTTTTCCAGCATTGTCGCCTTGTTTACGCGGTAAGGAATTTCGTGAATCAAAATTTGGAAAGCGCCACTTTTGGTTTCCACAATTTCTGTTTTGCCACGCATAACAATTCCGCCTTTACCTGTAGCGTAGGCGTTTTTTATTGCGGCAATATCATAAATAATTCCCCCGGTTGGGAAATCCGGACCCTTTACAAATTCCATTAAATCTTCGGTGGTAGCTTCAGGGTCTTCAATTAATTTAATTATAGCGTCACAGATTTCTGTCAGATTGTGAGGTGGAATGTCGGTAGCCATACCCACGGCAATACCAAGGGTTCCGTTGAGTAGTAGGTTTGGTAGCTTGCCTGGAAAGACGGTTGGTTCTTTTCTGGTGGCATCGTAGTTGTCGCGCCAGCTCACGGTTTCTTTATCCAAGTCAGTCATTAATTCTTCTGCCAAGTGGGACATTCTAGCTTCTGTATAACGCATAGCGGCAGCACCGTCTCCGTCCATGGAGCCAAAGTTTCCTTGACCATCTATTAGTGGGTAACGCATGGCAAACAACTGAGCCATGTGCACCATAGCGTCGTATACGGAAGCGTCGCCGTGTGGGTGGTATTTACCAAGCACGTCTCCAACCACGGCCGCACTTTTACGGAATTTTACGTTGTGACGAAGTCCTAATTCGTGCATAACGTACAGAATACGTCTGTGTACCGGTTTGAGTCCGTCACGAACGTCGGGAAGAGCGCGACTGACAATAACGCTCATAGCGTAGTCTAAATAGGACTCCTGCATTTCCGACTGAATGTCTCTGGGTTTTATTTCTCCTATATCATTACTCAGTTCAGCTTTTGAATCTTTTGGCATGTTATATAGTATAATCTAATAATGGTTTGATGGTGTTTTGGGTATTTCTAATTTTTTCTATCCAAATTGGCAGTCGGAATTTATTGTCTTGAGGGTTAACAGTAAGTTGTTGTTTAAGGAACTCCGCAGAGTTTTCTAAAAGTTCTTCAGGAAGATTTTTTAAATTAATATTTTTTTTACTCAAGTACATTTCTATATTGGGAGATAGTTTGTCAGTAGTGGCTAATAAAAGAGCAGGGTAAGCAGAAGAGATTTTTTGCCAAATAATAGATTTGCCCTCGGCTATTTTTTTACTGTTTAACCGACCCTCTTCTTGCTCCTGAAGAATACTTCCGTAATTATGCTTGATACTGTCTTGGTCGTTAGATGACATGGATTGAGCTAGTATCAGTAGTGTTTCCGTGATGGTTTTAAGTCTATCCCTTTCTTCAGGGGTGATAGAGTCTTTTAGCTCCTGCATTTCTCGAGTATGGTCTTCCATGAATTCAGATTTATTTTTTGTTCTCATAGTTGTCCTTTACATTTTTAATCCCATCACCAATAGTTTGAAAAAGAGTTTGGTCTTTAGGTGTATGTTTACGAAACTTATAGCTTAGACCCCAAATAAATATTAATAGAATTACCACCACTATGCTAACTGCCCATATAATTCTAATTTTCACCGAGTTGGGTTTGTTTTGAATTTTCTCAATCCAGTTCATATTTACGAAGTTCTTATTTATTCTCGTAAAAATTTATCTAAGCGGTTCCAGAATAATAAGCTTAGTCCCCTCTTCTTGTAAATCTTTTTTCTTTATAGTTAGTTTGTCTAATTCTTCTTTTTTTCCACCCATTTCTTTTACAAATTTGTCTTTGCTGTCCAAATCTAAAATTAAGTCTTCCATTTTATAGTGGGAGGGAATAATAATTTTTGGGTCGACTTCGTTAACAACTTTACTAGCTGCAGAAGCGGAAAGAACGGTGTTGCCCCCAACTGGCAAAATGAGTACGTCTATGTCGCCTAACTCCTCAATTTCATCTTCCTTCATATTCCATTCTTTAATATGGGTTAGATTTAAAATACGAATGTCTTCACTTTCAATTAAAAATACAGTTACGTATTTATCTTCTTGCTTTAAGGGAATACCAGTGACAGTTACTCCTTTAACGTCGTATTCGCCAGGATCTATTATGTCAAAGTGCTCTCCAGAAATGCCAGAATCGGCGGAGTATAACTTGCTGTTTTTGTCTGACAAAATTAAAATATCGGCTGCTCCCCTAGGTGAGGTCAGGCCGGAATCCTTGTGAAAAGGGTCAATGATTATAGTGGCTTCTTTAGTGGTTATTTTAAAAGAGGAAAGTCCAAAATATTGAATTTGCATGAGTGGGTTACTGGATTTCAGGTTAAGGATTTAAGTCTTTTTAAGCTCTGAAATCTTTAATCGTTAATCTTAAATCTCTTCCTGAATTATAGCGGATTTTGGCTAATATGGGAAGACTTTTCCCTCCCAAGTAGGGCTTGCCAAGAGCTGGATTTTAAGTTATAATTACAGCACTTATTTGGTTATAAGCCGCTACATTATTAATAAATATTAACCCCCAAATAAGTCTCGAACAGCGCGCTTTATTTAATAATTAATTATGACTTATTTATATTGCTAATTTAAATCGACTGCAATGGTCGTTTTTTTATTCCCTTGAATGTATATTCATAAAGCAAATGAGTAATAAAGATTGATTAAAGGACTAAATATGGAAGAAGAAGTAAAAAAAGAAGAAATAATTCCTGCTGGAGCCACTACTGCTCAAACTATGAGCGATTTGGTCAACAGCGGTATTGAAATTAAAGTTTTAAAAGCCGGAGATATGGTTGAAGGCTCTTTAATTTCCGTAGGTAAAAATGAAGTTTATGTCGATTTAGAAGGTTACGGTGTAGGTGTGGTTCGTGGTCGCGAGCTTTATGACGACGAAGCTACTTTAAGAGCTTTAAAACCAGGAGATAAGATATTTGTTTCTGTTATTGATACAGAAAATAAAGAAGGAATAGTAGAATTGTCCTTAAGGCAAGCCGGTCAGGAAAGAGTTTGGCAAACCATCAAGGATAAAATGGATAAAAAAGAAATTGTCCGTACTAAAGTTTTGGAAGCTAATAAGGGTGGGCTTATGGTGGAAATTAACAATGTTATGGGTTTCTTGCCTGTATCCCAACTTTCCTTAGAACATTACCCAAGAGTTGAAGATGGTGATAAGAATCGTATTTTAGGTGTCTTGCAGAGCTATGTCGGACAGTTGTTCGACGTTCAAATTATTACCGCTGATTCCGCTGAGGAAAAATTGATTGTTTCCGAAAAAGCAGTTTTTGAAAAAGAAATGGAAAACAAGCTTAGTACTTTAAAAATCGGTATGGTGGTTGAAGGTACTATTACCGGCGTAGTGGATTTCGGAGCTTTCGTAAAGTTTGGCGAATTGGAAGGTTTGGTACATATTTCCGAATTAGCCTGGCAAAGAATTGAAAACCCAAGAGATATTGCCAAAGTTGGTCAAAAAGTGAAGGCCAAGGTTATATCTATAGACAAGGGTCGCGTTTCCTTGTCTATTAAACAGCTACAAGAAGACCCGTGGTTAGAAGCGGTTAAGAAGTATCAAATCGGTCAAAGTATTAAAGGAAAAGTGACTAAGGTTATGCCATTTGGTGTTTTTGTAGAGCTAGACAAAGATATTCAAGGCTTGGCTCACTTAATGGAACTTTCCCATGATGCTGTGAAAAATCCTGAAGAGATTTTAAAACCTGGTGAAGAGAAAGAGTTTAAAATTATTTCTATTGAACCGGCAGAACACAGACTCGGTCTTTCTTTGAAAGCTATGACCGAAGCTCCAAAAAAGGCTGAAACAGAAGAAGTAAAATAATCTTTAGATACGTAAAACCCCATTCCGATTTATCGGAATGGGGTTTTAAAATGTTTGAATTACATTGTTGGAGTGGCACCGGAACTGCAGTAGTTGCAGTTGTTTTTATGGGTGACAGCCTCTAGTATCGCAGCTAATCCTACGAGGATATAAACGGTCTTGGTTAACATTGTGCCCACGCCGAGAAGTTTTTCGACAAGGTTGAAGTCAAAAGCGCCTACTAATCCCCAGTTTAAAGCACCTACCACTATGAGGATAAAAGCTATCATGTGCAAAGCTTTCATATTGTTCACCCCCTTCCAAAGGATATAAGACTTTTTATTAAAGTCTATACTAGTACTTTTATTATAACTCGAGCTTAAATAAAAGCTAATCAGTTATCAACAACGGTAATTGATCAAGAATGGTGAAAATTAAAACCACCCGCTTGAATTACGGGTGGCTTTAATATAGTTTTTTGGAAAAAGGAGGCGCTCCCTGCGCTTAGGTGTTGTTATGTTGGAGGGAGAAAACCTTTTTGGGTTGCTCTATCCAAAACACCTTACCATCCAAACATTTTTCCAACTTCTTCGGAAGACTCTCTTTTTCTGGCAATTTTTATTTCCCCGTTTTGAGCAATTAATTTAGCTGGGGAAGAAAGTAAGCAGTGGTGAGAAGCTAAAGAGTCTTGGTAGGCCCCGGTGTCAAGCAAAGCAATGTAGAGCTCGTCACAATCTTCTAATCTTGGTAGGGGGATATAGCCTCCGCCGTTAGTGTATTTGTCGTCACTGTCGCAGGAACTACCGGCAAGCCAAACTTTTTGTAAGCGCTTGGTGTTCATGTGGTTGACCGGAATAACGTGCCATTTTTGGTGAATAGCCCAAGTATCAATAAGGTCGTTCATAAAGCTACCATCTATAACGTACCACTTGTTATTACCTTTATTATCTACGGTTTTTTCTGCTAGGATTTTATAAATAGTAATCTGAGCTGGAGCGGCCACGTATCTCCCCCATTCGGTAATTAGGTTTGGGTGTTTAACACCGAGTTTGTCACAGTGGTTTTTGGCAGTTTTGACTAAAGCGCTAATTAAACCTTTGGTAGAGTACATGGCTTTCTTTTTTTCGTAAGGAACAGCGGCTCCCCCGCCAATATCTAACGTGTCCAACTGAGGATTTTTTTCCTTCAGCTTGGCGTAAAGTTCCAACGCTCGCTTCATTGGGGTAACCATGCCTTCTATGGTTTCAATCTGGCTAGAAATATGATAGTGTAAGACCGAAAGGTTTTTAATTTTGCCAAGTTTTAATAATTCGTTCTCGGTAAAACCATAGCGGTTATATTTTTTATCCCAGTGGCTCTTAATTTTGACGTCCAAATTTACACGCACCCCAACTTCCCCTTTGAATTTAGTCATGCGTTCTAATTCCACGTAATCTTCAATAATTGGAATAACAATCAAGCCCTTGTTTTTAAGTTCTTCAATCAATTCAATATATTTTGGAGTTTTTGGACCATTGCAAATAACACGAATTTTACTATTAAACTTGTCTTGTTCTATCATACGCTTTACTAAGAAAAGTTCGTTTGCAGAAGCTACGTCTAAATTTGCACCTTCGGCAATTGCCGGAAGTACAAATTCTTTGTTTTGATTAACCTTCATGGCATAGTGATAGTAAAACTTGCCTTTATAGCCAAGAACTTTTATATAGGCATTAAAAGTTTCAATTAAGTCTCTCACACGATTTTCAATAATCGTTGGAAAGACAATTTCGGTAGAGGTGCCATATTTTTTTACAATATCGAAAATATTGTATTGGAAGTTTCCCTCTCTGACAATTAATTCTCCGTCCGGGCCAATGTCAAAAACGGAAGTATTAAATTCTTCCATACCCAAGCGCCAGAATTTTCTAAAACCGTTTTTCTTTTTAGATGCAGTTTTTGTAGTCATTGTTTTATAATAGAATTCAACTTTTTGGTTTGTAAATTACTAACTGATTATTTTACATTAAATATAGGTTTTTGTCAAGACTTTTGGAGTGTATTAGGCTTTTTTATATACTTTGCCATAGCGAGGTGGTATCTATCTTGATCCTTTCAATTAGGGGACATGTACCGCCAGGGCGGGATTGTTGTCTATAATTTTTTATTTTATGACAACAAAAAAACGAACCCTTAGAGAATCCGTCTACCACAAAACTCGCGCCATTGAATTGACTTCTTAAAATTTTGGTTTAAAGTGTAAAAGTTTTTTATTCTTTCCAACTCCCTAAAAAATTATTTTAATATAATTAATTTACACCTAGAATTTTTTAGTGTCAACTATTTTATTATTTGGTGCCGGTGGTGGGAGTTGAACCCACAATCCCTTACGGGCGACTGATCTTAAGTCAGTAGCGTATGCCAGTTCCGCCACACCGGCAAGGTGTGTAAAACTTTATATATTTTATCAGAATCTTTGAAAAATACAACTGATAATATTTGGAGGTGCAGATGGGAATCGAACCCATGCATTGCGGTTTTGCAGACCGCCGCGTTACCACTTCGCCACTGCACCATTTATAAAAAGCCTTTATATTTTACTTTAATTAGGAAAAATTATCAACTGCTATTGGTAAAAATTTAGGCGCTGTCCGTTACTGAAGCGGAGAGCGCCGATGGGTCTTATTGGTTTAGATAGACTATCGTTGTAGTAATCGACATCATGGTTTGGACGATCGCCTTTGCGGCTGCAGTTTAGCATTCTTTAACCATTTTTTCAATCTCGGCTTTGAATTCCTGTCT
The DNA here is from genome assembly GCA_964348935.1 of uncultured Candidatus Saccharibacteria bacterium. GTDB lineage: Bacteria > Patescibacteriota > Doudnabacteria > UBA920 > UBA920 > PALSA-1336. Next base: position 3,750 of record CAYGEJ010000019.1, on the reverse strand, counting down.
CTCAGGGGGAGTGGAAACCGCCAGGAGCTCGGCGGCCTCTTTTAACAGGTCTGCCAGTCTCACAATTCCCTTTTCCAAAGTTTTGTGTGCCCCCTTTTGATCAAGCAGAATAGGAGCGCTAAATAACTGATCTAATGCACCGATGATTGACTCAAACTGCCGAAGAATTCGGCTTAGTCCATCATTCATACTGCCTCCGTTTGCGAATGTCTATTTCGGCCAAGCACGGCCGAGGGGTTCCCAGTGTTCCGACTGGGAGCGGCTCAGTAATGTATTATTTTACCTTAAATCATTCATAAAATCAATGGTGAAAACAAACAAAAATCCCTTCGTCCCGATTAATTGGGATGAAGGGATTTTAAATTTAATTAGTACTGTCAGTAAAAGTATAAAGCGAAGCAATTTCTACAAAGTGTTTTTGGGCTAATTCTCTGGTCTGATTTTCAGAATCCAGTGTTAACTGGTTTAATTCATTGAATTTCTTTTGAGCACCGTTGACCCAATTATCACTTCCCGGTTGTACATATACGCCTCTCATCTTTTTGAAAGTAGTATATTTTTCTTTATAGATAGGCTTTTCCATTAACTTTGCCATATCCTTAAACCATTCTAAATGGGTTGGATATTTTCTCCAGGACTTATGACCAGGGGCAACACCAATACCACTACAGTTGTTGTCGGCATGTCTTTTACAAAAGTTGCTTTCTACCCAAGAAATAGCCAAAGCTCTTTGCCATTGTGGTTGCTTTACCATTTCACTGGCATAAGGCTCTAACGGAGAGTTATGTTTTTTTAAATAAGCAGTTAAGTTAACAACTAAAGGGTCGTTTTCAGTAACTGTTTCTATGGATAATGAATTTTCGTTTTGTTTTGGAGACTGACTCAAGAGACTTGAGTCGCTAACGTTGATTTCAAAAATTTTGGCTGTTGGTTGTCCTAAGTCTTGAGCTAAGGCTATGTGCGGAGTTAATTGAGGCACAAGCGAGATTAAAGCAATAATTCCAATATTGGAGCTTTTGTTTAATGTAGACTTAAGGAAAAGTAGAGCTTTCATTTTGTAATCAAACTCCTTTCTCCGTGTCCCGAGCAAGCCCGAGATATAATATGTTAAGGATCGACTGTTGGACCCCCGCCTTCGCGAGTACAGTCGCCCAAAGAATCTAAGATTTAGACTTTTAGGAGAAGTGCTTAATAACACAAAAAAGTGCTAATGGCACTTCAAGATAATCAGTATACTCCCTTTGGAGGGTTTTTTCAAGGCCTTTTTGTCCTTTTATGCCTTAAATAAGCCATAAAACGTTTTTTTTGTCGCACTATAGCCAGTTTTAGGTAATTTAAAACCCCTTAATTATAAGGGGTTTTAAATATATTCTTGTAGGTTTAATATTGGCTTAGCTGTTTGAAGGGTATGATGTTGAATCAAGTGCTGTGGTTTCTGGGTCTATTCCAACTTCAGTCATTATATGATTTCCTGCCTCATAACCATTTGTGTCATTTCCCAAACAGAAAGATAGGTCGTATTGGTCAGCAGATAGTATTTTATAATTGTATTTATTTGTTGTCTTTGTGCAAGTTCCGTCTGCTGGATTTGGTGCTGTTGGAACCGTCTTTATATAAGAAGGCTCTAAGTCGTTTAGATTATTAGGGTATCTGCCATTCTCGTTGTAGTACAGTTCCATTGCTGCGGCTATTTGTTGCATATCTGCCATTCTTATAGCGTCTCTACTTTTAACCCTGACTGAATTTAAACTAATAAGTGTTACACCTGCCAACAGTCCAAGGAATACCATAACCCCACTAATTATTCCCCAAATCGCCCAGCCCTTAACTCCACCCATGTATTGCTCGTGATTGGTTTGGTCAGAGGTATTTTTTAGTTGTGTGTATAAGGTGTATTGAAAGCAGTGGGAGTAAAAAGTAAAAAATATATGTAATAAGAATGAAAGTATAAGGACTGTGAATGTTACTGCAGGATTATCTTTGCTTACAGTTCCTAGAATTTGGAGGATAGTATAAGGAATTATATATACTAAGAACAATAATAGTCCACGGCCAAAGACTTTCCAGCCTTTACCCTTAACGTAGGCTTTGCTTTGAGCAAGAGCGGCCCGGCCTTTTTTACCTTCAACTACCATAATAACTGAAGAAAAACCATAATATACCATTAAAATTATTCCTGGAATAACTAACAGTACTACTCCGCCCATTATTACTAAGCTTTGTAGAAGTACTACTAAAAACACACTCCACATAACCAAGCGACTTCTTTTTATGTTTTCTATAACCCCTGTTTTTTCGGAAGCGTCTCTAAGTGCTACTAATTGAGCAACGGTTGCTAAGAAAAGGAAATAAATATAACCTACGAAAACAGCAAGGCCAAAAATTATTCCTACAATTATTCCGGCCATGGCATTAGCTTTAAAAATTCCAAAGGTCGCACCTCCGGCAATTAATATAGCCACGGCAGGCACCAACATAGTAAGGACGTAACTTAAAAACATTACCGTCATTCTTTGTTTTAACAGTTTAAAGCTTTCTGAAAAAAGGCTACCAATGGAAGGAAGTTGTTTGGTTCCGAAGGTTTGTTGGATTGTCATGTATTTATTATTAATTTTAGTAACTATTGCACATACAAAATTCAAGACTGCTTCTTTGCTCACACCATGTAGCCCCAATGCTTGTCCATGGTCTGCAAGATGGCGCGAGTCCTGTTATGCTTAGGGGCGCAGCTTCAAGTTTTGACATTAATATGGCTCCGTTATTTCCTTTGCCAAAGTCAAAATAGCAATATCCAGGACCTCCATGACTTCTCGGAATTGCAGAAAGTATACCGGCTGTAACTAGTTGTTGCATAGTATTAATGTAAGCTTGGGTATTTAAATTGTTAATTGTACCCAGGTCTGGGTCTGCTCCTGGCATTCCAGGAACTACAGCGTCACAAGAGCCTGAAGTTCCAACTGTATTTCCTTGTCCGTCTGGTACACAAAGTTGCGGACTGTTTGTACTCCAATTCCAACAGTTATAATTATTTGGCATTTTGCCGTATGTTTGGTAGTACAAATTTATTGCTGTACTTATTTGTTTTAAATCTGTCATTTTTTTTGCATCTCTAGCTTTGGCTCTGGTCTTGGTAACGGCCACAAGAAGAACGCTAGCTAAAAGTCCGATGATTGAAATTACTACCAATAATTCTATTAGTGTAAAACCTTTATTTTTATTCATTTTTATTTTATCTTTAGGCATTTATTGTATTATACAATATTTGGCAGAAACAAAAAATAGCTTCTATTAACAGATGTTTTTTGTTGAGCGGCTAACCCAAGGTGCACGCGGAGCGTGATTGGGGTCTCTCTTTGCCTGTCTACCGGCAGACAGGCTCGAGGGGATGGGTCCCAATATCCTTGCCAAACAAAAATACTCCACATAAGGTGGAGTATTTTTGTTTGGAGCGGCTAAGGGGAATCGAACCCCTGTCCATACCTTGGCAAGGTATTGTTCTACCATTGAACCATAGCCGCTTGATTTTGAGTGCTGTCCCCCATTTAGGGCTCCCAAAAATTTGGAGCGCAGTTCAGGGCTTTGGCTGAACGAGCACGGATTTTTGGGATAAAGGGGCAACAACTTGGAATTGAAGCTAACGAATTTATTCGTATGCGAAAATGGAAAGTTTGTTGAACCAATCTGGTGCCGGATCCCAGAGTCGAACTGGGCACGCCTGCCTCTTCAGGGCAGCGCTCTACCGATGAGCTA
>CAYGEJ010000018.1:0-18541 GCA_964348935.1 uncultured Candidatus Saccharibacteria bacterium | reverse complement strand
AACATCGCCCAGTCACCCCACTATGACAAGGATTTAAAAATTAATAAATACCTACCCGAGAGCGGGTAGGTATTTATTAATTTTATTGAATAATTTTATCAATTATTCCATATTTTTTGGCTTCATCTGCTGTCATAAAGTAATCTCTGTCAGTGTCTTTTTCAATCTTACTAACTGCTTGGCCTGTGTGTTTAGCTAGTATGGCGTTGACTTGATTCTTTATCCGTTTCATTTCCTGGGCTTGTATTTCTACATCTTTTTGCTGACCTTCGGCTCCACCCATAACTTGGTGAATAAGTACGCGGGAGTTTGGAAGTGAAAAACGTTTTCCTTTAGCTCCACAAGAAAGCAATACTGCGGCAGCGCTGGCTGCTTGACCTATACAAATAGTTGAGACATCTGCCTTCACATGTTGCATAGTGTCGTATAGGGCCATGGCAGAAGTTACGCTTCCACCAGGAGAATTTATATATATTTTTATATCTTCTTTACTATTTTCTGCGTCTAAAAAGAGGAGCTGGGCAATAACTGTGTTTACAACTGCATCGTCTATTGGTTCACCTAAGAATATAATGCGTTCTTTTAATAAACGACTGTAAATATCGTAAGCTCTCTCCCCCATATTAGATTTTTCAATAACCATTGGTACTAGAGGCATAACTGTAATTCTCCTTTAAGTCCTATCACGCGGTCTTATTAGACTTATTGATAGTCCTAAATTATTTTACTAACAAAATCCAAAACCCAAATAACAAATTTTAAATCCCTACTGTGTCATTCCGGACTTGATCCGGAATCCATTTTAATAAATTTCTAATTACCAAATAAATTTGCAAACCCAGATTTATACCACCATGTACCAAAAGTACCCAATAGCAGAAGCGGTACCATAAAAATACTAGTACTATATTTTTGTCTCTTGTGTTGTAAAAATTGGAGTACAAAAATTCCTAATGCAAGCGGTGGCCACCATAGAGGAAGTACTTCACCTGGACCTATTACAACTTGGGCACAAGCAATAAATGTATAAGGTGGACAAGAAGGTGTAAAAGAAAAATAAGCTAACCAGGAAGAAAATCCCACAATACCTAACGCCAGCACTAAAGAAATAAATGATAATATTTTCATAAGTTGAGAAAGGGTAATGAAATACCAAATAAATTTCAAAATTAAGATTTTATTTGAAATTGGAAATTTGTAATTTGAAATTAATTATTCCTTAACTTCTTCTGTTGGCTTATCTTCTGATTCACATACTGGCTGGTCAGCTACAGGACTAGCTTCTAACTTCTCTCCATTAATATCAATTTTCCACCCTGTCAGCCTAGCAGCTAATCGGACATTCTGCCCGGCCTTACCAATGGCGAGTGAGAGCTGGTCTTCCAACACGCCAACCTTGGCTTCTTTCTTAGCTTCGTCTAATTGCACATTTAAAATTTTAGCTGGGGAAAGAGCGTTGGCAATAAGTTTTACTGGGTCTTCACTCCACTCTATAATATCAATTTTTTCTCCACCTAGTTCAGCCATAACAGTTTGCACACGGCTTCCCTTTTGACCAACACAGCTTCCAATTGGGTCTATGCCATCTTGAGTAGAAATAACAGCAATTTTGCTTCTGCTTCCAGCTTCTCTGGCTATAGATTTAATTTCCACGCTACCGTTAAAAATTTCTGGCACTTCAAGTTCAAATAACTTTCTTACCATGTCTGGGTGGTTACGAGACAAAGTAATTTTAGGCCCCTTGGTAGCAGGTTCAACATGAAGTACTAATACTTTCAAACGTTGCCCAATAGCATACTTCTCACCACGAATTTGTTCGCTTGGGAAAAGCACACCAGTAGCTTTACCCATATCTACCAATATAGTATCGCCTTCAATTCTTTGCACAACACCATTTTGTAAAGTACGTTCTTTAGCCTTGTAATCTGAAAACTGTATATTTCTTTCAGCTTCACGAAGTTTTTGAATTATAACTTGCTTAGCGGTTTGAGCGGCAATTCTTCCGTAAGAGGTGCCAGTTTTTGGTGTAATATCTGTACGAATTTCATCACCAACTTTGGCTTTTTTCTTTAATTCTTGTGCAACTTCTTCAGTTATAAATCTTTGCGGGTCTTCTTCTACTTCAGTTTCGGTTTCCACTACAGTTTTTACATCAAAAACTTTTGTACCCATTGTTTCTGGGTCAAACTCTACTACAATATTTTGGTTCTTTTCACCGTAATCTTTTCTAAAAGCCGCAGCCAATGAAGCCTCTATCATGGCTATTAAATCTTGTCTACTTATACCTTTTTCGTCGGCTATTTGGTTTAACGCTTGTTCTAATTGTTCGTTCATATGTTTACTGATTTACAGATTATACCAATACTACGGTCTGTATGATGCGTAATATCTGTACTTCTGTATATTATTATATAATTGTTATTAAGTTGTCTTAACAAATGGGATTAAAAAAGATGAGCACACGCTCATCCGCTAGTTCCAATCCTCAACTGCATTCGATATTATTTTAACATATTCCGGCTGTTTGTCAACATCACCCAAACCAACCAAGCATACATCAATTTGCGGTTGAAACTCAACAAATTCTGGATTTTGCAGTAAGAATATTTTTACTGCTTTTAAAATTTTTTGCTGTTTATAATAATTAACTGAGTCTACACCGCTTCCATATTTACCCTGTTCAGATTTTCGAGTTTTAACTTCAACAAATACAATTTTCTTTTTATCTGTGGCAATAAAATCTACTTCGCCGAGCCTTAGCCCTTTAGTGTTGTAAAAATTAGTTCCTACTATCTTATATCCATTTCGCTTATATAATTCTTGTGCAAATCCCTCCCCAACCTGCCCTAAAGTTTTAGGCTGGCTTACCTGTTGTCTTGGTTTGAAAAAATTAAACATACACCCTTTACTATTTTGGTAAATATTTCTGCCTAATTTGTTCTTTCTCAATAACGGTTTTTTCAGCGTTATAATTTTTAAAAGTATGAACAATAAGTTTAATAAACCAAATTAGACCCGCTAATATAATAATCCAAATGACAAATTTGGTATTAAAGAACCTAATATTTTGATCTCTGCATAAGTACCAAAAAAGCTCAAATAATCCAATTGTCAAAAATAATTTGTAAAATTTAGACCTATATTTTTTGTCTACCGGGTTCTCAGCCAATTTAGAGGCAATTTTTACTACAACAGCCAAAAGCACCAAAACCACACCTGCAATTAAAAATAATTTCTCCGTTGGGCTAATAAATGCAGTATTAACGGTAAAAAGATAATCACTTGTAAAAAAATGTTTTATATTCATGAAATTGACCAATCAACGAATCACCACTCCCACAACAAATGTCTACCAATGCTTTATACCAAAAATTTAGAATTAGTTGTCATTAGTTATTATTCGTAAAGATTTTATTAGTTAATAAATTACTTTTCAAATAATACAGCATAATGGTACCCGTCTGCAAGTAGATCTTTATCTTTGCGGAAACCGGCCATTTTAAGCATTATTTCCAGCTTTTCCTGATCCACTCTACGTTCCAGCGGGGGACCAAATGGCGTAGCGGTTCGTTTCCACTCTACAAGCACAACTCTTCCGGGGCTTTTTAAAACTCTATAAATATTTTTTATAAGCTCATCTTTTTGCTCAATTTCGTGAAGAATATTTCCAACAATAACCAAATCACAACTTCCCACCGGAATATCAAACAACGGCTTACCCAAATTAGCCTGGACAACCCTAACATTCTTATAACCAAACTGGTTTGCAATAGAAATTGTAGCTGCTAACTTTTGTGTTTGCACATCTACAGCCCAAACCACACCTGTCGGTCCTATCATTTGTGCAGCTGGCAGTACATAAAAACCATTGCCACAACCTAAATCCGCCACCACCTGGCCCTGCATAAGACCGGTCTGCGCCACTACTTCTGCTGGATTTAAGAATTTTGTTGCCATTTTATTTTGTTTTACTCCCGCAAAAGCGAGAATCTACATTATTAAATATTCCTTAACGTATAGATTAAATTTATAATCGAGATGCTAAATATTATTAGCCCAGAAGATGTTCCCAAAATAGCCAATATTTTACCGATAGTTGTTCTAACCTTTCGCAACGCTAAAGCACCCATCAAAGAACCTAACATTGCCTGTAAAAAAACATACTCATAATGCAGGAAAAAAGTACTAAAACCAATCACACAGGCTCCGCCTGCCAATAGCAAGAGTCCAAATGAATCAGTTTCTTTAGAAACAATCGAACTTTTGAATTTACTATTTATATTTTCCATTGTATTTTTCTGGATTCCGGATCTAGTCCAGAATGACACACTCAGAATTATAACTCTTGATACAATTTTTCTATTTTTATTGCCTTACCTTTTTCGTCTGTTTCTAACAGTACACCATTTAACATCATTACCCCGTCTTCCATAACTTCATTTTTAAACTTGGATTTTGGGTCTAAAAACTTTTTCATTACCGCTTCACGCTTTACTCCAATAACTGAGTCTCTTGGTCCACACATTCCAACGTCTGTAAGGTAACCTGTTCCACCAGGAAGCACACGAGCGTCTGCAGTTGGTACATGAGTATGAGTTCCAAAAACTCCTGAAACCCTACCTTCCACATAATAACCAAACGATACTTTCTCACTTGTGGCTTCTGCATGGAAGTCTACTATTATTATATCACCTTTTTGTGCTTGCTCTGTTAATATCCTATCAATGCTTGGGAACGGATTTGTTACACTTCCGCCAAATTCCTTTTCCAGAAAGACTGTGCCATGTAAATTTATCACTAAATACTGTAAATCTCCTTTAGAAAAGCGGTAATATCCATATCCAACAAAACTAGCCCCAATGTTTGCAGGGCGAATTAAATTGCTGTACTTTTCAAAACAATTATTACTTAACTCTCCTTTATCAAAAACATGGTTCCCCGATGTATAACAATCTATACCCAAGTCGTCTATCTGCGCCATAGTGTTGAGTGTTACCCCTTTGCCATGCGCCATGTTTTCCACATTAACTATTACAGCATCCGGCTTATATTTTTCTTTCCATTGGGGCAAGACCTGGCGCAGTACTTCACGCCCGCCTTTACCAACTATGTCACCGATGAATAAAATTTTTGCCATTTATATTCCACTAATTCACTAATAATCACGAATCACACTAATTTACAATTCTTTTAGTTATTACTCCATTTTTAGAAAATACAAGTAAAATTCCAAGTTTTACATTATTTGCTTTCAAATAGCCATAGACTTGTCTGATATGTTGAGGATAAATTTCATTAGCGACTTTAAGTTCTACAACAATTTTAGAATTATCTTTTTCCAACAAAAAGTCTAAATAGTATCGACCAATGGATTTTCCTCCAAATTCCAAAGGAGTTAACAATTGCTCCGAAACTTTAAAACCAAGGTCTGCAAAAGCGTTTTTTAAAGCACGGTAATAATATTTTTCTTGATAACCATAACCTAATTCATTAAAAACCTTTATCGCAACTCCAACTATTGCGTAGCTTTCTTCTTTGTAAATAAGCTCAGCCATATGGTTAGTGATATTAGTGTATATTCGTTAATTAGTGGACTAACAATTATCTAGCGTATTCAATAACTCTTGTTTCCCTAATTACGTGTACTTTAATTTCACCCGGAAACTTGAGTTCGTTCTCCAAACGGTTTGCAATTTCGCGGGCCAACTTCTGACAAGCTAAATCGTCCAGTTTAGAAGGAGTAACGAACACACGAATTTCTCTACCGCCCATAATCGCGTAAGTTTTCTCTACCCCTTCGTAGGAGTTAGCAATATTTTCTAAGTCTGTTAAGCGTTTAATGTAATGTTCTAAGCTGTCTTTACGGGCACCGGGGCGGGCGCCGGAAATATTATCACAAGCGTCTACAATAATAGCTTCCACACTATGCGCCGCCTCACTCTTACCGGAAACATCGGTGTCGTGATGGTGACTGGCTATGGCTTCAACTATACGTTTGTCTAAATTAAACTTCTCGGCAATTTTTACTCCCAGTTCCACGTGACTACCTTCCAAATCCTGATCTAAAGCTTTGCCAATATCGTGAAGTAGAGCCCCTTGTTTGGTAATAGACACATCTGCCCCAAGCTCTTCTGCCATTAGAGCACCAAGCTTAGCCATTTCAACGCTGTGACGTAAAATATTTTGTCCATAAGATGTTCTAAACATCATACGACCAATCAAATGCACTAACTTTGGCGGGAAATTGGTAATACCAAGCTCATAAACAGCTTGTTCACCAGCCTGCTTAATTTGTTCGTTAATTTCAGCTTTGCTCTTCTCGTAAGCTTCTTCAATTCTTGCCGGGTGAATACGACCATCTGCAAGTAATTTTTCTAAAGTCATTTTAGCAATATGACGGCGAATGCTGTTAAAGCCACTAATAACTACAGTATCTGGAGAATCGTCAATTAAAATTTCAACACCCATCATTTGTTCAAATGCGCGAATATTACGCCCTTCTTTTCCAATAATACGCCCTTTCATTTCTTCGCTTGGAATTTGTACTGTAGTGGTCGTGACTTCTGCAGTCACTTCGCCAGCCACGCGCTCAATAGCTTGTGCTACTATATTACGACCTTGTCGTTCGGCATCTTCATGAGTCTGCGCTAATAACTTTTTATGTAAGCCGACCATTTCTTCCTTAATGGTTTTCTCAGCGTTATCTAACAACACCTTCGCTGCCTCTTCGCGAGTCATACCAGCAATTTTTTGCAAATTTTCTAATTGCTTGGTGCGAAGTTCTTTAATTTCTTCTTGAATTTGTTTAATTTGTTCACCTTTAACTTCCAAATCTTGCTTTTGTTTGTCTAAAGTATTAGACTTTTGGTCTAATTCTTTTTCTTTTCTGTCTATTCTATCTTCAAACCTAACTATTTGAGCACGAAACTCAGCTTCTTGCTTTTTGGCTTGATCTACAATTTCTAATGACCTAGTTTTAGCTTCAAGTAAAATCTCCTTTTCTTTACTCTGTGCTTCTGCTAAAATTTTTTCTGCCTTGGCTTCTGCAGAACCGATCTTCTTGCCGGCTTGAGACTGTCTATACCAGTACCCTATTCCGGCTCCAAGTACTAACCCCACTATCACATAAATAAATGACATAAAAACACCTTATACATCTGTAAATAAGGTTACGTGCGAAATCAAAGCAAAAATGCTAATTATCCGCCAATAGACGGAATACTTTAGCTAACTATCTTCTTAAATATGTGTGAACTACAATATTTATCACAGAATTAAAATGAAAAAAAGATATAAATTGCTTAAAAAACTCGCTCATTACCGTACTTTACAGAAATTAATCTATAAATTCAACATCCTTAATGTACCATAAGTTGCCCCCACTGTCAAAGCAAGTTATAATTGCCTTAGATTCATTAATCACTTCAAAATATGTTACACATCCTACCAAAACTTGAATACGCCTACAGTGCTCTTGAGCCATATATTGACGCCAAAACCATGGAACTACATTATTCCAAGCATCACCAAACCTATGTAGACAAACTTAACGCTGTACTAGCTAAATACCCTGAAATAGCCGATAAACCTCTGGAAGAACTCCTCAAAAGTATAAATTCCTTAGCTATTCCTGAGGCTGACAAAAAAACAATTCGCAACCATGGTGGCGGTCACCACAACCATAGCTTCTTTTGGAGCATTATGGGGCCAACTAAACAAATGGATGAAAAATTAACCACTGATATTAATTCAACATTTGGTTCAGTAGAAGAATTTAAAAAACAATTTGAAGACGTAGCCATTACTACATTTGGCAGTGGTTGGGCTTGGTTAGTTCGCGATAATAATGATCGTTTACAAATTTATTCTACTCCAAACCAAGACTCCCCACTTATGCAAAACCATACCCCAGTAATTGGGCTTGATGTCTGGGAACATGCCTACTATTTAAAATATCAAAACAAACGCCCAGACTACATAAACGCTTGGTGGAATGTGCTAAAACTAATTTAGAATACTCTTTTAGCGTGATTCAAACGAATCTATCAACATTTTAACTTACTTGTCTTAGTAACGGCCGTGAGTGAGACAAGTTTAAAGATAACAAAAAACCTCCCATTGCTTTATGCAAAGGGAGGTTTTTAAAATTCTATACTTACTTAGCTATTTTCTTTTCTACTTTTGTCTTTCGCATTCTTGGAATGTTGTCTAAACGTTCTCTTACGTAGTAAAGTTTAGCTTTGGTAACTTTTGCTGGCTTACTAACTTCCAATTTGGCAATGTTTGGGGAATGAATTGGAAAAATTCTTTCAACGCCAACACCGTAAGAAATTTTTCTAACCATAAAAGTACCGTTAACTCCAGTACCGCCTTTTTTGGCAATTACCAAACCTTCAAAAATCTGCACGCGTTCCTTACCACCTTCTTTAATTCTAACGTGAACTTTAACAGTATCACCGACATTAAAAGGGCTTAAGGTCTTTATTTGAGTATCAGAAACATGTTTTACTATGCGCATGGTATTATAATTGGTTAACAATTTTAGAATCTAGTTTCTTTAAAATATCCTTTAAATCAAGGGCTAACTGACTTTCAGCTTCAATCCAAGTACTATCCGGTAACTGAACTTCTATCTTTTTGGCGTGTAAGAATTGGCGATTCAAGCCTAAAGCTTTACCCTTCTTGCCTCCATATAATTCATCGCCAATTAAGGGATGCCCTATAGAAGCCATATGAACACGAATTTGATGTGTTCTACCTGTGTGCAATTTTACCAGAATTAGGGTATAAATGTCAACCCCGCTTTGTAACTCTTCCATAACCAAATATTCAGTCACCGCCTCTTTGCCTTCTACAGGATTTTTTGTGGTTTGCTTCCTAAAGTCAGTTTTGCTTTTACCTATGGGGGTTTTTATAATATCATGTCGTTTATCCATTTTCCCCGCCACTAAAGCCAAGTACACTTTTTTAACCTTGCGCTCCAAAAAGGCATTTTTTAAATGCTCATACATTTCCTGAGTGGTAGCAACCAAAATTACCCCGCTGGTATCCTTATCCAACCTGTGAACTATACCCGGTCTATGATCTTCACCAACTAAATGAATATCTTTAAATTGATATAATAGCGCGCTTGCCAGCGTTTCGCCTTTAAAACCTGCTCCTGGGTGGACAGTTAGTCCTGCCGGCTTATCTATAATTAAAAGCCCGTGGTTATTATATAAAATTTTTATGGGCGTATTAGTTGGTTTAAGCTGCTCTGACAGTTTGCTGTTTGCTGTTTGCTCATAACTTATTCCATCCCCCAATCTAACAACAAACTTAGTAACTAAAACTTTTACATCATTGACCAAAACCTTCCCCGCTTCTATATCGCGCTGAATTTGACTCCGGCTAATTTCGGGTAGTTGAACTGCCAAATATTTATCTAAACGAGTTTTCAAATCTTCAACTTTAAATTGTTTTTGCATTTGAAATTTAAATTTTTGGATTATTAAATAAATCCGGTCTTCTTTTTTTTGTACGTTTTAAAGACTCACCTGCTCTAAACTCTTCTATATTCTTATGATGTCCTGTAAGTAAAACTTTTGGAACACTTAAAGTCTTAAACTTCAATTTTCCACTCTTATCTTTTATCTTTACTTGCCACTTTTCAGGTTTAGTATATTGTGGGTATTCTAAACTATTTGTAGAAAAAGATTCAGCAACTGTGGACTCATCTTTACCTAAAATACCAGTGCGAAGGCGCATAACAGCCTCACTAATTACCAACGCTGGTAATTCCCCACCCATTAAAACATAGTCCCCAATTGAAATTTCTTCATCTACAAATTGACGTATACGCTCATCAAACCCTTCGTAACGACCGCAAACAAAAACTAAATTATCGTATTTAGAAAGCCTCTGGGCTTCCTTCTGATTAAATTTTTTCCCTTGTGGGGTAAGTAAAATTACTCTTTGTCTCTTGCTTTTTACTGACTGCTTTTTGACGACTGCTGATATTATTGACCTGTACAACACATCGGGTCTTAAAACCATTCCCACACCTCCACCATAAGGACGGTCGTCGACAACCTGTCTCTGATCTAAGCCAAATTCACGCAAATTCACAGCTTCCAGATTTAATAACTTAAATTTAATAGCTCTTTTGACAATACCAAAATTCTCCACAAAATCTTCAATAAACTTTGGAAAAAGAGTAATAATCTTTATATTTATTTTCTGCTTTATTTTAACCATAGCCATAGTTTAACAAAATAACCCCAACTCAGAAAGAGCTGGGGTTATTTAAACTTTGAATTAAAGTTTGAATTCGTCCATGGAATCGTCGGAAATTCCCATTGCTGGGGCTTGCTGTGGCATTCCACCATGACCCATAGGGGCTTCACGACGAGGACCGCGGTGAGAACCTTCTGGCTCATAGATCTTCAGGTTTACGCGAGCTTTACGCTTGGCACCAACAACTCTTAATAGAGTGCGGATGGCTTTAGCGGTTTGGCCCATGCGACCAATTACTTGACCCATGTCTTCTGGATTTAAATGAAGAGTAATCAATACTCCCATTTCGTCCACTACACGTTCGGTTTTAACATCCTCAGGATGGTCCACCAAGGCTTTGACAATATATTCTACAAACTCTTGATCTTGCTCCATAATTGTACTATTTCTGGATAGCTGTTTTTCGCTTCGACCTTTTCAATGAATTAGCTTCTGCTATCTTGGAGCTATTATAATTAAACTTTTTTTTAGTGTCAAACGAAAAAAAATACCCTTCCCGGTTTAGGGAAGGGTATAAATTTATTTCTATTGGGCTGGGGTTTCAGGTGCAGATACTTCTACTTTTGCTTCCATATCTTTTGTTGCTTCTGCAACTTCGGCTGGAGTTTCTACTTTGGCATCTACTGGCTTTTCTATTACTGCTTCAACCGGCTTTTTTGGAATTGTAAATGCTTTTACTTTTTTTCCTTCAACTAACTTGTTGGTAACAAAAAGGTTGTGTACAGTTTCGCTTAATTCAATTCTTTGTCCTAACCAGTATTTCACTCTTTCTTCTTTTACTTGAAAAGCTTTTTTACGTGGGTTATAACTACCAAGAATTTCTACAATTTTTTTTCCTACTGGAGATTCTTTTTCAGCAAGAACAATTCTAAAATCTGCCTGGTTCTTTTTTCCTGTTCTTTGTAAACGAATGGTTAACATAAAGTATACCTAATATATTAAAAATTTAAATTCAAATTTAATTGTTTCTCTAAGCAGCAAACTCAAGAATACATAGATTAAATTTAATGAGCGTGCCAATATTCTAGCATTTATTAGGGTTTTCGTCAACTCGTATAGGTCAACCTTCTCGTGTATTACTGTTCTTCTCACTACGTATCTGTTTTATATGTCTATACACCCACCATACCCCAAGGGCTAAAATCATAACAATTATTGCCGTATCAAACCCATGAAGCCTATCCCTAATCGTATTCCAATTTTCTCCAAGCTTTAACCCAAGGTAAGCTAAAAAGTAAGTCCAAATTACACTGCCTAAAAAAGCATAAAATAAAAACGGCACCAATGGCATTCTGGACACCCCAGCCGGCAAAGAAATAAAAGTTCTAACCACCGGGAGCATGCGTCCAATAAAGGTGGACAAATTCCCATACTTTACAAAAAATCTATCGGCCATATCTAAATCGTGCCTAGAAACCAAAATCCATTTCCCATATTTTTCTACAAACGGCCTTCCTCCAAATTTACCAATCTCATAAACCACCCAACTTCCCACCATGCTTCCAACCCCTCCAGCCAAACTGACATAGAGCAGAGTAAATTTGCCCTTATAAACCAAGTAGCCGGCAAAAGGACCAATTATTTCACTCGGCAAAGGAACACATGCACTCTCAATAGCCATAAGTAAACCAACTCCAAAATATCCGAGCGATGAAGTGGTCTGAATTATAAAATTAGTTAAAATTGAAATAATGTCTGATATCATATAAATACTGTAACGATATTAATTCCTAAAAATTTATTTAGCGAACTGTTTAGCTTGCTCCAACTTCACACTCAACAATTTACTTATCCCGTCATCACCCATAGTTACTCCGTATAAAATACTAGCTTGAGCCATGGTTTCGCGGTTATGAGTAATAGTTACAAATTGAGTCTGATGAGCAAGTGTTCCTAAAATCTGTCCAAAACGAATAGTGTTGGCATCATCCAGCGCGGCGTCCACTTCATCTAACACCACAAAAGGCGAAGGAAAACAGGCTAGCAAGCTACAAAGCAAAGCAATTGAAGTTAGAGCGCGCTCTCCACCAGAAAGAGCTTGTATCGAAGCTAATTTTTTATTTGGAGGAGTAGCTTTAATATCTATCCCGATAATACTGCTTGGGCCTTTTTCGTATTTTTTTACAACTTTTTCTTCGGGTCTCAAAGTTTCTGAATTTTCCAACTCCGAAGAATCTACTTCTTGCGGACTAGCTAACTCCTCCAGAACCTCATCATCACTTTTTAAAATACTAAGGTACGCCCTACCCCCGTTAAATAAAACTCTAAAATAAAATTCAAACTTCTCATTAATTTTATGAAAAGACTCATTAAACTTTTGCTTAATATGAACATCTAACTCATCTATAATCTGTCTTAAGTCACCCATCCCTTGCTTTAGGTCGGAAATTTGAGTACTTAAGTTGGTATAACGACTTTCTGTCTCCTGATATTCCTTAAGGGTTAACTCATCCATACCACCAATGGTATCCAACTGGTTTTTCAGTCGTAAAATTTTTACTTCTAAGTCTTGGGTCTGAGTTGTCACTTGTACTTGTTGTAAAGTATTCCATTCATCAACACCCAACATTCCTTTCACTTCTTGCGCCAAAACATCCATTTGTGTATCGTATTTGGCTTTTTCTATACTGATTACTGACTCTTGATCTTTAATTTTAGAGACTTGATCTTGGATATTCCTATATTCACCCTCAGAAGTCCTTAAAGCTTTCTGACGATCTTCTTCGTCTTTATATTGTTCTTTTAAAATATTCTCAACTTTTAAAACTTCACTTCCCACGGCTTCAACCAACAACTTAATTTTATCTTCTTCTTCCAACAAATTCTTCCAAAACTCATCTGGAGAACTACTTTGGGCTTTTTTCAATTCTAAATCGAAATGTAATTTTTCCTGTTCAAGCGATGTAACTTCGCGTTCTAAAAAGTCCAAAGAAATTTTAGACTTACTCATATTTAATTGGACAGCATTTACCTCATTGTTCAATAACTCTTTTTGCTTTAACAAATTATCTAATTCTTGTTTTAACGCTAAGGTCGCCACCTGCGGATCCACAACCGCTGCCTTCGCTGCAGCTTTAAACCTCACCAAACTCTGACCAACTTCACTAGCCTTACTTTTTACCTCATCTAAATTTTGAGCTCCGACCAAATGGTTATTAAAATTTTCCCAAACATTTTCTAAAGCTAACAGTTCACGATCAACCAGCACCCAATCAATTTGAGCGGGATTACTTAACTTATGTGTCAGATCGTTTAGCTTTTTATTAACTTCTTCCAATAACTTAAACTGTCCTACAAACTGCGATTCTAGGTGTTGTTTTTCTTGCTGAGTTTGAGAAATCTTTAACTTAATTTCTTCAATTTTTCTAAGTTTATTGTGCACTTCCACCTGCAAACTCTGTGCGTCGCCTGCAACCGCTGTCTTCTGACTCTGCATTTTGCCTCTAACCAAACTTAAATCTTCTAACAACTTATTTTTTTGTGTCTGTAATTTAGCCAACTCATCCTGTATTTCTTTAAATCTTCCACCACCTACCTGACTATAACTTTCTAAACTTTCCAGCTCATGTCTTAGTATTCCAGATTTTTCCTCCAATAAATACTTCTGCTTTTGCACCTCCATTAACCGCTTCACTACTTCATCTAAACAATTTTTGAGTTGCCAATAAGTATTACCAAAAGATTCACGTTGATAAATTTTAAATTCCTGCTCGATCTCCGCCCTGGCTTCCATTTTCTTAGCTTGCCTGCGCAAGGATTTTAACCTCGGTTCAATTTCAGTAATTAAATCTTCGGCACGCATTAAGTTCTGAGCAGTTTGCTCCAAACGCCTAAGGGTTTTTTCGCGTTTAATATAATAAGTCTTCACCCCACTGGCTTCGTCGAGTAAGCCTTTTAGCTCCCCAGGCCCGGCTAAAATCATTTGATCAATCGTTCCCTGGCCAATAACTGTATACCGACTTGTACCAATATTACTTTTTAAAACCAAATCCACAATATCCAAAAGCCTTACTTTGTTACCGTTAAGTAAATATTCACTTTCTCCACTTCTATCAATTCTTCTACCAATTGAAACTTCACTGGCATCAACCGGAATTCGGCGATCGCTATTATCAAAAGTAGCGGTGACTTCAGCAAAACCCAAGCGTGTTTTTTTATCTGATCCTGCAAAAATTACATCGTCACTTTTTTTCCCCCGAATAATTTTTGCACTTTGCTCACCTAACACCCAGCGCAAACAATCGGCAATATTACTCTTTCCGCTACCATTTGGCCCTACAATAGCAATAACCCCACTACTAAACTCTAGAGTGGTTTTTTGTGCAAAACTTTTAAACCCTTGTATATCTAAACGTTTTAAATACATACGAAAAAAATTCAAATATCAAATAACTAACACCTAAAACTACAAACAATTATGTCTGCACTTTTGAAATTCATATGTTTGATATTTATTTTTAATTTGATATTTGTCATTTGATATTTATTTCAATGCGATAAAATTAAAAATTATTTTTCTTTAAGGAATCTTCCGCAGCAGAAAGTTCTGCTTCCTGTTTGCTTGGTCCCTCACCCCTTCCTACTTCTTCACTTCCTACAAAAGCTCCAACCACAAAAAGTTTATTATGATCCGGTCCGGTTTCGGAAATAACTGAGTAAGTTGGTGTAACTCCTCGCTTATCCTGAATTAATTCTTGGAGTTTAGATTTTGGATCTATAAAACTTCCTCCGGATATAATTTTTGGTAACTCCACCAAAACCTCACGAGCAATAAAATTACCCGTTTCTTGATAACCTAAATCTAAATACATAGCGCCAATTACAGCTTCAATGCAGTTGGCTAAGATTACTTGCCTGGCCCGACCCTTGTCTTTGGCCTCACCCCTAGACATTAATAAAAATTTTTCAAAACCCAACCTGTTCGCAATATCGGACAACATTTTATAGTTTACCAAAGCACTACGAAAATTAGTTAATTCGCCTTCAGGATGTGGATAGTTCTTGTATAAATACTCAGTGGCAATTAGTTCCAAAACCGCATCACCCAAAAATTCCAAACGTTCGTTATGAGGCAAGCTAAAACTCCGGTTCTCATTCAAATAGGACCGATGGGTAAAAGCGGACAGATAAAGATCACTGTTTTTGATTTTTACCCCTAAAATATTTTCTAATTCTTTTTGATTAAATCCAGCCATTCTTGGAAAGTTGAATCAAGAATCATGAATCAGGAATTAAACTACATTAATTCATAATTCTTACTTCTTAATTTATTATTTTAATGGTGGACGATGGTGGGATCGAACCACCGACCCTCTCTACGTCAAAGAGATGCTCTACCACTGAGCTAATCGTCCAATTTATTAACTTATTGCTATTTGCGCCACCCCCGGCTCAAGATCTTCTTCACCTTGACTGGTAAGCGAAATATTTATAATGAGGAGTACTAACCATGCATTGCCGACTCCTGAAAAAAAAGCGGCGAATACCGCCAACATCACAAATACTATCCATATTGTAGCAGAAGCTTGTAAAACTGAAAACCCTCCCCCTAAACCACTTAATAGCCAATAGCTATGGGCAAAGTAATATCCATAACTATTGGCCAATATTATTACAAAAGCTAGAGAGCTGGCAACAGTGATCTTTTGATTAATAAAATCCAAAGTAAACAAAAGTGATTTAAATAAATTTAAATTATGCACAACTGAAGCTACCATAGTTATAATAATACCGGAACCAATTAGACTTGAAACTAAAATAAATATTGTCCAATGCAACTTAACCATCTTGAATAAAAGTAAAACCGCCGCTCCTATCAAGCATATTATAAACACTTTATGAACCACCTCTATGACTTCAGCCAAGGGCATTCTGGATTGCGTTTTATTTTCACTTCCTTTTACCGTGAGCCATAATAGCGATGTTGAAAAAGCAAATATATACAATACTAATCCCAAGGCGATCACTCCAATAACTGGCATATAAAATACCGAGTCCAAATTATAAAATACTAAATATAAACTAACAATTTGAACTAAACCTAAGAGACATATGCCCTTATGTTGTTCGGCAATTTTAATAGACCTAATCAATAATTTAATTTGCTTATCCATACTAATATGGATTACCAATTTTATACTACTTCCGTAGGCAAAGCTTCAAATTCTGGAGATTGTTTTTTTTCAGCAGGAATTATATCTTTCACTATTTCATGGAATTGCTCTTGTTCAAGAACCTCTTCTTTTACCAACCTGTCGGCAATTGTATCCAAATACTTGCGGTATTTTGTTAAAACCTCAGTGGCACGATCCAACCCTTGTTTCATAATTTTGGAGACCTCTTCGTCTATAGTTTTCGCCACAGCTTCACTGTAATTTCTTTGCTCAGAAATTTCTCTGCCTAAAAACACCATTTCATGATGATCACCTAAAACAATCGGTCCAATTTCCTCACTCATTCCATAATTCATGACCAATTTCCTTGCCATATTTGTTGCGACTTTTAAATCATTAGACGCACCGGTGGTCAGCTCTTTAAACACCAACTTCTCAGCTGCATACCCACCTAAAAGTGCCGCAATTTCGTCTAAAAAGCTTTGTTTAGAATGTAAATGTCTATCTTCAAAAGGCAACTTCATAGTATAACCAGCAGCCCTGCCTCTAGAAATAATAGAAACCTTGTGTACAGGGTCGGAAAATACCAGTGCGCTACCAATTAAAGCATGACCACCTTCATGGTAAGCAGTAATTTCCTTTTCTTTAGTAGATAAAATGTGACTCTTGCGCTCTGGTCCAAGCATTACTTTTTCTATGGACTCCTTCAATTCCGCATTGGTAATTTCTTTTTTGTTCAATCTCGCAGTCAAAATCGCGGCTTCGTTCACCAAATTAGCCAAATCCGCTCCACTAAATCCTGGGGTACGTTCGGCAATCTTTTTAAAGCTAACATCTTTTGCCATTGGCTTATTTTTACTATGCACTATAAGAATAGCTTCACGATCTTTAATGTCCGGCAAGTCCAACATTACCTGTCGGTCAAAACGTCCAGGACGAAGCAAGGCCGGATCCAGTACATCCGGACGATTAGTCGCTGCCATAACAATCACGTTAGTATCAGTTTCAAAACCATCCATCTCCACCAAAATTTGATTTAAGGTTTGTTCGCGTTCGTCGTGACCTCCACCAACCCCACTTCCACGCTGTCTACCAACTGCGTCAATTTCGTCTACGAAAATAATACAAGGCGCGTTCTTTTTTGCCTTTTTAAATAAATCACGTACACGGGAAGCACCAACACCAACAAACATTTCCACAAATTCCGATCCAGAAATATGGAAAAAGGGTACGTTAGCCTCACCAGCTACGGCTCTGGCAAGCAGAGTCTTACCCACTCCAGGACTTCCGAGCAGTAACACACCCTTCGGGATTTTAGCGCCTAATTGTAAAAATTTTTGTGGGAACCGTAAAAACTCCACAATTTCATTCAGTTCTTCTTTAGCTTCTTTAGCACCAGCAACATCTGCAAATTTAACTTTGTTTTTTCGGTCGTCATTTAACTTCACTGAACTTTGACCAAAGCTCATAGCTCTATTATTACTTCCTTGTACTTGGCGCATCATAAAATAGATAAACAAGGATATAATAGCAAAAGGAATTAAAATCTGAAGAATGGCCGGTCCAAAGTTAGATAAAAAACTACCCGAAGCATTCTGAATATTTACAGCTCGAATTTTTTCCTGAGAAATACCACTATCCTTTAACAAGGTCACAATATTCTCATTAGCACCTAGCTTAGCGGACTCTTGAGCCCCACCATCTTTCAGTTTTGCAGTAACGGTATCACCGTTCACAGTCAAACTTTCAACTTTCCCTTGGTCAACCAAATTTACAATATCGGTAATATAAGGTACCTGTTTCACTTTACTATCAGTACTAAACAGCCCAAATACCAAGGTAATTAAAAGAAAACCTACTAAAATTAACGATACATTTTTTAAAATTTTTCCCATATATATTCTATTAATAACTTACATTTTTATTATATACAATTATCACTGTCATCGCAAGAGTGATAATATTGCAACCACTTAAATATTTTATAATTACGATGCCAAAATGAATTTAAAACACAAATCCGCCATTTTTTTCAGTGGCGGAACCAGACAAAGTTTTATTAAAAGTCTGGTGCCGGGAAGAGGAGTCGAACCTCCACGGGATTGCTCCCGCCAGCTCCTAAGGCTGGTGCGTCTGCCATTTCGCCACCCCGG
>CAYGEJ010000017.1:0-21781 GCA_964348935.1 uncultured Candidatus Saccharibacteria bacterium | reverse complement strand
CAGAGTCGAACTGGGCACGCCTGCCTCTTCAGGGCAGCGCTCTACCGATGAGCTAATCCGGCGTGGTGGGCAATGTAGGGATTGAACCTACGGCCTACTCGGTGTAAACGAGTCGCTCTACCACTGAGCTAATTGCCCTTACTGACTTTGAATACTATATCAAAAAGTAGTGTTTTTGGCAAGGCCCAGCAGTACATCCTATTGTTAAAAAGGAGTGTTCTGTGGTTTTGGTTTTGCAAAAAAATATTTATTTGCAAAATAAGTTTAAAAGTTGACTGACTGGGTCAAGCTTTCAGAGAGTTTTGCTAAAGCTTCTATATCATCAGCTTCATTTACTTTGCAATGCCTTTTTTCTCCGCATTTTAAGCATTGGTGTGTAAGTTTGTACCCGGTTTTAGTTTTTTCTAAAAAAACTGGCTCCATAAGTCCCCCGCATTCTTCCGCTCTATCTCCAGGGTTTATGTCTACATGCTTACTATATAAACATTTTGGGCAGTGGTTGGTAAAACCATCGCCTTTAACTTTAAATTTGCAATTAGCACAAGTAAAATTTTCTACTTTTTTGGTGAATTTTTTAGGCATATGTTAATGTTATCAAAAAAATAATAAATAAAAAAGCCACAAAGTATTCTCCAGTTACTTTAGTGGCTACCACCCGTAGTCGAGTAGGTGGGCTTTTTCGTTGAGTGTGATAAGCTTGTCCTGCAGCTTGTCTGGCAAGGTATTCGGTACTGCAAATCCTGCTAGTCCACGCACCACGCTCCAGGCATGTAGGAAAACTAGATTGTGGTCCAGTGTATATTCAAGGTGATGAAGTGCGCCCTTGAGCTTGCGTTTAAAGTCGCGAGTGTTGGTTACGCCGTAGGGTGTGATGTTCAGACCCAGCATCCTGCACATGTCGCCGTGGTTTGTTAGTTTGATCTTGTGGATCGGAAATTTACTTCGCACCATGCTTAGGATTATGTTTCTAACCAATGCAGGGAATTCTGGCTCCTGCGAGGAAAAGTACAAATTGTCGGCATAGCGCGTGTAGGTAATTTCGTGGCGGTTTGTGAATTTCGCCAAGTCGTCATCAAGTTCACGCATGCATAGTTCGAATAGTCTTGGACTTGTAGGCGCTCCTTGTGGGAGTATACCACCCAAGCTAATTGCCGGATCGTCGAAGGTTGAGTGGAGCCTTTTGATGTTCCCTACCGTACAGAAATCTGCCAAAAACCTTGAGCAGAAAAATGACAAGTAAGGTTCTCTTGGGCAATGTTTGTTGAATACAGCATCAAACACCATTTGGTGGGTAACTTGAGAGAAGGCATGTTTTAGGTCAAACATCAGAACTGATCTAAACCCTAAATGTTGCTTAGCTGACTGTAGGCAGTTTCCACCCATAAAGCCGTAGCTGTTTTGGTGACGCGGAAAATTGGAAAGAATTTTTTGGTTAATCCTTTCTTGGACAATTCGCAGGTCACCTTTGGGCGAGGCAATTGGTCGAATGCTTCCATCACTGCTTTTGGTTTCCCAGAAGTTATACCAATAGTTATACTGGCTTAACCTTAGGTTACCGAGCAGGTAGTACAAGTTAAATTCATCACCAAGCCTGAGTTTGCCGTGTATCCACGGCAAAGCAGAGCGAACTTCGCTGTTGTCTATCACGGACAAACCTCCTTTGGTATGTAGTCCCCTCTAAATTTTAATTATGCGTCCAAGGACATCTGGAAAAACTAACTACATTCCCCTGTCAGAGTTCCGACAGGGACACTTGACCTGACCTAGCGTGAGTGGTCAAGTAGTTGATAACTAAAATTTAGAGGGGAAATTAGTATAGCATTTCCCCTTTATTATTAAAAGAGCAATATTTTTTACAACCCCAAAGAAGTTTGGTATTATGCTTTTAGCATGATTAAACTTATCTCTCCAAATTTCAGCGACATCTTTCCTTCAAATATTGAAATTGGTAAATTCCCAGACGGTGACAGTCATGTTGTTATTCCGCAATTAGCAGAAGTTGCCGGGCAAGATGTATTACTATTTCATCGTTTATATCCAAAACAAAACACCAACCTTGTGGTGTTTTTATTTATTATAGAGTCTTTAAGAAGTGCTGGCGCAAAAAGCATTAACGCGGTTGTGCCTTACTTGCCTTATGCTAGGCAAGATAAAAGTAAACTTGCTGGTGAGCTTCCCCTAGCCTACAGCTTATGCAGAACATTAGCCTCTACTGGGCTTACTAAATTAATAACTTTCGATTGCCATTTTTTAAATAAACTTGGCTTGCAGGAATTTGCAGGTTTAAAAATAGAAAATTTATCTATGGGAACTGAGTTAGTTGCAAAAGCACGTGAGTATTTTAAAGGAGAATATTTTGAAATTATTGGTCCGGACGACGGTGCCAACTATTTGGTTTCGGTGCATGGCGGGCAAAGTTTGAAAAAAGTTCGTAAAGAATACGAACATGGTAAAGTTGGCTATAGGGATATTCACGAAATTTCTGGACAGTTGAATGTTGAAGGAAAGAATGTATTAATTTTGGACGATATAATTAGTAGTGGAAGTACCATGCTTAAAGCCTTGGAAAAAGTATTAGCTGGAAAAGCAAAAGCAGTAGCTTGTACAACTACACATGGACTATTTTTGTTTGATTGTATAAATAAAATGGAGCAGTTTACGTCGGTAATTTTTTCTAGTAATACTATTGAGCACAAACACGCCGAAGTTAGTATAAGTTCACAATTAACTACTATTTATGGGAAATAATAACGTATTAGATATTTTAAAAAAAGTAGGAGCAGTTATTACAGATGGTCATTTTGTTGGAACTTCTGGTAAGCATTTTGCAACTTATATTAACAAAGACGCGTTGTATCCTCATACACTAGACACATCAAACGTGTGCAAGGCATTTGCTGAAAGTGCTAAAAATTTAAATGTAGACGTAGTAGTAGGTCCTGCTTTGGGTGGTATGATTCTTTCTCAGTGGACTGCTTACCATCTTACGCAAATTACAGGCGGGGAAGTTTTAGGAGTTTACGCAGAAAAAACAGAAAATGGTGGACAAATTCTTAAACGAGGTTATGATAAATTAGTAAACGGTAAAAATATTTTAGTAGTTGAAGACTTAACTACTACAGGTGGTTCTGTAAAAAAAGTTGTAGAGAAAGTTAAGGAGTGTGGTGGTAATATTGTAGCCGTTTCGGTTATGGTAAATAAAAGTCCTAAAGTTGTAACTAGTGAATTTTTTGGAGTTCCATTTTTACCTCTTGCAACCTTGGAAGTAGAAAATTTTAATGAAGAGGAATGCGTGCTATGCAAAAACAACATTCCAGTAAATACTAATATAGGTCACGGTAAAAAGTTTTTAGAATCCAAGGGTAAATAATTATGAACACACAAGATAAAATTATTCTTTCTGCAGATGATTTACATAAAGAACATCTTATTAGTTTAATTAGTAAAATAGGCAAAAGAATTTATGCAGTGAAAATTCATAATTTATACGACATTTACGGGTCAGGAATTATTTCGGTATTAAAAAATGCGGGAGTACAAAAAGTTTGGGTAGATTTTAAACTGCACGATATTCCTAATACTGTTAAGTTAAGAGCTCAAAGCTTAGCAAGTGCTGGAGTGGATATAATAACAGTGCACGCTAGTGGAGGACTTGAAATGCTTAAAACTGCCAAAGAAGGATTTGGTAGTAAAAAAGTTTATGCAGTCACTGCTTTAACTTCCCTTGGAGATGCTGAAATAAGTGAAATATATGGAACTAGTACAGCAGAAAATTTAGTTTTAAAATTAGCAAAAATTGTTAAGGAGTCTGGGGTTGATGGTTTGGTTTGCTCACCTAAAGAAGTTGGGGTAATTCGTTCTAATTCTGAATTTAACAGTTTGGAATTGGTAATTCCTGGTATTCGTTCAATTGGAGTAAATAGTGACGACCAAAAGCGTTTTGATACCCCAGAAAATACACTACGAGCTGGTGCCAATTTTTTAGTTATAGGCAGACAAATAACTAAAGTCGAAAATGCAGAAAAAGCGTTAGACTTAATTCAAAAAGAAATAGAGAATGTATAAGTTAATTCGTCCGATATTATTTAAATTGACTAAAGACCCAGAAACAGTGCATAATTTAGCACTGCGTTTTTTAAAATTTCTCGGTTACCCCCCTATAAAGGATGTTGTTTCCGCTTTTACCGAAATAGAGAGTAAAACTTTAGAACAAAATATTTTTAATTTAAATTTTAGAAACCCTGTTGGCTTAGCCGGAGGCTTTGATAAGGACGGCAAGATTGTTAACGGACTCGAATCTTTAGGTTTTGGTTTTTTAGAAATCGGTACTATTACCAAGCTTCCTCAGTCTGGGAATGCTAGGCCGAGAATGTTTAGATTACCAGACGATAACGCCGTAATTAATAGAATGGGTTTTAATAATATAGGTGTTGTGGAAATAAAGAATCATTTACAAAAAGTAAAACATAAATCTATTTTAGGAATTAGTTTGGGCAAAAATAAAATTACTTTAAATGAATTAGCAGTTGAGGACTATTTATTTTTGTTTAAAGAAATGTATAATTTGGGTAATTATTTTGTTGTAAATTTTAGTTCGCCAAATACTCCAGGACTTAGGGATCTTCAGGATAAAAAACTCCTTACAAATATTTTGGAACATTTGGTAGCGTATAGGAAAACTAGAGGGATTGCAAAACCAATTTTAGTAAAAATTACCATAGATTTTTCTTTTAACGCAGTAGATGAAATTTTAGAAGTTTGTAAAAATGTTGGCGTGGATGGAATTATTTCAAGCAATACTTCTGTTAGTAGAGACAATTTAAAAACTGTTACTTATGAAACTGGTGGAATTAGCGGAAGACCTATTGCACAAAAGTCTACAGAGTTAATAAGGTACATTCACAAGAAAAATATTGGCTTGCCAATTATTGGCGTCGGTGGGATATTTACCCCTGAAGATGCATATGAAAAAATTAAAGCCGGTGCATCTCTAATTCAAATTTACACAGGTTTTATTTACGAGGGGCCATTTATTGTCAAAAAAATAAACCAAGGTTTGGTTAAACTGCTGGAACAAGATGGGTTTAAAAATATTAGTGAAGCAGTGGGTGTTGATGCTAAATAAAAAAACTTCCCTATTTGGGAAGTTTTTTGGTGCCCGAGGGGAGAGTCGAACTCCCATGACCTTGCGGTCGCTACCACCTCAAGGTAGTGCGTCTGCCATTTCGCCACCCGGGCTTATTAGATTTTTTCGCCTGCTTATTATAATATATAGTAGGAATAAAATCTAGAGTAACAAGAAAGGAAAATATGAGTTTGAATATAGTCGTTGTCTTAGGTTCGGTGCGTGAAGGTAGGCGAAGTGAAGCTCCTGCAAAGTTGGTGTTGAAAAAAGTCCAATCCCTCGGGTTTAATTGTCAGTTGGTAGACTTTAAAGAACTACCCCTCCCCTTTTACAATGCTCCAACCGTACCGGTAGTATATTTTAAAACCGGATATCCAAATGAGAATGCCCAGAAGTGGAGTAATATTGCCCGTGAGGCCGATGCTTTTATTATAGTTTCCGCGGAATACAATCACGGTTACCCGGCAGTTTTGAAAAATGCTTTGGACTGGCTGTATTTGGAATTTGAAAAAAAACCGTTTGGTTTAGTTGGGGTTTCTGATGGCACCACAGCCGGCGCAAGGATGATTGAGAATTTGCGTCCGGTAATTCAAAATTATAATGCTATGTCCATTAGAGAAACCGTGATGATAGGACCAGTTCAAAAATATTTTAGCGATGACGGACAACTTTTAGACGAGTCTATAAACAAGAGAATTGATGGTTTGCTCGCAAGTTTAGTTTGGTGGGCAGAAGCTCTGAAAGATATGAGGTTGGCAAATAAAAAATAATATCGTTGATATTCGCATTAAAAACAGCTGTTCTGCAATTGCAGAACAGCTGTTTTTAATCTGCGTATCTGTGGTCATACTACTTTCCACTTCCCTGTTTCGTCTCTTATGAGTTTTCCTGCTATTGAAAAGCCGGAAGCTAGTTTGTGTCCCCCGCCACCAAACATATAGGCAATTTTAGACACATCTACATTTTTAAAAGGATCACTTCTCAGGCTTCCTTTAATAATCTCGCCGTCTTGTCTTAAAAACATAGCAAATTTGGCTTCCGGTAAAGTATTTAAGGTTTCGGCAAAACCTTCAAATGCGGATCCTGGTAAGTTTTTAAAGTCTTCTAAATCTTTATCGGTAAGTACGGAATATATTATGCGATTTTTTTTGTCGTAATAAGAATTTTCTATTGCTCTGCCCCAGGCTTTTAAAGTTTCCGGAGATTTATTTTTGTAAGTGAATTTATTTATTTTATAGGTGTGAGCGCCTTTGCTCATAAGTTCCGCTGCGACCATTAGGGTTGAGCTTTGAGTGTTGGAGTGCATAAACGACCCGGTATCCGTGATGATGCCGGTAAGTAAACAAGTGGCAACGTCTTTTGTAATAGTCCATTTGTTCCAAATAAAAAAATCATATATTAATTCTGCTACAGAAGATTTATTTGCATCCACCATGTTTACCGTACCAAAATTAGAATTATCCGGATGATGGTCTATATTAATAATTGTTATTTTTCCGCCAGAGGCGGATCCGCCTTTGGCGGAAGATTTGAGATTTAAGATATTAGAATTTCCAGTTCTGCTTAAAATTGAGCAACCAAAAGTAATTAGTAGGTCATAATTTAATTCTGGAAAATCATCTTGGATTTTTTGAGCTCCTGGTAAGAAAGCTAAATTTGGTGGAACGCCCTTTTTGATAGCGTAGGTTATCTGCTTACCCATTTTTTCCAGTTGAATCCCCATGGCTAAAAGTGCTCCACCGTCGTCGCCGTCCATACGTTCATGCATTGTTAGAAGTATAGAAGTGGATGAGTTTATGAGGTTTAATGCTTGTTTAAAGTTTGACTCCATAGCTAGTTTACAAATCTCCAAATATTAAAAAAATCGAAATTTTTAAAATTCAAATGACAATATTTGTTATTTGTTATTTGGGTTTTCCTCAGTGTGTACTTTCCTAATTAGTTCGTCTATATGCTCCACATAACGAGGGCTGGTGTCTAGGTGAAAGCTAATTCTAGGAATAATTTTGGTATGAAAGTGTTTGTTAACTTCACCTTGAACTTCGTAGATATGATTGCTTAAATAATCCAGCACTTTTTTATCCAGTACTGCGTTATCTGTTGGTACGTTATTTTGCCCCGGTTTTTTTATTACAGTAGGATTTAATATCGATATCCAAATTTTTGCCCACTTCATATCTTTACTCGTATCAACCTTAGTAATGGTGACTAGTCCGTTTTGCCAGTCCAAAAATTCGTGTAAAATTGGACCCAGTTCGTGCTGGATTAAGGAATTAACTTTAGCAATTCTATTTGTATCTTTTTTTACTTCTGGTTTCATAAATATATAATCTTAATTTTACGAATAAATATCCAAATGATACGAATTTAAATTATCCTTATGTAACATTCAAATTAATTATAACAGCTAAGCTAAATAGTATAGCCGTTATTTGGAAATTTATCAAGAGTGAAGATGATAAAAATAAAAAACCGAGTCCATTACTGAAGTGGACACGGCTTGTCTTGTTGCAATTGGCTGGCACACTTGCCTTATTTCTGGGTGCTTAGCGGCAGTGCTTCACGAATTCGATTTATTTTTTCCTCGATTTCTTGTTGATGCTTGTGATGAACTTCCAGCAGGTTCAGGCGTTCACATATTTCCACTTTTTCCGCATCGTTGAACTGTGACAGGGTGAGCAGTGATGTGAGCACTTCAAGTAGTCCCTGGTGAGCGAAGTGATTAATTTCCCAGCCATTGTGCCTGCTGTGGTACTGTCGGTGCATTTGGTCGCTATCAGAATCTCTGGGTTCCATTGGCTCATGGCAAGCATGATCAGCGAGATTATTGCACGCATCCCAAAAAGACGAAAGCGTATTACAAAGCAATGTTGGTGGCATATATTCCCCCGTAAATTTGATTCGACCAAACACGGCCGAGATGTTACCAGGTTCTGCTGGTTCAGTTCAGTAAAACAATAGTTTAACTCAAATCATTAATTTATTCAAGGCTCTTTAAAACCCCCTCTTACGGAGGGGGTTTTGTATTAAAATGTCTAGCTATTTACTAAAGTCTTCTGTTTTATCTTTTCTTCAAAGCTTTCTAATACATCTTTAACTTCTATTTTGACGCTGGTTTTAATCTTCATTCCAAATTCTTCGCCAATTGCAACGTTACGGGAGGCGACTTTACTTTGCTGAAGTTCGAGAATTTCTCCCCTGCCTAATTCCACACCGTCACGGATAATCATAATTTGACTTTGTTTTTTTAGTTCGCCTTCATCGACTCTTCCGCCAATAATCATTTCACCTTTTTCTGTGCGGAAAATTTGTAGAACTTTGGCTTTTCCAAAAGCATGTTTTTCTAGCTCTGGAGTAAACATTTTAATTACTGCGCTGGTTATGTCTTCAATAAGTTCGTAAATAACGTCGTAACTGTCTATAACAACTTTTTTTTGTTTGGCGAGGCTAATTACTTTCGGGTTTATTTTGCTCTTAAAACCAATAATAACCGCTCTGGAGCTGGATGCAAGTAGTACATCGGATTCGTTGATTTCGCCAACTCCTTCGCTTAATATACTAATTTTAACTTCGTCGTTTTTTAATTTAGCAATGGATTGCTTTATAGCTTCTAGCGAGCCAGCCACATCTGTTTTAACAATCAAATTTAAAGTTTTATTCTTCAAGTCACCAATAATGGCTTGCTTACTAGAAAGTTTGTGACTTTGGTTTTTGCGTTGAATGGTTAACGCAATTTGTTTGGCTTCATCTAAGGTTGCGGTGATTTGAAGTATATCGCCTGCTTGCGGAACTTCGCTGAATCCGGAAATTTGGGCAGGTGTAGAAGGTAGTGCTTCTTTAAGTTTCTTGCCGGTTTCGTCTTCCAAAGAACGAATGCGACCAAAGGCAGCTCCTGCCGCAATAATATCACCTACTTTTAAAGTGCCATTTTGAATTATTACCGTTGCGTTAGCTCCTTTACCTTGGCTCATTTTACTTTCAATAATTGTTCCAACAGTTCGGCCATGCGGATTGGCTTTAAAGCCTTCCATTTCTGCGGTAAGTAAAATCATTTCTAATAGATTGTCTATACCTTTATTATGTTTGGCGGAAATTTCAACGGCTACTGTTTGCCCACCCCATTCTTCGGTAAGCACGCCTACCCCAGAAAGTTCTTGTTTTACCCTCATTGCATTTGCGTCTGGTTTGTCTACTTTGTTTATGGCTACAATTAAAGGAGTGTTGGTAAACTGAGCGCGTTTAATTACTTCTAAGGTTTGTGGGCGGACGCCATCGTCTGCTGCCACAACCAAAACTATGATATCTGTAACATTGGCACCACGAGCACGCATTTCGCTAAAGGCTTCGTGCCCTGGAGTATCTAAGAAAGTAATTAATTTACCATTCTTTTTTATTTGGTAAGCACCAATGTGCTGGGTAATACCACCGCTTTCGCCTTCGGCTACCTTGGCTTTTCTAATAGTATCTAATAATGTCGTTTTACCATGGTCAACGTGACCCATAATTGCCACAATTGGCGGACGTGTTTTTAAATTATCTTCTGTTTCAGCTTTAATAACTTCCTGCAAAAAACCCAAACCGAATTCGGTTACGCTTTGGTCGGCTTCTACTTCAACTTCAAAGCCTAATTCTTGGGCAACTATAGAAGCGGTTTCGAAATCTACTTCTTCATTAATAGTTGCCATTACTCCATTTGTAATTAAGGTGGTAATTACTTTGGTGACTGGTAGTTTTAATAGAATGGCGAAATCCCTAACTTTAATAAAGCCAGGAATTTTAATTTTGGTTGGAATTTTTGGGGCTGCGTTTGGGTCTACCTTTGGAGCTTGTCCAAATGCTTCTATGAGTTTTCTTGCTACGTAGTTGTCTACTTTGTTTGCTTTTGGCGAAATAAAGTAGCCCTTCTCCTTAGCCTTGGAGCGGACTTCTTGGATAGACATGTTTAATTGTGAGGAAAGGCTGGAGAGGTTCATAATTTTATATAAGTTTTTATCGCTGTTATCCTTGTGCTGCGGGCTTATCTGTGACTAATAACTTATTTACTCTACCAGAAAAATGTAATAAAATCAAGTGTTTTTTATGACTTTTCCCAAACAAAATTAAACAAACTTTTTAGGCTTGTTGCAATTTCTTGGGAGCGAATTATTAGCCCCACCGGTTCACTATCTGCTCTGTGGAGGGTTATAGCAACATTATTGCCATAAATATTTAAACCCATTGGGATTGGAAAAATATTTCCGTCTATATTTTTAACTTCTCTTAGTTCGTCTTTGTCGGTTTTCATTTTAAAAATACCCGCCACAGTAGGGCCGCTAATTAACATTTTAAGTGGAATTTTTCTTCGAGCTCGTTCCCAAATGTAGTGTTCTTTTATATACTTTGCAATTTTTGGGTGAATATTTTCTATTCCTACAACTTCTAGTATTGGTTCTTTCTGAAGTAAGTGGTCAAAGTAAATTTTTTTAATCCCCTCCACACCTTCGTAAAGCAACAACTTAGGCTTACTTTTTGCAGTAAGCATTAGCGCTTGAAGCATTGGGATTTCTTTTTGTAAACGTTCTAAAGAACTTTTTTTAGTTTCTAAAAATTTTTGTGGATCTTCTGGAACTAGGAAAGACCTTTTACCTTTTACGGTTTCTGTAAGTAGTCCTTTTTCAAACAGCTTTGGAAGACTGTCGTAAAGAGTTGGTCTTTTTACACCGGCTTTTTCTGCTAGTTGTTTATGTAAAGATTCGCCTAATTCTAAAGCAGCAAAGTATATTTTACTTTCTGTCTTAGTTAAGCCTAATTCCTCAAATAGTTCAATATTCATATAAAAAGTGTAGCATTTTCTGACACTTTTGTATAGTAAATGTTTTCAATATTCCTTAACCATTTTATTATTGTTAGTCACAATGTGACAGAAGGAGGCATTAAATGACAGAAATTGACCATACAGGAACACTTGAAAAGAGTGTCTGGATACAAGACGCTGAAGGTTGGGTTGAAGTTAAAAACCAAGCTGTGCTTGTTTGGGAAAATGCTCTACTTAGAGTTTATGAACATGAAGTAACGGTATACCAAGGTGGGCCAACGTATCGTTTCCCAATAGTGCAGATTGGAGAACGACGAGTTGCTTTGCTTTTTTACCAATCTGAGCCCGTCGACGAAACTGTTGAGGGCTTTAAGGTGCATTTGCAATCAACAAGGAGTTAGAAATGTCCCTCATAATTTTAGATTTGAACAGCTTCAAACAAACCCAGGAAAACGAAATCGGGGTCGAAATAACTCCGACTTCCCCTGTGGTGTCGACAAACACTCATGTTCAAAAGTTTAATCTACACACAATCGAGCACCAAATTACCTTAGATGGACTCACTTACAAGGTTGAGGTTTATGACTTCAATTGGTTGTACAGTGGCTATATGACCTTTGCAAGGGTTACTATATCGTTGCCAAAATCTTTTTCTGTATCCAGCAACGGTAGAATGACCTTAACTTATAAAGGCGCTGTAAGTTTCTCTGTGGACGAGATGTTGGGGTACTTTGCTAATTCTGGGTACGTTGCTAGTCGCCGTCTCATTGACTCTTGCTTGCATCCAATTGCCTATCAGGTCTTGAAAATTGAAAGGGAGTTAAAGTCGCGCTAAACTTTTCCGGTATGTGCTAAGCAGTAGCTTGCATGTACCGGTATTTTATTTATAAAAAAAGCCTGCCGTTCTTTGGGGAACGGCAGGGGTTGTTTGAAGTGTGGTACTACTGGGAAATTTGTACAAGGTCGTAGTTATTCCCGTTCATACATCCGGTGCAATGTTCTACTTTCTCACTTTCCCCGCAAGCCTCAAGGAGTCCCGGAATGGAGAGGTAACCAACAAAGTCAGCGCCAATCTTCTTGGCGATTTCCTGGTGGTTTCGGCCGACGGCGATTAGGCTATTGCGATTTGGAATATCCACTCCGTGGTAACAAGGGTGGAGAATTGGTGGGCAGGCTAATAATAAGTAAACTTTTTTCGCACCTGCCTTTTTGAGCATTCGAACTATCTTCTTACCAGTTGTTCCTCTTACTTGCGAATCGTCGATGACGATAACAACCTTACCCTTTATAACAACATTTATAGGGCTCAGTTTAAGATCGACAGCAATTCCTCGCTTTGCCTGAGTCGGTTCAATAAAGCTCCGCCCGGTATAGTGGTTTCTGGTCAACCCCAAACGATATGGGACCTTTGACTCTTCGGCAAAGCCAAGCGCAGCAATCACTCCTGAATCTGGCACACCAATAACAATGTCAGCTTTCAGGTGTGAGTACTCCCTGGCCAGTTGGATTCCTGACTGAAATCTCGACGTATATTGCTCGTCGCCAGGTCTGGCGAAATATACTTTTTCAAAAACGCATAAGTGGCAAGATTTGGTAGCTGGTGCGAACTGTTGTCGTTCCAGGCCTTCCAGTGTTGCAATTATCAACTCACCATGGCCAACTTTGCCAATAAGTTTGGCATTGCAGTGACGGAATGCACATTCTTCAGAGGCAAATACAAATCCTTGATTTCTAGGAAGTTTTCCAATAACCAGTGGACGCATCCCTAGTGGATCACGTGCAGCGATTACAGAGTCTTTCGTAAGAAATAAAAGACAGTATGCTCCAGTCATTTTTGGTAGGGCTTCCTTGATAGCTTCAACCAGAGTTGATTGCTTTGATCTTGCTATCAAATGGAGAACCGCCTCGGTATCGCTATCGCTTTGGAAAAGTGCTCCCTCTTGCGATAAGTCCCGTTTGAGCTCTTCTGCGTTGGTGATGGTACCGTTATGAGCTACGCTTACTGGGCCGTATTTAGTGTTGACCGCAAACGGTTGAGCGTTTTTGATTTTACTGCCCCCGGCAGTCGAATATCTTACGTGCCCGTTGCCTAGGTTTCCAGGAAGCACGGCGATAACTTCGTCTGTCATTGAGGCTAGCACGTAGCCCATTCTTGTTTGGCAATAGATTTCAAGTCCATTGCTGGTTGCGATACCACAACTTTCTTGCCCACGGTGCTGTTGTTCGAACAATGCAAGACGGATATGTTTTGCCACGGGACGATTGCTAACAATCCCGAAAATTCCACACTCTTCTTTCATTTTGTCCCCCTAAGGATTTTTGAAAATCTGAATACTCGTATGAATATAAAAACCCCGTGTTAACGGGGTTTTAGGTTACACTGAGACCTTGGAGGAGGTGTATTTTTTGGCGAGGTCTGTATTTATGTCTCATTGGATTTTAATTATAACAAAAGTTTGTAAAATAGCAAAAATTAAAATGTTCGATTCTTCCCAACTACCATTTTTAGTCTGGCTGGAATAATTTCTACTGTGGCTGGGAACTTGGCTACTACTCTGCCAAGCATGGTCAGGTTAAGTCCGCGGGGTTCTAAAAATTCAATTTTTTTACACTTTATTACACTAGTGTTTGGGACTTTTTCTAAACTATTGTCAGCAATGGTGTCTCGATATTTTAAGACTTGGAGCTTGTTTAAGCGTTCCAGGATTAACAAATCTAAGTTTCCGTCGGTGGGGTTGGCCACTGTTTCACTTTTAGATGAAGAAGACCTGATGTTGGCGACTAATCCCCCGAGTCCGCTAATTGTAATAGTGTAAGAGTTATCAACGCGAATTTCAAAAGTCTTGCTTTCACTAGTTAGGAGTTTTAAATTTTGCCAGAGACCGGCGGTTTTAATATTTTGAGACATTACCCCAAATTCAAGGTAGCTAATAAAATAGTTGTCAGCGATTCTGGCTAGATCTATTTTCTCAATCCTTCTGGCAGCCATAGTTTTTACACCGGTAAAAACGCTATCTATGCCTAATATTTTTGCCAGATTGGAAGATTCGACAAAAGGAATAAAACCTAGAGTAAAATCACGACCTTTTAAAGCTGCGAGCATTAAATTAAAAGTATCGTCACTTCCACAGGCGATAAGAGTAGTGGCTCCGCGTTGGCTGGCGGTATTAACTAAATCCTGCACGGTACGAAGCGGGGTTACTCTGGCTGTTTCTCCGGCCACTTTGAATTCAGCTAGTAGTCCACTAAGTTGGGTTTGTAGCTTTTCAAATTTATCCATTTGTAAGTTGCCCTGGTCTAAAATGTAGTAATGCATAAAAATAGTGACTAGTTATTAGTTGCTAGTGACGAGTTAGACGCAGTTTTAATGCATACAATTTTTTTGTCACTTGTAACTATTCACTAGTCACTGAGTATTATTCCTCTGGTTCTATTTCTACAACCCCGCCCTTTTTTCCGTTCCCACCCATAATGCATTTTCCAGTAAATAATGCGCCATCTTCTACTCGAAATACAGAACAGGATATGTCCCCTAGAATTCTTGCGGTACTTTGTAAGATTAAATGCCCAGAAATTTTTAAATTTCCCTGGATTTCTCCACCAACAACTGCGTTGCCTGCTAAGACGTCGGCGATAATTTTAGCTCCAGGGATTACAAACAGGCTTTGGCTGGTTTTAACTTTTCCGGAAACCTGACCTTCAATTTTAATATTACCTTCGCTGTTTAAGTCACCTTGTATTTTTACACTTGGGCCAACTACTGTTTCTGCCGGACTGTTTAAATCGTTATCGAGAATTTTATCCATTTATTTCCTTTCTTAGGTTAATATTTCCGAGTTTACAAATTATTTTGTATTCGCTTGAATAATAGCTTGGGCTTCTTCGTCGGTTAGCTGCATTTCGCTTTTGCCATCTATAATTTTTTTGGTATATATTCTATTCTGTTGTCGGCCGTGCATACTAGTTAATACTAATCCGTTATTGTGTCCGTCCAGTAAGGCTAAAGAGAAGCTAAAATTACCTCCCCCGTCTTCAAAAGGGTTAAAGCGTACTAGTCCTAATTTTTGAATGGCAAATTGTGAATCTAACCTTAAGTTGTGAAGTGATTCTTCAATAATTTTTTGTCGCTCTTGCCCGCTTATCAATTCAGCTTCTAAGCCTAATATGACACTTTCTAGGTCCAAGGCTTTATTACCTGCAAAAAAACTTTTTCGGAGCTTGTTGAAGGACAGGGTTTGCCATAAGTTGTATGAGCTGAATATGAAAGCAGTTGTAGCAATAACTAAGGTTATGGTTGTTAAAGTAATAGTCACTAGCGTTAGAATTTAATTATGTCTTATGCGGTCATTGGCTGAAATAGCTATTAAATGTGCACAATCTTAGTTGGTAGCTTAGATATTGTAGCATTAGCGCTTGTTGCTTTCAAATGTTAATTAATGTTAGAATATTAATGTTGTTTTCGCAATTAATTCATAACTAAAATGAGCAAAAATACCCCATCTGCCCCCCTGCATTTGAGCCATGAGGCAGAATATAAAATTATCAAAGTAGATCTTTTAAAGGTTTTGGCTTTGAATGTTGTGTATTTGGTTGGAATTTTAGCTTTATATTATTCCAATAAGAGCTCACATTTCTTAGACAGTTGGTTTAGTAAACTATTTCATTTTTAAGTTTTATTAGTGTTTGATATAAAATCCCGTCCTACAATATGTAAGACGGGATTTATCATATATGATATAAAATAGGTATAATTTTGACCTAAATTTAATATTATGCTATTATTATGTGTATATAATACCATATACGATTATGAAATTACATATAACCGATCAAGAGAAAATTGGACAATTTATTGCCGAGGTTAGAGAATTAAAAGGTTTTACACAGAGTGAATTTGCTCGAAGTTTAAAGACCAGCCAATCAGCCGTAGCGCGGATGGAAAAAGGTCAACAAAACTTGTCGACTGAAATGCTTGCCAAAATTAGCACGGTTTTAAATCATGAAATTATTACCCTTGCTAATAAGTCTGTAAATTTTAGAATTGAAGGTGGGCATAAACTTTCGGGCAAGGTAAGTGTGAATACTTCAAAGAACGCTGCAGTGGCACTGCTTTGTGCTTCGTTGTTAAACCATGGCAAAACAACGCTTAAAAATGTGCCAAAAATCGAAGAAGTGAACAGAATTATTGAGGTTTTGGTAAGTATTGGAGTTGGTGTGAAATGGCTAGGAAGCAATCTGGAAATCGCCCCAGGAACCAAAATTAACCTTCAAGACATTAACACTGAGGCAGCAATTAAAACTCGAAGTGTTTTAATGCTTTTAGGTCCCCTCTCTCATTTATTTAAGAGTTTCAATCTACCTCTTGCTGGGGGTTGCAAGTTAGGTGAGCGAACTGTCCGACCACATTTGTTCGGTTTAGAAAAATTAGGTATAAAAATTCAGACCCACCACGACCACTATGCAGTTACTTCGTCCAATCTCCATTCTTCCGATATTGTATTATATGAAATGGGTGATACGGTTACAGAGAATGTTTTAATGGCAGCCGCGAAGATTGACGGGGTTACAACTATAAAATTGGCCTCGGCAAATTACATGGTGCAAGATTTGTGTTATTTTTTGGGAGCTCTTGGGGTTAAAATAGAAGGGATTGGCACCTCAACATTAAAAGTTTACGGAAAGTCCAAATTAAATTCCAAAGTCGAATTTAATTTAAGTGAAGATCCAATAGAGGCCATGCTATTTTTATCACTGGCAGCAACTACCAAGTCTTCTATTATTATTGAGCGTTGTCCTATAGATTTTTTAGAACTTGAGCTTTTGAAATTGGAAAAAATGGGTTTTAAGTATAAAATTTTAAAACAATACAAAAGTTATAATGGAAAAACAAACTTGGTGGATATAAAAACTTTTGCATCAAATTTAGTTGCTTTGGAAGAAAAAATTCATCCCCAACCATTTCCAGGTTTAAATATAGACAATCTCCCCTTCTTTGTACCAATCGCTACGCAAGCTAAAGGTACAACTTTAATTCATGATTGGGTTTATGAAAACCGGGCAATTTATTATATGGAACTGACCAAGTTACGTGCCAATATAATTTTGGCAGATCCACATCGTGTGTATATAGAGGGGCCGACAGAGCTTCGAAGCGCAGAAATTATTTGCCCTCCAGCGCTTCGTCCTGCCGCTATAATACTTTTGGGAATGCTTGCTGCTAAAGGAGCTTCCATTCTTCGTAATGTATATTCAATAAACCGAGGTTATGAGAATTTGGTTGAGCGACTAAAAAAACTCGGAGCTAAAATAGATATAATTCACGGAATTTAAAATTAAAAAACACTCCGATGTACATCGGAGTGTTTTTTAATTTTACTAATTTGAGTGTATTAGGTGTAATCCGGGTCTAAAGCTTTAAGATTTTCTGGGCCTAGCTTTAATTAATCCCAATTTTTTTTCTCTAGAATATTTTTTTACCTCCGCTTCCCTACTTAAAGTTTTTCCCCAACTTTTAAATTTTTCATAGTAAACAATTTTGCCACCACCATGAGCATAAACATATTTAGAACCACGACCTGAGTTATGGGTTTTTTCCCTTAATTTTAAATCTTTTGTACTGCCAGAATAAAACGTACCATCTTCGCACTTTAGAATATAGAAATAAAACATTATTTAAAATCTAATTGGTATCCGGGTATGCCTAAAGCAAGTCCAAATTTTTTTGCTTCTATATACATAATAGGGTTGCTTAAATCAACTTTAAAAATCTTGTCTCGATAAATAATATAATGGAATTCATTATTTTTAAAATCCGCGTACCAGTACTTTGTATTAAGATTTTGGCTTAGTTTGTAAGAAATTTGATCTATGCTGTTCTCTGGTATTTCAGTTTTGCTCAATGTCCATTTTCTCAGCCATGGAGTTTTATTTTTTTCAGTAACTATACTGGTTTTTGTATTCAAAATTAATACTTCTTGTAAGATAGATGTATCGGACAGACTTTCTTCAACTATTGTACCTATATAATTCATAATTTGTCTTTTATGGTGGACCTAGCGAGAATCGAACTCGCGCCTCAGCAATGCGAATGCCGTGTAATACCACTTTACTATAGGCCCAAACTTAATAAATATTACAGTAAAAAGTTATAAAAAGAAAGTCATAAACTTGTGAAATTCACGGCCGTCAATTAAACAAGTTTAAATTGTTTTTTTAGCTCTTTATCATCATCCATTTCATCAATCCTTGCGAATCTTAAAAATTTGATTAGTCCCGAAGAATTTAAATATGTTATTGCGTCTATGTGAAGCGCTTTTGGACTTATAAAAACACTTGCTTGTAATTTAATAAATCCATTGTCTTTAAGGAGTTTTCTTAATTTATCTCGCTTCTCTCTTGCTTCTTCTGGTATATCAAAGAATGCCAACCTCCACTTGCCATCCCACTTTAATTTTTTGGTATCTTTAGCATGGGATTTTAAAAATAAAATTTCCATTTCTCCTTTCTTGGTAATATCGAAAAATATTTTTCCATCTTTACTTATAGATTTTAAGTATCCTTGCTTTTTAAGAGAGTATAAATTATCGTATATTTTTTTAGAGTTGAGGTTTCTTAACTGTTCGTATCTGTACGATTCCGAAAATTCAAAAGGCCAAGTAAAAAAACCAGTCGCTTCTCCAACGAGTTTTAATAAATCCCCTGAGAATGTAGCATATTTTCGACTCATAAAACTATTATATCACACGGCCGTGTATGAGAGAAGTTTTGCAACTGGACTTAATAAGTAATTAAGTTTATGATAATTTTATGTTCAAGATAAAAATTATTACTCTAGGTAAGTTCAAAGAAAAGGCTTATAAGGAATTGGAAGTTGAATATTTAAAAAGGCTAACTTCTTTTGCAAAAATTAAAATTGTGGAACTTCCCGAAATTGGATATGGGAAAAAGCAGGAAGTTGAACAGGTAAAAGAGGATGAAGCAAAAAAAATCATCAAACAACTCCCTCAAAATGGTGTTGTTATTTTGCTCGAAGAAAAAGGAACTCTTAGAAATTCTAAAGACTTCGCAACGTTTTTGGAAAGGGTTGGTGGCTTGGGGATGGAATTAGTTTTTGTAATTGGAAGTGGTATTGGGTTGCATGAATCTTTAAAACAATATAGTAATTATTCAATATCACTATCACTGCTTACTTTTCCCCATAATATGGCACGTGTTTTACTGGAGGAACAAATTTATAGGGCTTGTACCATACTAGCCGGCAAAGAATATCATAAATAGAATTATTAATTCGTTATTCAATTTAAACAATCTCCCCATTTGTCAGTTGGCTAATGGATTTTTTTGTTTCAGATGAAACAAGTGCGATAAATATCCAGAGGAAGAGTTGGGTTTGTTGGAGAGTATAAAAGTAGTGGTCGAATCGCATTAGCACCAGTAGTGAAATCAATATTGTTGTTAACAGTAAACGAATTGGTGTAAGTTCAGATTTTAATTTTGTGTAAAGGTTTTTGAGCTGAGAAAATATAAACCAAAGCAAGAATAGAAGAGCTGGGATACCTATTTCCGCAGCTGTTATTATAAAATAGTTATGGGGTGGTTGTTTTTCCCAATAATTAAGCGGTTTTCCACTATACTGTTCCATGTGTAACACGCTCTCCCCTGCTCCAAC
Organism: uncultured Candidatus Saccharibacteria bacterium; assembly: GCA_964348935.1. Lineage (GTDB taxonomy): Bacteria > Patescibacteriota > Doudnabacteria > UBA920 > UBA920 > PALSA-1336. Next base: position 2,194 of record CAYGEJ010000017.1, on the reverse strand, counting down.
TCCAAGAAGCGGGTTTTTTATTGACATTTGTATCCCTGCTTGATTGTAGAACATTCTATCAATAGTTGCTTGATCTGAAAATGTTGTTCTGACTAATAATAATGGTTTGAAAGTGAATATCGAGAAAAAAATAACACTGGTAATTATATATATTAATCCCCAAGTGCCTTTTGTCCTCTTAAATAAAGAATATCCTAAGAATATTCCCAAACCCACTAATAAACTTATAAATGCTCCACGTGAAAAGGTCGTTGTCAGCCCAACTATATTAAGAATGGTTAGAATCCCCCACCCTACCTTATTTTTAGTATCCTTTGCTTTCAGGTACAAGTAACTACCCATAATTATTCCCGCTACCAAGATGGCAGATAAAGGATTTGGATGAGGAAATGACCCGTATCCCCTTATATATGTTGTTCCATGCGAAACAATCTTAGCAACACCAAGAATTGTTGGGCTTAAGTGTGACTCCCCCAACCTGTATAGACCTATCGAGCTTTGCTTATAAAACTGTAAAATAGCAAATATTGACTGGATGCTAGCTAAATATACAAAAAGTCTTAAAAATAAGGATTTAATTGGATATTCTTGAAATAATAATGTAAATGTTCCATATGCAACAATTAATTCTAGCCATTTTATTAAGAAATAAAGGCCTAATCCAGTATTTTCTTTAAAATTATATATAAAACTTAGAAAAATGGCTAGAATAAGCCATTTTAGTGGTTTTACCACGTGGAGAAATTCCCTACCACGTGGTAGAATAAGTACCCCCCATGTGGTAAAAAGCAAAATATCGCTTAAGTATAAGGAAATACTGGTAAAATCAGAGTATCCCCCAGTTAAATGTGCTTCCTTAGTTAGGAATGCGTATTTTATTTGGAAGAAGATGGATACAGTTATTAAAAATACGCTTAAGTAAGCTATTTTATTGTATATTTGACTATTCTTAAATTTTATGATATAATTATACATAACTATCCGTTTTCTTTGAAACAAAACATCTATAGCCATTCTAACACATACCATTTTTGTGTTATAATTTTCAAGGTTTCAATTAAGATTTTCGCCTTCGTAGCTCAATGGATAGAGCAAATCCGTCCTAAGGATGAGATGGGGGTTCGATTCCCTCCGAGGGCACCATTAAAAATAAAAGGTGATATAATATACTTATGATTGATCCTGAATTACAACATTATTTGTCAGGGATAAACCAAAACCTTACAGAATTAAAAACAAAGAAAACCCCAGGAATTTGGCGCTCTTTCTTTAACGGAATATTTAGTGCGCTAGGGTATTTTATTGGTCTAGCTTTGGTTATTGTAATACTTGGTTGGATTGTTAATAAGACTGGATTATTTGCTTCATTTAAACAACAAGTGGATGATTTTCAAGATTTTATGAATCAAGCTAAAAGAGTAATGACAGCAGGGGAGTCTGGTCAGCAAAATGCAAATCAGGTAGGAAATATATACACACTACCAGACGGGACTAAAGTGCAGGTTATTAAATAAGAAACTAAACTAGTTTGGGCTTGAAATATTTAATAAAATTAGGTAAAATAACAAAGTTGTAAGGGCCCTTAGCTCATTTGGTAGAGCACTTCCATGGCATGGAAGGGGTGACCGGTTCAAATCCGGTAGGGTCCACCAATTAACTAATTATATGGCATACGACAGGAGACAAGCAGAGGCCAATTTAAGGGAGATACTCAATAGAATTCGACGTATAGATTTTTCTATTGATAACGACATATTACGCTATAGAGCCCAAGATACTATTGTAGATGAAGGAGATGAACGTCGAACAATGTTAGATATCAGAGCTTACTTGCTTAGGGCACACAGGGGAATGGACGAGATTCTAACAATTTTAGATAAATATAAATAAAAACCTCCCAAAATGGGAGGTTTTTATGTTAAAAATTTACCCCCGGGTGAAACTCGGGGGCGTAGTGTTGTCAGATGCCCTTGCCGGACGGGGGAGTCCTCGCGGGCTTTGGACCAGTTGCAGGTGGAAGCTTGGTGGCTATTAGCTTCGCTGTCTGTTTACCAACCTGCGTAACAGGAGCTACAGGTTTTGAGTTCATATTTACCTCCTTCCTAAGAATACTTTTTCAAACGGTTGTTAAAACATGGTTTAACAAGGCATATATAACTAATATTTACAGTATTGTCAATAGTTAGTATTATAT
>CAYGEJ010000016.1:0-25251 GCA_964348935.1 uncultured Candidatus Saccharibacteria bacterium | reverse complement strand
ATATAATTTGGATTTGGTTCATTTTCCTAATTTTAATGTACCTATTTTATATAATAAACCTTTTGTAGTAACGATTCATGATGTAGTGCACCATAAGATCGGAGGCGCAAAAAAAAGCCACGCGTTGCACTTTTACGCGTATAAAAAAGTTATAGACAATGCTGTAAAAAAAGCTATAAAAATAATTACCGTTTCTGAATATTCAAAAAAAGATATTGTGAATATTTTGCAAGTAAATCCGGAAAAAATTACTGTATCCTATGAAGGTTCCTCTTTAAACACAAATGTCCCCGATACTTTTTTAGCTGAAGTTAAAAGTAGATTTGTCTTGAATCATCCTTATTTTTTATTTGTCGGAGTTTTAGAGCGCAAAAAAAATTTGATTAACCTTACAAGAGGTTTTGATATTTTTATTAAAAAGCATAAATTAAAAATGGATTTGGTTGTGGTTGGTAGGGTGGATTCGCATTATCCTGAAATTAAACATAAAGCCTTAGATATTAAAAATAATAATAGATTGGTATTTACAGGTCATGTTGAAGACGACGAACTTTCTGCAATTTATAAAGGAGCTCATGCATTTATTTCGGCATCATTACACGAAGGTTTTGGTCTTCCCGGGGTGGAAGCATTAACATTCGGACTCCCGCTCCTAATGTCAAACATTGAAGTTTTTAATGAAATATTCGACAATTCAGCAATATATTTTAATCCACTGAATCCTAATGATATTAGTGAAAAAATGAATTTACTGACCCGAGACTCTAAATTTTACGAACAATTACAGCAAAAAAGCTTTGAGAGGGGTTTGCATTTTAACTGGAATAATACTGCTGAAGACACTTTAAAAATATATAAAAAGTCATTAATTAAACCATGAAAATTTTATTAATTGGTGGTGGTAGTGGTGGTTCGGTGGCACCGTTATTGGCAATTGCCTCTGAATTAAAATCACTAAATCCTAAAACTCAATTTTTGTTAATTGGAACAAAAAATGGGCCAGAAAAAAATATGGCTTCGGTATCTGGTATTCCGTTTAGTTATATTACTGCCGGTAAATTCAGAAGGTACTTTTCACTAAAAAACTTTTTAGCACCTTTTTTGGTATTTGTCGGAATCATTCAGTCATTTAAAATTATAAGAGAGTTTAAACCGAGCTGTGCAGTTGGAACAGGTAGCTATGTTCAAGTTCCGGTTATTTTAGTTTGTTGGTTTTTAAAAATTCCAGTATTAATACACCAGCAGGATATTTTTCCAAGTTTGGCAAATAAACTATGCCAGTTTTTCTCCTCTAAAATTACAGTAACTTTTCAAGAGTCTACGAAAAGTTTTTTTTCATCTTTTGGGATTTTTTATAAAAAGAAAAATGCGGACAAGGTTACTTTAACCGGTAATCCATTTCGTAAAGAACTACTAACTGGTTCAAAATCAATGGCTGTTCAAAAAATTGGATTAAGACCTGACCTGCCTACTTTACTAGTACTTGGAGGCGGTACTGGTTCAGAATTTATTAATCAGCTCATTTTGAACTCTTTAGAAACTCTTACAAAGTCGATTCAAATTATACATTCAACTGGCAAAAATAAAATGGTTTTTGTAAAGCATGAGAATTATTTTCCATTTGAATTTATCACCGAAATGGCTGATGTTTATGAAGTTGCGGATATTGTGGTTGCCAGAGCAGGTCTTTCCACCCTCACAGAGTTGTCATTTTTAAAAAAACTCAGTATAATTATTCCCATGCCAAGTAGTCACCAAGAGTATAACGCCTTACTGCTGGCTCGTGAGAACGCAGCAATAATTTTACAACAGAAAAAAATAACTTCAGAAATTTTTGTTAATATAATTCGTAAGCTCTTATTTGAACACGAAGCTAGTGAAGCTTTGAAGTATAATATTAATAGAATTATGACACATAGTGGATCTGAGAAAATTTCTGAAATTATATTAAAATTGGCCAATGAACATGTTAGAAAGTAAAACAGTTAGTCATCGAAAAACACTAGGCCTGGCTTTAAGTGGGAGTGGTAACCGAACTACTTTTTATGTAGGCTTTCTTGAAGTTCTAGTAGAAGAAGGAATAAACATAGATTTTATTTCGGCATGTAGTGGTGGTACTTTGGTGGCTTCTGCTTACGCCTGTGGTACCTTGCATGAACTTAAAGAAATTCTGTTAACAATGCAACGGAAGGATTTTATAGAAATGGCAACAGGAAAAAGAGGGGTTGGTGGTTTATACTCTTTAGACTTACTACAAGATTTACTTTATAACAAAATTACCAAGGGAAAGAAATTTGAGGAAGTTAGACCATATATGACTTTTACCGCAGTGGATATACAAAATGGTGAACCTGTAGACTTGTGTATGGGAGATATTGCCAGAGCGGCTAGAATCTCCTGTACTGTTCCTGGAATATTTGAACCGGTTCAAAGGGGGAATAGCACCTTAGTAGACGGAGGTATTTTAATGCTTCTTCCAGTTAGGCCTTTGCTAAAGTACGAAGCGGATGTAATAGTAGGTATTAGCACTGGTGGAACAAAGCATGTTTTTGCACCAGGTTTACTCAGTCTAAAAAAAGGCTTGGATTTTTTTATGAAATCTTTGTATATAGACCAAATAAAACTTCTATTTGAAAACTTTTACGAGGATAATGGTGAAACTGATCAAAACAATCCTGGGTTGTTTACCACGTTAGGAAAAAGTATGGATTTGGCAATTCAGGCAAATTCTAAACTAGAAACTGACTCATCATTCTGTAATTTAATAATTGAAATGAAAATTCCTAAAGCTAACAAATTAAATGTTAACCCAGGAAGCCTTAAGGAACATTATGAATTGGGTAGGGAATCCGCAAAAAAGCATATTTCCAAGATTAAAGAATTAATTACTTAATATGAACTTAACAGAAATTACTAAAATATATTTTATTGGAATTGGTGGAATAGCAATGTCCGCAGTAGCGTGTATAGCCAAAGGCAAGGGTTATAATGTTGTTGGCAGTGACAGCAAGGATTTGTATGCGCCTGCGAAAGACGTGCTAGATAATTCTAAAATTGAATACTTTATTGGTTATAATATTGAACAGATAAAAAATTCAAATGCTGATTTGTTTATACTATCCGCAGGTGAGGATTTGAATAATCCCGAAGTAAAATTTGTAGTAGAAAACAATCTAAATAGAGCGTCCTTCGCGGAATTACTCTTTAATCTGGCCGAAAATAATTTGCGGATTGTTGTCTCCGGCACCCACGGTAAATCTACAACTACCGGGTTATTAGGTCATATGCTTACAAATATAGACAATAGTTCTTATATGACAGGTGCTGTATTGCAAAATACCCAAAAGAATTTTTACTTAGGCGACGGTCACTATTTTGTTTTTGAAGGCGATGAATATAAATCCGAATTCGATGATCCTTCTCCAAAATTTCATTATTACAAGCCTGACATACTTGTACTAACCAACTTGGAGTATGATCATCCAGACATGTTTCCAAACTTTGAAGCTTTAGAGCAGGAATTTAGATTATTAATTGAAAAAATACCGGATGATGGGTTAATTGTTTACAATGCAGACGACGCCAATTTAAGTAGGCTAGTTCATGAATCCAATGTAAGTAGTGCCAGTTTTGGTATTGATAACGATGCTGACTATAAAGTAGAACATATTCAGTACGAAACTGATTTTACAACTATTGAAATTTACAATAAATTTTCAAATCGAGTAGCCAGTCAACTATTAGGACAGACTGAACAGTATAAAATTCAGCTACCAGGTAAAATTAACGTCTACAATATGCTAGCAGCGGTAGCTACTCTTAGAGCTTTGGGGTTTGCGCAAGACCAAATTTCGCTTGATCTGCTAACATATAAAGGTGTTAAAAGAAGATTTGAACAAGTTGGAATAAAAAATGGTATTATTTTAATCGACGATTACGCCCACCATCCAACGGAAGTAAAAGAAACACTTGAAGCTGCCAGATTAAAATATCCTAATTCTAAAATTTGGGCAGTATTTGAACCGCATACTTTTAGTCGCACAAGTGCAACGCTGGGTGATCTTGCAATGAGTTTTGATCCTGCTAATGAAGTATTAATTTCAGAAATATATCCAGCACGTGAAAAAGTTAGTAGCCAGACAATTAATTCAGAAGCTGTTGTAGCAGAAATAAGATCCAAAAATTCAAAATCTCAAATTAGACTAGTTCATAACAAGCAAGAGGCATTAAATATAATTAAAAGGGAAGCTCTTGAAGGCGATGTTATAATTACCATGGCAGTCGGCGACTTTAATAGATTGGCCTACGAATTAAAAGAAATATTATAATGCAGATACAAGAGAACGTACAACTTGCACCATATACAACATTTAAAATTGGTGGCCCTGCCAAATATTTTTGCATTGTAAAAAATCAATTTGACGCACTGGAAGCGTATGAGTTTGCAGAAAAAAATAATTTAAAAACATTTGTTTTGGGAGGCGGTAGTAATATTCTAATTAGCGATACGGGTTTTAATGGTTTGGTAATTAAAGTAGTAAACAAAGGTATTGAGATCTTAAAAGAATCGGAGAATGAAGTATTACTTAGCGTTGCTTCAGGTGAGGTTTGGGATGACGTTGTGAAGTTTGCTGTAATTAATAACTGGTGGGGAATAGAAAATCTTTCACACATCCCAGGTAGTTCCGGGGCAATTGCAGTACAGAATGTTGGCGCTTATGGTCAGGAAGCAAGTAAGGTTATAAAATTTGTAACTGTGTTTGACAAGGATACACACCAGATATTAACCTTTCCCAATTCCGAATGCGGTTTTGCCTACCGTAAAAGTATTTTTAATTACGAAAAAAAGGGTAAGTACATAATTTTTAATATTGGGCTAACTCTCATCAAAAATGGTAAACCGAATTTAACATATAGAGATTTACAAGCAAAGTTTAAAGACACTTTACCAACGCTACTTGAAATTAGAACGGAAGTGATTTCCATTCGGGATAAGAAATATCCATTTCCCACAGTCGCCGTTAAGGGTAACGCCGGTTCTTTTTTTAAAAATCCAATTCTAGATAAACAACAATATAATAATTTGGCGCAATTAATTTTAGCTAAATTTGGTTCGGATCAATACAACAATTTAGAAAACAAAAAATTTGTCGAAAATGACGTTATTAAAGTTCCAGCTGCGCTTTTAATTGATATTTGTGGCCTAAAAGGAATTGCCTCAGGCGGAGCTTTAATTAACCAATCTCAGCCTTTAGTCATAATTAATGAGACTGGCAGGGCTACTTCTACAGATGTTTTAACTTTGGCAAACCTGGTTAAAACAAATGTACTAAATAAGACAAATATTGAGCTGAAATTTGAACCAGAGTTAATTGGTTTTTAGTATTTATGCTATAATTAAATTGTACGATTAATACTTAATTGACATGTATATGAATATCAATATTAAAGCTACAAATACAACATTAACACCTGCTATAAAATCTTTTATCTTAGAAAAATTGGATGTTTTAGCAAAGTTTATTAAAGAAGAAGATAAAATTAGAGTTGAAATTGAGGTTGATAAAAAAAGAACCGGCGAACCAGCTTTTAGGGCGGAAATTGATATACAACCACATGGTCATTTTGCTGAAGCTCGAGGCTTGGATATGTATGCAGCACTCGACCTGGCAATTCCTAAGATTAAAACTCAATTAGCAAAAAAGAAAGATAAACAAGTTAGTTTAAGAAGAGAGAGAACCAAAAGAAAATAAAATAGATTTGGGCGCCCCAAACTTGGGGCGCCCTTTGTGTTAGGCCTCAAAGCCTTGTGCCATCTGGCAATCTTCCGGCTTTTTGTACCAGGCCGCGGCGGCCCAGCAAAGAGCCTGCAAGGTGGGTGTTCCGAACAAGACAAGTACGTAGACGTAATTGATACCCCCGTCTAATATTGTAATTTTGTGGAGCTGTTTGTGGAATTCCGGCGTTGCTTGAAAATGCAACCCGAACATTCCAAACAACATAAACAAAATCAAGAATAGTCCGAATCGTTCAAGAACCTCGAATGTCCATGGGAAGCTTAGAACAACAAGCATTTCGCCACAGACAAAGGCGGTGAAAGCCGGCCAACCGTTGATTTCGCTATTTTGCCACATGAGCAGAACAGCAATTACCAGAAGCAATACATCCTTCAGGCTCTGTTTTAGAATCGTCATCGAGCCCTCCTTAGTAGAAATACTAAGGATTTTTAATTATTATGTCAATTTACTTCATTAATTTTTTACTTACTACTTGAGCAAAGCCACCTTTGGTGTTGCTAAGTTCTCGTGCACCACGAGTAACAGTGGAAACTCCAACACTAAGGGCTTTGGAAATGTCTCTTTGTGGAATTTTATTGTTTAACATTTTAATTATTTGTATTCGAATAGCTAACTCTTTATATTCCGCAGGGGAGAGGAGATCTACTAAAAATTCATGTAAAAGTTTGGGATTTTTAGAAGTATTTATTATGAGTTTTTCAAGTTGCTTGCCATATTTTATATTATATTTCATAAAGTATTCATATAAATAATTACGATATTATTATAACATACATATACATAGCAGTGTACTAGTACACTGCTTGACTGCAACAATAAATTCAAATATATTTAGTATACTATCTACCCTTAAGGAGGGTTTATGAAGAGTACCGTTCCACAATATTTCTCTCAAGAGAAAGCACTGGCAATCTTAGGCAAGACGGTTCGAGTAAGAAAAGGATTTAAAAGCGGGGACTACGAGGTTCCGCAAGGGGCGCCTGGAAGAGTTGTGTTAATAAGAAATGACGGTTCTGGCTGGATTGCCGAGCTTGAAATAACTTTTCAAAAACAACCCCAATTTCAGGCTAGTGGTCACAGATTACAATTAAATAATAAACGTTTCCGCTCCCAAATTTCCTTGCAAAATGCCGGATAGGGCTTACACCCATTCCGGCCTATTTTTTTGTTATTTTTATACTTTTCAGGACTTTAATTATCTGGTATAATTTAACAGTTAATTGCTAGTTTATAACCGTAAAAGGATACTAAAGATATGTCATTTTTCAGCAAATTATTTAACGGCGACAGTAGTCCTCTGGATAAATACTCCAAAGAGTTGGCTATAGTTAATAAATACAAAGAAGAAATTGCAGGACTTTCCCATGAACAAATACAAGCCGAGATTAAAGCTTTTAAGGAAAAAGCTTCCAATCTAAAAGATGATAATGAAACATTTGTTTTTTTAAAAGAAATCGCACCGAGAATTTTTGCACTTACCAGAGAGTCGGCTAAACGAAGTATTGGACAATTCCACTATGATGTACAGGTGGTAGGTGGTTTTGTTCTGGCAAATGGCAAAATTGCTGAAATGAAAACCGGTGAAGGAAAAACTCTAACTGCAACTTTACCGTTAGTACTATTTGCCCTGGCAGGAAGAGGCGCTCATTTGGTAACAGTAAATGATTACTTGGCTCGCTGGCAAGCCAGTTTAATGGGTCCGGTTTTTGCATATATGGGATTGTCTGTCGCTTCAATTCAGCACGAACAATCTTTTTTATACGATCCGACATATAAGCCTGAACAAGAAGAAATAAATAGGTTAGAAGGTGAAACAGAAGGTTTGGTTATGGATGTAAAGCACATGAAACCAATTACCCGAAGATTAGCCTACTCTGCAGATGTAACATATGGTACAAATAATGAGTATGGATTCGATTTTTTACGGGACAACATGGCTCAAAGTATTGAACAGCTATCGCAAAGAGAGTTATTCTATGCAATTGTAGATGAAGTCGACAGTATTTTAATTGACGAAGCCAGGACCCCTTTAATTATTTCTATGCCAGATTCGGAGTCTACTAGTAAGTATTATGATTTTGCTAAATTGGTTGAAAGACTTGACGAGACTACAGATTTTATCGTTGATGAGAAGCATAAATCTGCTTCATTGACAGATTCTGGAATTAACAAAATTGAAAGTATATTAAAAATTCCAAATATATACGATACCTCAAAGGGTGTAACCACTATTCACCACATAGAACAAGCATTACGCTCAAAGACACTATTTAAAAAGGATCGAGATTATGTGGTAAGGGATGGTGAAATAATTATTGTAGACGAATTTACTGGAAGGTTAATGTTTGGTAGAAGGTATTCCGAAGGTCTTCATCAAGCTATTGAAGCTAAAGAGAATGTTAAAATCCAACAAGAAAGCAAAACCTTAGCTACCATTACTTTCCAAAACTTATTTAGACTTTACAAAAAATTATCCGGTATGACCGGGACCGCTAAGACTGAAGAAGAAGAATTCTTTAAAATTTATAAGTTAACCGTTGAGCTAATTCCTACACACAGAGGAATGATAAGACAGGATTTATCGGATATTGTTTATAAAACCGAAGAAGCCAAATTCAAAGCTATTGCTGCTGAGGTCAAAGAAAGACACAAAAAAGGTCAGCCAATATTAATAGGTACTGTTAGTATTGCCAAAAATGAGCTTTTAGCAGAAAGTCTAAAAAAAGAAGGGTTAACTTTTGAAATTCTCAACGCCAAAAATCACGAACGCGAAGCTCATATTATTTCCCAAGCCGGTCGTTTAAATCAAATCACCTTAGCTACTAACATTGCCGGTCGTGGAGTGGATATTTTACTCGGAGGAAACCCTGTTGACCTAGAAGAAGCAAAAGCCGTCAGGGAAGCTGGAGGCTTACATATTTTAGGCACTGAAAGACATGAATCTCGTCGTATAGATAACCAGCTTAGAGGCCGTGCAGGACGTCAAGGCGACCCAGGAAGCACGCAATTCTTCGTGTCCATGGAAGATGATCTCTTACGGCTTTTCGGCGGAGAACGCATGAAAAGCCTTATGAACACTCTTGGCCTACCAGATGATCAGCCAATTGAAGCAAAAATGGTATCTAGGTCTATAGAATCTGCGCAAAAGAAAATTGAAGGTTTAAATTTTGACACTAGAAAACATGTGCTGGAATTCGATGATGTCTTAAATCATCAAAGAAATGTTATATATAAAAAACGTAGAGGCTTTTTAGCAGGAACTGAAGAAAGCAAGTCAGTTGTGCTTAAAACTGAAATTCTTGATATAGCCAAAAAGGAAATATTTGAATTAGTTAATTTTCATCTTATCCAATTTGATGAAAATGGCGGACAAAAAAAAGATTGGGACAGCTTAATTAAAGCTGTTGGCACCATTATTCCACTGTCACCAGAACTTGTTTCTAAAGCTAAGGAAGAGTCTAAAAATTCCGCTGATCAAGAATTTGCTATAGCTGATACTTTTTATCAAGCGATTACAAATTACTATGAGTTTAAGGAAAAAGAGTTAGGTAAAGAAGTTTTTGAAGGCGCACAAAGATTCGTCGCCTTACAATCTTTGGATAATTTATGGATGGAACACTTAGATACCATGGACCACCTAAGGGATTCTGTCAGACTTCGAGGGTACGGCCAAAGAGACCCGTTAGTTGAATATAAAAAAGAGGGTTTTATTCTTTTTCAAAATCTTGTTTCAGACATCAACAAACAAATAGTTTATACTTTATTTCATATTTCTGTACAAGTTAATAAAAAACCAGTAGAACAAACCTCTTTACTAAATTTAGTCAGTAATTCGAATATTGAGTCAAGTTCTAAAAACGCTACAGATCCAGCTCTTGAAGGAATAGGTAGAAATAATCCTTGTCCTTGTGGTAGCGGAAAAAAGTATAAAAAATGTGGGTTGTTAAATACCGCTGAACATAAAAAGTTAATGCAAAATCATGCTTAAAAAAGGGATATATTTGCATTACAAAGGGGGAGAATACGAGCTGTTGGATGTTGTCAGGCATTCAGAAACGTTAGAAGAATTGGTATTATATAAAGCACTTTATGGAGAACGAAAACTTTGGGTAAGACCACTAAAAATGTTTATTGAAAATATAAATTTAAATTCTGAACTCACGCCACGATTTAAATGGATAAGGGATGTAAAATAACAACTAATAATTCTAATTTAGGAAAGGAGATTTATGGCTAAAGATTATATTAAAAGAGAACCGAACAAAACCGAGAAATTTATGTATGAGTTGGCAATGCATCAACAGCAATTAGAAAATCAGGCATTTTCAAATTCAATGACAATTTTGGCCGTAGCTTTATCTATGGGAGCAGATGCTGAAAAAATTGCAAAATATTTAACACAGGACGAAGAAAAAATTAAAGAATTCGGTAAAAATATTAACGCTGCGATTGAAAAATTAAAACCAACCAAAGAAGATATTAAAGCTTAATTCATGAGCATAGAAGGAGCCGGGCAGTTTGAGTTGCTACAAACTCCTGAAAAGAAGGAGGATTTTGAAATTGAAGTAAAAATTATAAACCTCGGTAATCCCGAACTTCTAATAAACAAATTGGAAGCAATTGGCGCAGAATTAGAGATACCAAAACGTAGGATTAGAGACGAGTACTTCAATCTTCACGAAGGTTCTCTGCCTGAATTTATAGAAAACAAAGAGATTAAATTAGCAGGTATAACGGATTTTGTAAATTTAGATAAAATATTTAATTTTTTAGGTTTTAATATTGTAAATAAATCTCCAAGTTTCTGGACAATAAACAGAACTTTACCACCAGAAAGACGAACTATAAGAATTAGAATGGATGATAAAAAGTATGTGTGGACAGTAAAAAATCCAAGGACCAAAGGGCATTCGCACGACGAACGTACAGAAATAAATGTCGATATTAATGACCCAAAAGACGCACAAAATATTTTATCTCTACTTGGTTATGAGCCCAAATTAATCTCAGAGAAGGATAGAATTACCTACTCATTAAATGATTGTCTGGTTGAAATAAATTACGGACCAATGGCTACTCCATGGGGCGAGATTGAAGGACCAAGTAAAGACAAAATCTTTGAGACAGCAAAGATTCTTGGTTATGGGAATGAGGATTTAGCTTCCATGTCAGACGGGGATTATTACAAAGCTCAAGGAGTCAAGAAAAAACAGCTTAAGGAAATGACATTTGATAAATTTCAAAAACAATAACTTGTTATCTATTTATGATAAACATTGTTACAAGTAATAATAAAAAGTATGAAGAAATAAAAACAGCGCTTCTTCCGCTTAAATCCCAGCAGGTAAGTATTGAGCTCGATGAAATTCAAGAACTCGATTCAATTAAAATTATTAACCATAAAATATTACAGGCAGCCAAACATTTAAAATCTGAATTTATAGTGGAAGATAGTTTATTATATTTGAGCTGTTTAAATAACAAGTTACCCGGTCCTTTTGTTAAATGGTTCGAAAAAGTTTTTAAATTAAATGAAATTTACAACTTGTGCAGTAAACTTGGTAATTTTAACGCCAATGCTGTCTCTGTAATCGGTTATTATAAACAAGGTGAAATAAAAATATTTCGGGGCGCTTCCTCAGGACAGGTGGTAAAGCCAAAGGGGAGTAAAGACTTTGGCTACGGTGCAATATTTCAACCTCTAGGATATAATCAAACTTACGGGCAGATGGATAGGTCAACAAAATTTAAAATTAGTCACAGAGCAAAAGCGGTTTTAAAACTAAAAAAATATTTAATGTCCAAATAATTTATACTTTATGAAAAGCGTAAGGCTCCCTCAACATATCAAACCCGAAAGATACCAACTCACCATTAAACCAAATGTTGACGATTTTGTATTTGAAGGATCCGAAACTATTTTTATAAAACTTACAAAAGCTACTAAGTATATAACCTTACATAGTAAAGACTTAAAAATTGAGAACGTAGAATATATTACTGCCCGAAAGGCAGTCATTAAAGGCAAGGTTACTTACGACATAAAAAATGAAACTGCAACTTTTAGCTTTGCACAGAAGTTACCAATTGGGTATGGAGAATTGGAGCTGCATTTTAAAGGCATTTTAAATGATAAAATGAGAGGTTTCTACCGCAGTCGGTATTTATTTGAGGGTAAGGAAAAGCATATGGCTACAACGCAATTTGAAGCCACAGATGCCAGAATGGCATTTCCTTGTTTTGACGAACCCGCTCATAAGGCCATCTTCGATGTTACATTACAGATACCAAACGATTTAACTGCAATTTCTAACACTATAGAGACTGAAGTAAAAGAACATATTGGTGGTTATAAAGTAGTTAAGTTTGCCCCAACACCTAAAATGTCTACATATTTGTTAGCTTTTATAGTTGGGGATTTTGAATTTATTGAAGCCAATACTAAAAATGGAGTCCTTGTTAGAGTATTTGTAACTCCGGGTAAGAAGCATCAGGCGAAATTCGCCCTTGATACTTCAATCAAAATTTTAGAATTTTACAATAAATACTTTGATATTCCTTACCCGCTTCCAGTACTGGATTTAATTGCGATACCGGATTTCAGTCATGGTGCGATGGAAAATTGGGGAGCTATTACTTACAGAGAATCCGCACTTTTGGTTGACCCGGAGCATTCTTCAGCATCCAACAAACAATGGGTAGCTTTGGTAATAGCACATGAGCTTGCACATCAATGGTTTGGTAATTTAGTTACCATGGAATGGTGGACACACTTATGGTTAAATGAGGGTTTTGCTTCTTATATTGAGTATTTGGCAGTGAATGAAATTTTCCCCTCCTGGGACATTTGGACCCAATTTGCTTTTGCAGATCTTGGAGTAGCATTAAAATTAGATGCTCTAAAGCATACCCACCCTATCGAAGTCGAAGTAAATCACCCTAACGAAATTGGTGAGATTTTTGACGAGGTAAGTTATAGTAAAGGTGCGAGCGTGATAAGAATGCTTGCTGGGTATTTAGGAGAAAAAAACTTTAGAGACGGTTTAAGGTACTATCTCAAAAAGCATTCCTACCAAAATGCTTCAACAATTAATTTATGGGAAGCGTTTGAAAAAATCTCAAAAAAACCGGTCAGAAAACTTATGCAAAATTGGACCGCGAAGCCGGGCTATCCAGTTATTAAAATTACCGAAAAAAATAACCAGCTTGTTTTAGAGCAAAGCAGGTTTCTCAGTAGTAAAATTTCCAAAAACGAAATACAAGACAAAGTGAGCTGGCAAATTCCATTTGATTATAAAACAAAGTCCGGCAAGTCCAAAGCAGATTTAATAACTGCTAAATACAAAACTCTACCAAAGCCAAAAAATACTTGGGTAAAATTTAATTCTGAAGAAACTGGTTTTTATCGAGTAGACTATCCCGCGCAAATGCTTGCAGAGCTACATAAACCCATTCAGAATAAAACTCTTCCGGCACTAGACCGGTTCGGATTAGTACGAGATGCATTCGCTCTAGCCGAAGCGGGTGAATTTCCAACTACTCAGGCCCTAAATTTAATACAAGCTTACAATAACGAAACTGATTATACAGTTTGGGTTGAACTAGTTAGTGGTATTTCTTCCGTAAACAGCTTAATCCGTAAAGAAGAATATTACCCAGAATTTGAAAAATATTGTAGGGGTGTATTTCAGAAAATTGGACAACATATTGGATGGAAAGCCAAACCCAAAGAAGGACACTTAACATCTTTACTCCGAAGCTTGATACTGCACCAACTTGTAAACTTTAAAGACCCAAAGGCAATTAATCACGCTCTTAAAATTGGTTCTGATACAGAAAAAATCCCAGCTGATATTAGGAGTGTTGTATATTTTGCAATAGCACAAAATGGAAAATTAAAAGAACATAATAAGTTTATAGAGCTATACAAATCCTCGACTTTAAACGAAGAACAGAACCGATTGGGTAGGGCATTAGGGCAATTTTCTGATCCTAAATTATTGAAAAAATCTTTAGAATTTGCGTTTTCCAAAAATGTTAGAATCCAAGACACTGCTCAAATATTCCTGTCGGTTTGGTTAAATCCTCAAGGTAGTAGAGTTGCTTGGGATTTTACTAAAAAGAATTGGGCGGAATTGGTTAAAAGATACCCAGCGTCTGGGCATATAATAAATCGCTTTATAAAACCAGCTTCAATATTTACAACTAAAGATGAACTGGCCGATTATGTTAATTTCTTTAAATTACATAAAGCACCAGGTGCAGAACGTACAATTGCGCAAGTCAAGGAAAAAATATCTTCAAATATTGAGTGGTTACAAAGAGATGGTAATCATTTGCTTAAGTTCTTTTCAAATAAATAATATGAAATTAACTATCTTGATTTTGTATGCAGTCTTAATGTTTATGCCAAAGTATGGGCTCGCTCAATCAAATGTTAATAATGAACAGGATTCCGACAACGATGGGATATCAAATTTTCGTGAAATCTATACCTACAATAGTGATCCAAATAACCCTGATTCAGATTTAGATGGTTTCAATGACGGTAATGAGGTACAATTCGGTTTTGATCCCAATAGAAAATCAAATGATAGACTTGAAAAAAATATTGTTGTTGTGCTTGGTGACCAAAGTCTAAGTTATAGATTAGGTGATTACGTTATTGAAAGTATAAAAATTTCCAGTGGTATTTACAAAACACCTACTCCAAAGGGTGAGTTCAAAATATTACAAAAACTTCCTCTAGTTAATTATTTAGGCGAAGGTTACGCGTATCGAAATACAAGATGGAATATGAAATTTAAAAATTCATTTTATATTCACGGAGCATTTTGGCATAATGCCTTTGGCTCACCAATGAGTCATGGATGTGTAAATGTATCTTATGCGGATATGGAAAAACTATACAATTGGGCAGATATTGGCACAAAGTTAGTTATAAAATAAACAGATATTGCCAAAATCGTGTGGTTTGCTATAATATTCCAGACTAGTTTTTAATGATTTAACAACACAAATGCATCCAAAATTAAAACTCTTTTCATCACTATTAGCAATATTGTTAATTACCTTAGCCGCAATATGGATAGTTTTGCCTCAGGGCAGTAAAATTGACTTAAATAAGATTAAAATACCTTACAAGCAAGACTTTAAGGTTCGCTTAGGTTTGGACTTGCAGGGAGGAAGCCATTTGGTTTACCAAGCCGATTTTAGTAAAGTTGGACAAGCGGATAAAGCTGATGCTTTAAATTCTATCCGAGATACAATTGAGCGCAGGGTAAACAGTTTCGGCGTATCCGAACCAATTGTACAAGTTTCAGGAACTGATAGGATTATAGTTGAGCTTCCGGGTATTAAGGATATTAATGATGCTATTGAACAAATTGGACAGACTCCATTTCTCGAATTTAAAAGTATAAATCCAAACCCAACAGAAGCTAAAATAGATGATAATGGCACAGTAAACGTTAGCGGAGACGATCAGTGGATTTCAACAGGTCTTTCTGGTAAACAGTTAAAAAAAGCAACTGTTGATATGCAACAAGGCGGAGGTTTTTCCAACCAAGTTGTGGTAAGACTGGAATTTGATGAAGAAGGTAAAAAACTGTTCGCAGAAGTTACCGCCGCTAATATTGGTAAACAGATTGCCATATTCCTTGATGGTCAAGTTTTAAGCGCCCCAACAGTACAGGCCTCTATTACAGATGGGATAGCAGTTATTACTGGTAATTTTACAGTCCAAGAAGCTAAAGATTTAGCAACCAGACTTAACAGCGGGGCTTTACCAGTACCAATTAGTTTAATCTCACAACAAAACGTAGGTGCAACACTAGGCAAGGAATCTATACAAAAATCTTTAGTCGCTGGGGTAATAGGATTAATTATGATTGTCTTATTCATGATTTTTTACTATAGGTTCCCAGGTTTTTTATCTGCTATTGCTTTAATGATTTATGCAATTGTGGCTTTTGCAGTTTTTAAAGTTGGCATCTCGTTTACTGCGGTGGTGCTTGTTGGCGCATTTTTTTTCTTAGGTCTCACGGTGAATTCCTGGTTTGGCGTACTTGCTTTACTCTCTTACGTAGTTTTAATTTTCCTAAACGGACTTTCACCAGTCACCCTCACACTTGCCGGTATTGCTGGATTTATTTTGTCTATTGGTATGGCAGTAGACGCTAATATTCTTATTTTCGAACGCTTAAAAGAAGAGATTCGGGCAGGAAAAGAAATTCATAAAGCAGTAGAGGACGGATTTGCCAGAGCTTGGCTTTCCATTAGAGATTCAAATGTTTCCAGCTTAATTACTACAGCTATCTTGTATTTATTCGGAACTCCTTCTATAAAAGGTTTTGCTGTTACTCTGGGAGTAGGAATTCTTATTTCTATGTTTACTGCAATTACTGTCACGAGAACATTCTTAAAACTATTTATTGGAAACAACATACTCACTCATCCATGGTTGTTTGGTGTGAGTAAAATTAAGGAAAATAAATAATATATGTTTAACGTACTTAAATACTATAAACTTTGGTTTGCAATTTCTGGATTGATTTTAATTTTTGGCATAGTCTCTCTATCCGTTTTTGGTTTAAAACTCGGTATTGATTTTAAGGGCGGGACGTTTATTGAGCTTCAATTTAATAACTCCTTTGATATTTCTAATGTTAAAACGGCACTAGAAAAACAAGAAGTTGGAACTTTTCAACTTCAAACTGCCAGCAATAACAGCATAATTATAAAAACTGCCAACTTAACAAAAGAAAAGCAAGACCAGCTCTTATCAGAAATTAAAATTCAGGCAGGGGACTATAAAGAAACCAGATTAGAATCTATCGGACCTATTGTTGGCCAGGAGTTAAAAAAGAATTCTATATACCAACTCGCACTTGTATCCTTGGGTATCGTAATTTATATGGGGTATGCGTTCAGAAAAGTAGCTAAACCTGTAACCTCTTGGAGATTTGGATGGTCCGCGATTATTGCACTTTTACACGATTTATTGTTCGTACTTGGTTTCTTTTCGATTCTAGGTCATTTTAAAGGCGTGGAAATCGACAGCTTGTTCGTCACTGCCATGCTTACTGTTTTAGGCTTCTCAGTCCACGACACTATAGTAGTTTTCGACAGAATTAGAGAAAACTTAAAGGTTTACCCAGGACAAAGTATTGATTATGTAGTAAACCATAGTATTGCTCAAACACTGGTTCGCTCCCTAAATACTAGCTTAACCGTTTTATTTGTACTTCTAAGCTTACTCCTTTTTGGTGGGGAATCTATTAGATACTTTGTTTTAGCCTTATTTGTAGGAATTCTTGTTGGTACATACTCATCCATTTTTATAGCAAGTCCTGTGCTGGTACAATGGCAGAAATGGAAAACTAAGCAATTATAGTTTGAAAACCTCTCTTATTCAAGGGAGGTTTTTTATTTAAGCTGCATTTGACATCTTTAATAGTTTATGCTATACTAATAAAAATTACTTCGTTAATTACAAGACTAAGAACAATTCTAGTAGTGCAAAAATACTTATATGGGAATTTTAGATACAATTATTCATACCAAGCAAAATGAATCTTTTAACCAATTCAGGCCTTCTGAAGTAGTTAAAGAAATACTTGCTACGCTCAAAGAACGAGATAGACAAATTTTGACTTTTAGATATGGTTTGGAAGGTAAAGAAACCAAAACCCTTGCATCTATCGGACAAGAACAAAACTTAACTAGAGAAAGAGTCAGGCAAATTGAAAAAGATTTAATAAAGCATTTAAAAAAGACAGGCTTACAAAGCAAGACTTTTACAGACTCTAAAAACTTTTTAATCGGTATCATTTCTGAACACGGAAGAATTATCGCTGAAGAAAACTTATTACTTCATTTAAATATTAAGGATCCGCGCGAGAAAAATGCTTTAGTTTTTATCTTGCATTTAGTGGAAGAATTGGATAACTTCTTGCACGATAACTACAGAAAAAGTTGGGTTACCGTTCTTTTTAAAGAACAATTTTTACACGACTTTTCAGCTGAAGGTAAAAAAATCATCGGTTCAAAAACTGCACCTATTTCCGCTGACGAATTTTTGGAAAACTTCAAGCACACAGAATTCTACAAAGCTAATCAAGCAGACTTGGATGATAAGGTGATACTTAACTATCTTGAACTCATTGTGGAAATTGAAAAAAATGTTTTTGGCCACTGGGGATTAAGTCTTTGGAAAGAAGTTAAGCCAAAAGATGTCGGTGACAAAGCTTATTTAATAATGAAACACTACAAAAAGCCGGAACACTATTCGGTAATTACGGATATGATCAACAAGGCAAAGTTTGACAACCGAACTGCTTACAAAGAAACCGTGCATAATGAATTAATTAAAGATGCTCGTTTTATACTTATAGGAAGAGGAATATACGCCCTTTCTGAGTGGGGTTATAAACCAGGTGTCGTTTCTGATGTTATAATTGATATACTAAAATCTACCGGCGAACCAATGCCTAAAGATAAGATTATCGAAGAAGTAATGAAAAAACGTATGGTTAAGAAGAATACTATTCTAGTTGGCTTATCCAATAAGAAATTTTTTAAAAAAGTTGGTAAAAATTCTTACGCACTAGCTACTAATTAGTTTTAAGAAACAAAAATAAAAGAATATAAAATGGAAGTAATCACTAACATAGCACCAGACTTTTTACAAATATTTAACTACGCATTTCTATTCGTAACCAAGTATTATGGATGGGTCTTTTTCGTATGGGGATTAGCCTATATGATGTGGGTCGAGTACTTGGAAGAAATACAAGGCCAATTTGTTGGAAGTATAGAGTGGACATTTTTAAAAATTTTAGTACCAAAAGAAAATAAAGTAAGCACCCTGGCAGTGGAAAGCATATTTTCTCAAATGCATGCATTGCATAAAAGTTTAACTTTCAATGAAATGTATATGGAAGGCCGTGTTCAGCAATGGTATTCACTCGAAATAGTTAGCTTAGGTGGAAACGTTTCCTTCCTATTAAGAGTTCCTACTAAAGCCAGGAGTCTGGTTGAATCTGCTTTTTATTCACAATACCCAACTGCTGTAATTCAGGAGGTGGAAGATTACATGCAAAATTTTAATATTAACCCATTTGATGACAAAGATCCGTATGATATATTCGGCACTGAATTTAAAATGGTTAGTGATAGTGTCCTGCCAATAAAAACCTATAAAGATTTTGAACACCCGTCAGCAGAGGAAACTATTATAGACCCTTTGGGCAACTTAATAGAATCCATGGAAAGATTACAACCTCACGAGGTTATTGCATTGCAATATCTAATTAAACCAATTCAAAATAATGAATTCGAAGGCAGGGCAATAAGAAAAATCAAAGAACTTACAGGTGAAGAAATGCCTCACGAAACAAGTTTTATGCATATTTTAATGGCGCCTTTTGAATGGTTTGCCAAATTTAGTTATAAAGAGGCTATGCTTGGAGGCGGGCACGGACACCACGAAGAGCCAGTAAACAAACCAAGAAATAACTGGATGAGCATGAGCGAAGGCGAGAAGACTAGGGTTGCATTGATTGAAAATAAATTAAACAAACCCTGTTATAATACAAAAATTAGACTTATCTATATTGCTCCAAAAGCGAATTTTGACAATAATAGAAGAAGTGAAATAATTGGAGCAATTAGACAGTTTAGTCCGGGTGGGGGAGCGGGTATCCATAACACAATTAAAATTGATAAACGCGTGTGGACAAAAGTGGATCCACTATTTTCAAAATCTTTAGAAAAGCCCTACTTGGATTCCACAACAAAAAATCGAAAACTTTGGTTTATTAAGGGTTTTAAAAAGCGTAGTACCCATATCGGATCAGCCGCTTTTTTACTTGGCGTTGAAGAGATTGCGACTCTGTTTCATTTTCCAATTACGGCAGAAGGTGCGTTTGCTCCGGCTCAAGTCCAAGCTATCGCAAGTAAAACTTCTAGACCTCCAGCGGATTTACCAATTGGAGAAATGAATTAATTATATATGGAAAATAAAGACCACGAAAAAATTATAACTGTATTTGCTAAAACAAACTTCCGAAATCAGGAAGTACCTTTCGGTATCAAAACAGACGACAGACGCAGACACATGTATCTAATTGGAAAAACCGGTATGGGAAAAACAACTGTAATGGAAAATATGGTCATTCAAGATATTCGCAATGGTCATGGTGTAGCATTTCTAGACCCACACGGAGATTCAATACAAAGAATCTTGAACTCAATTCCTTCAAACCGAGTCAACGATGTTATTTATTTCAACCCGTCAGACTTAGACTTTCCGGTTGCTTTTAATATTTTGGAATCCGTAGATCCAAAATATAAGCATTTGGTAGCATCCGGACTTATGGGTGTATTTACCAAAATTTGGGCCAATTTATGGTCTGCGAGAATGGAATACATCTTAAATAACACTATTTTGGCGTTGCTGGATAGCCCGGGAAATACCCTACTTGGTATTACCAGAATGTATGTTGATAAAAAGTACCGTAAGAAAATTGTTGATAACATAAAAGACCCAATGGTCAGGGCTTTTTGGGTTGATGAATTCGCTAACTATAACGAAAAATATAGAACAGAAGCAATTGCCCCAATTCAGAACAAGGTAGGACAATTTTTATCTTCAGGTATTATTCGAAATATTGTCGGACAACCAAAATCAACAATTGATTTAAGAGAGATTATGGATAACCAGAAAATCCTAATTATGGATCTTTCTAAAGGAAAAGTTGGTGAAGATAACTCTGCTTTACTTGGAGCTATGCTTGTCACAAAAATGCAATTAGCCGCTATGTCCAGAACAGATATCCCTGAGTCTGAACGAAAAGACTTTTACTTATACGTAGATGAATTCCAAAACTTTGCCACTGACAGTTTTGCTACCATTCTTTCTGAAGCCAGAAAATATCGTTTGAATTTAATTGTTGGTCACCAGTACATTGGGCAACTGGTTCAGGAGAGAAATACAAAGGTTAGAGATGCTATTTTCGGAAACGTCGGCACTTTGGTAGTTTTTAGAGTCGGAGCTGAGGATGCGGAATTTTTAGTTAAAGAATTTGAGCCTGTCTTTACTGAAGTGGATATTGTTAACCTACCAAAGTACCAAATCTTGTTAAAGTTAATGATTAATGGTGTTGCTTCGGATCCATTTTCTGCTACTACACTTTCTCCAAACCCCTCCTTCCTCACAGGCAATTCACAAAAAACTATTAAAGTCTCTAGGGAAAGATATAGCAACCCTGTCACTGATGTTGAAGAAAAAATTTCAAGATGGATGGAATCCGATGCTCAACAAGATTCTCCAGTTACAATCAAAGATGGTAACGAAAACTTTCAGACTGAAGAATCTATTTCTACTCAGCCAGACAAAAACCCAGCACAAACTTTTGCTGAACCTATTAATTCACAGCAAGTAGAGCCTCCCCAAATTGTTAGTAAGCCAGTAACTAACCCACCTCAGTCGAAACATAAATC
Source organism: uncultured Candidatus Saccharibacteria bacterium (assembly GCA_964348935.1). Lineage (GTDB taxonomy): Bacteria > Patescibacteriota > Doudnabacteria > UBA920 > UBA920 > PALSA-1336. The sequence goes on along the minus strand of CAYGEJ010000016.1, from coordinate 3,949 downwards.
CACAACTAAAACTGAGCAACCTTACCACACTCAAGATAAACATAAATTCAACAATTCGCTGAATAATAAACATCAAAAGCCACAACAAAATTCTCAACATATAAAAAAACATAACCCTATTTGGGATAAAGTTGCTGAGATTCACCAAAAAAAGAATATCGACAATCTTGAAAAGGTAAAAAAAGTGGAAAAGGAAATACTTAAATTAAATGAAGACCCCCAGGTTTTTAAAAGAATAGAAAATTTGCCAAACCCAAACTTAATTCGCAAGGTAATAGAACCAGGTCAAACTCATACACTTTAAGGCAAATTATAAACACCCTGTTACAAAATTTATTTGACAGGGTGTTTATAATTACGTCCAGTAAACTTAAAATTCCAAGTATTTATGAAAATTAGATATGTTTTCGAATTTCAGCTTCTAAAGTAGACTTTGGAGCCGCTCCAATAAGCTCACCAACAACTTTACCACCTTTGAAAAATTTCAATGTAGGAATACTCATAATTCCATACTTCATAGAAATGCTGTTATTTTCATCTACATTAAGTTTTCCAACCTTAAGTTTACCTTGATATTCATTGGAAATTTCTTCTACAATAGGTCCTAAAACCTTACAAGGACCACACCAGACTGCCCAAAAATCTACCATAACTGGCAATTCAGAGCTTAACACTTCTTTATCAAAATTATTTTCATCTAATTTTATTTCTGCCATAATTGTTATAATTAATTTTAATTTATGCGTCTTTTTATTTTATCCACAACCGTACTGTTTGTCAACTATAAATAACACACTATTTAAGTCATATTTACACAAATCTCGACTAACAAAAAAACATATTTCAAAAATTACAATAAATCTGATTCATATCTGTTATAATATATAAGGATTAAATAAAATAAAATTGTGTATAAAACACTTAAAATAAAAATTTTTAACATTATCCCTTACTGGTTTATTGCATTAACTATCTTATTAGCACTGCAAAATTTTACATTTTTAATTACAAAACACCCCGATAGCTTATCAAAAATTGAAAATAGCAAAGCTTTACCAACTGTATTAGGTGTTGAAACTAGCGTAAGGGGAACACCGGACATTAGCAACCGTACAGAAATAATTCAGATAAGCGAACCTAATACTAAAAGTGTTACCGCTCAAAGCTTTATCGCATTTGATTTATCCACTGGGAAGAATATTTTGGAAAAAAATACAGATTCTAAGCTATCAATTGCCAGTTTAACAAAATTACTGACTAGTTTTGTTGCATACCAAAATACAGATTTACATCATGAGGTAATTATTAGCAAAGAGGACATTATTGACATTAAACCTAATTTAAATTTAAATATTGGGGACAAAGTTAAAGCTCTGGACTTATTTAATGCCATGCTAATAGGCTCCTGCAATGACGCAGCTCTTAGTCTGGCTAATTTTGTTTCTAATTCAACTGGAACAAATTTTGTTAAGATAATGAACTCTCAAGCTAAATCACTGGGCATGTCCAATAGTAATTTTTCCAACCCTATGGGTTTTGACAGTAAATACAACTATTCTACTGCCAATGACCTAAAAAAACTAATCCTTTCCACAGAACGCCTGGCAGTTTATAAAAACCTAGGGAGAAGAACAAATTATGAGTTCCTAAGCGAACAAGGTAAAAAATATTCTACTGTAGCAACAAACAAACTAATTACCAAATATCCTGATATTGAAGCTATTAAAACCGGTCATACCGAAATGGCAAAAGGAACGATGGCAACAAAATTTTCTCTTCATGGAGAAGAAATCGTTATTATAATTCTTGGCAGTATAGATAGAGAGGGCGATACATTAAAAATCAAATCGGAAATTAGTAACAATTTTAAAGTCAATTAAATTTCTCAAATACTGAATTTTATGGTAAAATAAATTTTATATGACCTCATATGCACTAACCAAAATTTTGACTTTAACATCACTTTCCTTTGCTTTTGCCTTAGCTTTGACACCAATCCTAACAAAATTCCTATACAAATATAAATTAGGTAAACAAATACGGAATGACGGGACTACGCCAATTTTTTCCAAAATGCACGGACAAAAAGAGGGTACACCGACCATGGGGGGCATTCTTATCTGGGGAACAGCCCTAGTAATAATTGTCTTATTTTGGTTTTTAGATCAAATTCTGGGAATTGAATATTTTCATTACTTGAATTTTATGACCAGAAAAGAGACCTTGTTACCCTTAGGTGCGCTTGTTGGGGCTTCTTTGGTCGGCTTAGTAGATGACTGGCTAGATGTTAGAAAGCTTGGACATAAAGGACGGGGCTTAAGATTTCGATTTAAAATTTGGCTTTATGCTGTAGTAGCTGTAATTGGAGCTTGGTGGTTTTATTTTAAACTTGGTTTTGACTATATTATTATTCCATTCGCCGGAAACTTGCATTTAGGTTGGGTTTTTATTCCTTTTTTTATATTATCTGTAATCGGAATAAGTTTCGCTGTAAACTTAACCGATGGATTAGACGGTTTAGCAGGTGGAACTCTTATGGTTGCCTTTTTGCCTATTGGCTTAATTGCTTTCATGCAAGGCAAAGATAATTTAGCCGCTCTAATCGGAGTAATATGCGGTGCTCTACTCGCATTTTTATGGTTTAACGTTTACCCAGCAAGATTTTTTATGGGAGATACCGGCTCTATGGGACTAGGAGTCTTTCTCGCGGTAGTTGCATTTTTAACTAATACTTTATCTTTGTTATTATTTTTTGGTTTTATCTTTTTTATTGAAGCTTTGAGTTTTTTTGCTCAAATATTTTGGAAAAAAGTTTTTAAACAGAAACTAATACTTTCCGCCCCACTTCATCATCATTTCGAAGCTTTAGGCTGGCCTGAAACAAAAGTCACAATGCGTTTTTGGATTATTGGTGCCGTTATGAGTTTAATTGGACTAATTATTTATTTTATAGGCAAACATGTATAGTTTAATTATAAAAAATGCTAGCGTAATAGATGGCTCCGGCCAGCCCAGGAGAAATTTGGACGTAGCTATACAAGGAGATAAGATTGTAAATATTGCGGAAAAAATTAATTCTCCCGCACAAAATATAATTGACGCTACTGGTAAAATTTTAGCTCCGGGTTTCGTTGACCTTCAAAATCATAGCGATAGCTATTGGCAAATTTTTGATAATCCATCACTTGAAAGTTTAACAACCCAAGGTTTTACAACAATACTTCTTGGAAACTGCGGGGCCAGCTTGGCGCCCCTACTAACCCACGATGCCCTTTTACCAATGCAAAAATGGCACAATCTAGAAGGTATAAATATAAACTGGGTATCTTTTAGCGAGTTTGTGGAAGAACTTTCTAAAAAAAGTTTTGGCTGTAATATTGGAAGCCTGGTTGGCTACTCAACTCTCAGAAGATCTATTGTTGGTGATCAAATTCGTTCTTTGGAAAAAAATGAATTAACAGCTTTAAAAAAGGCCTTGTCAGAAAGTTTAGAATCAGGAGCTTTTGGACTTTCCAACGGGCTTTCCTATGCCCATGAAATTATTATTTCTGAATTAGAATTATCTGAACTCGCAAAAACAGTAAAACAATACGAGGGGTTATTTGCCATCCACCTAAGAAGCGAAGGGGTGGAAATAATTGAAGCGGTAGACGAAGCAATTGATATTGCTAATTCTACAGAGGTCAACATGTTAATTTCTCATTTGAAAGTTAAGGGCGAGCAGAACTTTGCAAAACTACCTCAAGCAATTGGGTTAATCGAAACTGCTTATCACAGAGGAACCCCGGTACACTTTAACCTATACCCATACGACATAATGTGGCAACATCTGTATACTTACTTGCCTAAATGGGCTATTGAAGGTGGAAGAACAATTATGATTAAGCATTTTTCCGATCCAACTCAAAAAAATAAAATTTTAATTTATCTAAATAATTCAGGAATTAAA
>CAYGEJ010000015.1:0-26291 GCA_964348935.1 uncultured Candidatus Saccharibacteria bacterium | reverse complement strand
AACACCTGTTACCTTAAGAATACCAAAATGTTACCTTATGGTGTGTAGTCTACAATACCTTGACCATTATAACAAACTATGTTAATCTATCAAAGAACTTCAGACATGGTATTCATATCTGAAACTATAATATCATCAATCTAAATTCTATATTATATGCCAAGAATGTGTGCAATTTGCGAAAAATCTTACTCTAGAACCATAAAACGCTCCCACTCTATGAGAGCCTCTATAGTTAGACTTTTGCCTAACTTACAATACGCAGTATTTGACGGAAAGCGTGTTAAAGCTTGTACTCGCTGTATTCGAAGCAAAGCAAAAGCTAAGTAATTTATTTCAAACTAAAAAACCTCCCGCCATAAGCGGGAGGTTTTTTTATCTGTGATATCAATATAAATCTGTGTATCTGTGGTACTATCGCATAAACCCAAGTATTACTCCACCAACCAAAAGTGTAAAAAACATATTACCAATATTTAACCAAAACATTTTTATTTTTCCACCCCAAATAGCGTTCCCCAAAGCAAGCGGTACTACAAATCCAAGCCAAAGGCCTAAAGCATTAGCAACTCCCCCAAATACACCCTCATGAATACTAATAACAATATACCAGTCTAATACAAAAAACATTACAAAGCTTCCAACAAATTGTAAAAAGTACGCGAGAGGCATTTTCTTTTTTTCTGCCTCCTGCCTCTCTTTGCTCCACTGGTTCATACCCATAGTTTCCATAAACATTTTGCCAAATAATGGTCCGTACCAAATACTTCCAATAACAACAGAAGCTATGGTACTAACTAATACACCCCAATAATTTATTTGCATACACTAAAATTTCTGCTATATATAACTTAATTATTTTTCCATTCTTTATTTAAAATACCCATTAAAAAGGCATCGTGATATTTTTTGTTCCAAAAAGTATGCTCACGACTTCTGCCTTCTACTTTAAAACCTAAACGCTTATATACTTTTATAGCTCTTGGGTTATAAGAATAAACGCCTAAATCTATTTTGTGTAGTTTTAATTTTTTAAATCCGTAATCAATAATAAGCTTTGCCGCTTCACTTCCATATCCTTTATTCCAATACTCCTTATCTCCAATAATAATTCCAAAAGTAGCCCTTTTATGAAGCCTTTGAATATTTTCAAGCCCTGTAGCTCCAATATGCCTACCTTCTAGGGTAGTTATACAAAATTGTATTGAACTTTTTCTTTTTCCACTTAGTCTAGCTTTTATCCATTTACGTTCAGTCTTTAAATCCATACTTCGATGATTTAAATACCTATTAACTTCGTCGTCGTTAAACCACTTTACAAAACGTGGAGCGTCATCCATTTTTATAGGTCGCAAATTTACTTTTTTTCCCTTTAGCATCATATAACTACTCCTAGCTTTTTTAAAGCATTAAAAACAAAAGTCATTGGCAGTCCAAGTCCATGAGTGAAATCTCCATTAATTTTTGCAATTAAATTAAACCCGCCTCCCTGTAAATTAAACCCTCCGGCTTTGTCGTAAGGCTCTTTTGTTTTAACATATTCTGCAATTTGCTGTTTTGAAAGTTTTTTAAAAGTTATTATTATATCTGTAACTCCAGTAACTTTTCTTCCTTTGGATGTATCTAGCACCACAGTACCGGTAATAACTTTAAAGGACTTACCACTAAACATTTTCATCATACTTGTAGCTTCTTGTTCATTATTGGGTTTTCCAATAATTTGCCCTTTAAAAGAAACCATTGTATCTGCAGAAATTATTACTGCATTTGGGTGCTTTTCTGCCACTGCTTCTGCCTTACCCAAGGCTAAAAATTTTACCAAATTTTTATGACTTAATTTTGGATTTACTATTTCTTCATAGTCCGAACCTACTATTAAAACCTTCTGCCCGAGCAGCTCTATAACCTGTCTTCTTCGTGGCGAAGTTGATGCTAAAATTATCTGCTTTTTAATTTCAACCTTATTCATGCCTATATTATAACAAATTTAAAAAAAAGTGCCCGGAAACTTGTAGTCTCCGGGCGAATGACGAAACAGGGCATGCTACCCTGCTTTCTTGGGTTCTGGTTTTGAAGGGCAAAAACCCTTCCTGGCCATAGCTTCGCAACGACGATTGAGTTCTTCGTCACTAAGCTGATGTGCAAGCACAGGCTCATGGTCATTGTCCGTAATAGGCTCCTGCTCTCTGGTAATTCTTTCAGCTTTAAACATGTCTGCCTCCTATAGCATTTTATTTTGGTGTAAGCACCGGAAAATTATAAAATTTTTAATAACTTTCCGGTATTTACAAACATAAAACCCCAGCCTTTATGGGCGGGGCTTAATAAAAGATTACTCTAAAATAAGCCTACCCAATTTTGCCATTAATAACTACGACTCCAATAACTGGAGTAATAATCTTGGCAATAATTGTAAGCTGTTGTAAATTCATAAAATTTAAATTTTTAAGTGAAGCCGGAGATCTTCACTTGCGGGTATTTTATGACAGTTATGAGGCTGTAGTTATAAAATTGCAAGTGGAAATCTCCGGCGGGTTGAGGTTTGAACAGGTTGGTTACCTATCCGTTATTGGAACCCTCAGGTGAGGGTAGAGAAAAGTAGCGTGCGGGCAAACCCGTCTTCGGATCCGCTAAACAGCGGTGAAAAACAAATAATCCGTTACCAGGAGCCCTAACAGGCCTTTTGACATCAGGTATTTCTACCTTCTTTTCTTCCAACACTAGCGACATTTCGCCATCTCCTTATATTTTTTCGCGGCCGCAAGGTCGCATCTGCAGTCGTCCTCATTGCGGCTGCTAAATTTAATCCAAATATTTTAGAATAAATTTAGCAGTAACAAGAGTTCCCTTACCCTCCTTCGCCTAGGCTTCGGCAGATTTCGACTATAAATAATATTGTAAATGTTCTTAAAAAAACACCCCTTACCGTGGGGTGTACTGTGGTCTTTGTTAAAAATCTTTAACGCTTACCAACTACCCCTTACTGCCCAAACCAAATTAGCTCTCTTAATAAAGAGAGGAGAGACATTAATAAATTGTAAGCAGGTTGTTTGCATAAAATATTATTGCTTATCTACCAAGAGTATATTCCTGTTTAAAAATACTGTCAATAGACTTTTCCACAGTTATCGAGAAGGGTTTAAATGTAAAGCAGATCTAATTTCCGACATTTGATTTTCTAACAATGCCATACGAACAGCCATATTTAATTTATCTTCCAAATCTTTTACAACTTGTGAAGAAACCATTCTGGCAAGAGTTTCTGTTTGATCTTCTGCAAATTTTTTAAGTTCTTTTGTCTGATTTTCTAATTCCAAACTAATCTCAACTTTAGTTGCCATTTTAGAAAGGTCGTCCTTGGTAGCCAAATTAGCTATTGCGCTATTAAATTCTTCTTTTGTTAGCTCCATAGAAATTAAATTAATTGCATAATCATATTATATCACAAATCTAAACGGTTAAATAACCTGTACCGTCTGCCGCTTTTTCCTGTGCCATTTTATGAATAAGTTCGCTAAGTTCTTCGTCACTAAAAAACTCAATGGTTATTCTTCCACCTTGTCCCTGACGCTGAATTTTGACTTGAGTACCAAGCTTTCCTCGTAATTCGCTTTCCATTGCCATTAGCTTTGGATCTGGGGCAATAGAATCCATTTGACGCTTAGTAGTAAGTTCGCGTACCTTACTTTCCACTTGTCGTACATTCAAATTCTGCTCCAATACAATTTTATACATCAACACCATCTTTTCCAGATCTATTAAACCCAGCAATGCACGGGCATGACCTTCCATTATTTTACCCTCAATAACCCCGCGCTGAACCTCTGCCGGTAAGTTTAACAAGCGTACGGTATTTGCCACCGCCGGTCTGGACTTTCCAACTTTTTTTGCCACCTGCTCTTGTGTTAAATTAAAAGTCCGCATTAAGCGCTCATAGGCCTGAGCTTCTTCAATCGGGTTAAGTTCCTGTCTTTGAATATTTTCAATAAGTGCAACTTCCAGCTTAGTCTGATCCACCATTGCCTCTTTAATAATTGCCGGAACTTTCACTAATCCAGCAAGTTGAGAAGCTCTAAATCTACGCTCACCTACCACTAATTCATAACCGGTAGGTGTTCTAGTAACTACAAGCGGTTGAATAACCCCGTGTTCTTTTATCGAAGCGGAAAGTTCTTTTAGCGCTTCTGGTTGGAAAACTTTTCTTGGTTGGTACGGATTTGGTGCAATTTTTGCAACTTCAATCTCCTGAATCTGCGCATCTGCATAAGAAATTCTATCCTGCTCTAGAATTGGCTTAACTTCTGGCATAACCTGAATTGGTGGAGCCTGGTTAACCAAGTTATCAATCGCCTGTTCTTGTATGGTCATTAATTCAGTATGCTTAACTTCCGGAATAGCCAAATGCCCAGGCGGAGTTGGTATTTGAGGTAGACCAGCTGGCTCTAACGCTTGAATTGTAATATTTGGTTGTTGATTTATTTCGTCCATATTTTTGATAGATTTAACTATAAAATAGTATCAGATTTTAAGCGTCATCGCAAACTTAATTAGGCTTTACGGAAACAGCTGTTTCTGTTAAAATAAATTAGTTTTATAAGCCCTATTGGCCGAGTGGCGGAATGGCAGACGCACGCGACTCAAAATCGCGCGTAGAAATACATGAGGGTTCGACTCCCTCCTCGGCCACCATAAAAAATCTATTATATTATGTAATAGATTTTTTAATTTAATAAAGGAATTAAATAATAAATGACCATTAGTCCGACAATTAAACCTAGTAACCAGCCGGCTAATACGTCACTGGTATAATGATAACCTAAAATAATTCTCGCTACCCCGCTAATTAACATTACTGGAATTAAAACCCAGGCTAAATAAGGAAAAGCAAAAATAAAAATAACAGTTATGGAACTAAAACTTATAGCGTGATCTGAAGGAAAGGAATTATAACTTTTGGTAGTTTTAGAAAAAAACCAAGAAGTTGGTGGGGTAAACTGTAAATTCTGATAAGGTCTTTGTCGGTTATAAAACAAATAAATTAAAGGCGAAATAATAATTCTTGCAATTATAAAAGATAAAACCGCTAAAGTAACAATTTTATATTGGTGTACATAAACTAAGTAACCACCGACAGCAAATAAAACCAATACTGAGTAAATTCCAAAAAATACCCAAAATTGGTGAAATATGTTACCATTCTTCAATTTTTCCTGCCAGGTTAAGTACTTGTCGTCTGTAATTAACATAATTAATTTCTAAAAAATAGAACCAGTAAAATTACCACCGTAAGGGCTAGCCTGTACCAAACAAATATTTTATAATCATGTTTGCTTATATACCGTAGCATATATTTAATGGACAAAAACCCGAATATTGCCGCCGACATAAATCCAACAACAAGTTGAATTGTAGATACACCCTCATTAAAACGATTAACATTAAGTAAACCAGCTCCAAAAATTATTGGAATAGACATCAAAAAACTAAATCTGGCGGCATCTTCTCTCTTAAAACCCAAAGCCAAACCAGACGCAATAGTTGCCCCGCTTCTAGACACACCGGGGATTATTGCAAGTGCTTGACCAAAACCTATTAACAAGGCATCTAATTTTGAAACTCTATCCAAATTTTTTATTTTTTTCCCATACCAATCTGCAAAAAGCAAGACAATTCCAAAAGCACTCATAGTTACTGCCACTAATAGCGGATTTCTAAAGGTTGTCTCTGCTTTCGATTCTAATAATTTACCAATTAATGCCCCTGGGATACTAGCTAAAATTATTAACCAAGATAATTTTTGGTAAATATTGGTTTGCATATCCCTAGTCGACTTGAACAAACTATGCCAAAAACCCTTTGCGAGCAAGAAAATATCTTGACGAAAATAAACCAAAACCGCAAGTAACGTACCCCAATGCAACGCCACATCAAAACCCAAACCAGGATCATCCCATTTAAATAACCATGGGGTAATTATTAAATGTGCGGAAGAAGAAATCGGCAAAAATTCCCCAAGACCTTGAACCATACCCAACACAAAAGATTGAAATATTTCCATAAATTATTATTCAATTCCGGGGACCGGAAATTTTAATGAAAAATCTTTAACTTCTTGTTTTATGCTTTGAAGAGCAGCTTCATTATTCCGGTTCATTAAAGCTCTATCAATCAAACCCGCTACTGTTTCCATATCAGATTCATTAGCACCCCTTGTGGTAAGAGCCGGCGTTCCAAGACGAATACCAGAAGGATCCATTGGTTTTCTCGGATCAAAAGGTATCATATTTTTATTTATAGAGATACTTACATACTCCAAGGTTTTTTCCGCTTCCTTTCCGGTAATTTGCTTACTACCAAATAAGTCTACCAACATTAAATGATTATCAGTTCCACCGGAAATAATTCTATAACCTTTTTGTTGCAAGCTAGTTGCAAGTGCTTGAGCATTTTTAATAACCTGCTTACTATATTCTTGAAACTCTGGTTTTAGAGCTTCAATAAACGATACTGCTTTTGCAGCATTAATATGGTCATGAGGCCCCCCTTGCACCCCAGGGAAAACCGCCTTATCAATAGCACTGGCAAATTTTTCCTTACACATAATTATAGCTCCTCTTGGTCCACGAAGTGTTTTGTGAGTTGTTGTAGATACTACGTCACAGTATGGCACAGGGTTCTCTAACTGTTTTCCTGCAATAAGTCCGGCAATATGAGCAATATCGGCAAAAAGATACGCGCCAACCTTATCGGCAATTTCCCGAAACCTTTTCCAATCCAAGTTTCGACTGTAAGCACTAAATCCTGCCAGAATCATTTTAGGTTTTTCACGTAAGGCTATAGCTTCTACTTCATCCATATCTATTATTTCAGTTTCCTTTTTTACAAAATAAGGAATAATTGTATAAAGTTTTCCAGAAAAATTTAAAGGGTGCCCGTGTGACAAATGTCCGCCTTGATCAAGTGAAAAACCTAAAACTTTATCACCCGGATTTAAGAGCCCCATATACACTGCCAAATTTGCCGGACTACCAGAAAGTGGTTGAACGTTAACATGCTCAGCACCAAATAATTCTTTAGCTCTGTTTATTGCTAAAGTTTCTGCTTGGTCTATAATTTCGTTTCCACCATAATAACGCTTCCCAGGGTAACCTTCAGAATATTTATTAGTTAAGATCGAGCCCATTGCTTCAAGCACTGCAGGAGTAACATAATTTTCCGAAGCAATAAGCTCTATCCCTTCTTTTTGTCTTTGCTCTTCCGCCTTAATAATATTAAATATATCCTTATCTGCTTGTTCAATTTGTTTGTAGTTCATAATAGTAATGGTTAGTGATTAGTTACTAGTAATTAGCAAAAACAAAGAATTTAGATATTCAAATTTTGATATTTAATTTGTAACTTAGTTTTATTCATATTGTTTATCTAATTATCTAAAACTTATTATCTAGTACCTATATAAGCATATATAATAAACTATATATTGCACCTATTATAAATAGTATCATAAAGCTACCGGTAAGACTAAACAGCAAAGCTCCCAGAAGAGCTACTGACAGCTTGCCAATAGAAAGCGACTGTTCAAAAAATACAATATACGGGATAACATGTGTTTTTTCCGCTCGAATATAAGTTAAAGTTGAAAGTGGTATAAACCAGGTTTCCTTACTCGCCTTACCTATTGAATCCGAGGCAAAAGCAGAAATAAAATTTCCAACAAATATTCTGCCTAGCCAATTTATTGTTGTAAAAAATGCTCCAATTTTTACCAGTACGTGCTTTGTGTACTTATCAGAAATCTTACCAAGAAATAGCGCTAAAAATCCTGCTACCAAACTCCCAGCCGCTGCAAGCATTCCGGTGTCTTTATAATCATGAACGACGAGATAAATAAAAATTGGCCAAATTGTTAAAAATATTAACTCCTCGCCAAAGCCAATATAACCCAGAAATTTTTTTGGGTATTCTTTATAAAGTTGAAGAGTATCTTTAAATGAATACAGCTTTGGAATAAAAATTTCTGAAGCCATTAATAATGGAATTGCACTAGCACAATAAATAATTGAGGCAAACAGAAAGGCAAATGGCAAACCAAAATACTGTGAGACAATTCCGCCAATTAACGGTCCGCCAATTTGTGCCATACTATTTATAGCATAAGCTGCGCCAAATTCCCTACCCACCTGCTCGGTCTGGGCATATCGGGCAATAACGGAATGAAATCCTGGCCAATAAAAAGACTTTTGTAACCCGTAAATTACCGCAGCTAAAAATGCAGCGTTTGGGTAATTAATAGAAGCAAGTAGCGCCAGCCAATAAAATATCTGAAATGGCACGCTTAAAGCCATACAGTGTCTATATCCATATGCGCTAGCAAACTTTCCGCCGAAAGGAATAACAACAATATAGACCGCATAGACCACTGCGGTAAATAGTAAAATCTTGGGAATACTGTATCCTAAAACCACATATAAAAATATCGGCTCAAATAATCCTATGACCGAAAGAGCAAAATTAGAAATCGCGGAAGAGGCATAAAGCTCACCGATTTCCTGTCTGACATTTTTGGTAAAATACTGCGGGAGGTGAAAATTTAAAAACATTTATGTGATTTTATTTTTTGATTTTAATTTTTTTATTACTGCAGAAACATTTACTAAACCCTGGCGAATAACCTCAGCCTCGTTACTCACAACTTTTACAATTGTGGAAGGCTTTATTTTTTTTAACTTTCCGGCATTTATAATTATATCTGGTTTTAACTTATTATTTTTGTACTGCCCAATTATTTCTTCAACGGAATAACAGTCAGGTCTACCCGCTACATTAGCACTAGTAGCGGTAATTGAACCGGCAAGACCCTTAACCAGGTCTAAAGCAATATTGTTTTTTGGTATTCTCAATCCTAAAAATCCAGTGTTTGCAGAAATAACCTGTAGCTTACCGCTTTTGGCTTTTAACTTTGCAACAATGGTCAACGCACCGGGCCAGAACTTTTTTGCCAAATCTTGAGAAATTTTATTCCATTCAGTTATTTTTTTTACATACTCCACGGAAGGCACGACTATAGAACTCGGTTTTTTAGAATCTCTCCCTTTAACCTTATATAACCGCCTAATAGCTTTTAAATTTGAAATATCGACTGCCAAACCATAACTTGTATCGGTTGGAAAAGCAAGAACCTTCCCTTTTTTTAAAGCTAATACACAAGCATCTATAATTTTTTTATGATGCTTTTTGTTGTAATCGATTACAATCATTAAATTTAAATTACTAAATTGATAAGTCTGTTTGGTACAAACACAGCACGTTTTATTGTTTCGTTCAACAAAGCCTGCTTAACCACTTCTAGTTTAACCGTCTCGGCCTGTACTGTTTCCTGACTACTACCAAAATTCACCGTCAGCTTTCCTTTCACACGACCATTAATTTGCACAATTACTTCTACTGTTTTATCAACAATTAAACTCGGGTCAAACTTTGGCCACTTTTCTAATTGCAGAGATTTTTGTTTTGTTGATTTATTTAACAACTGCCCCAATTCTTCAGAAATATGCGGAGCAAAAGGATACAACAAAATTAAAAATGTTTTAACAGATTCTAGTGTAATAAATTCATCTTTAATTTCATTATGAAATTCCATAAATGCGGAAATGCAAGTATTAAAATGAAAAGTTTCTAAATCTTCAGTAATCTTTTTTATTAATTTATGCAAAGCCTTTTCTACTTTTGGAGTATCACTAATTTTAACAGTCTGCTTTTTACTGTTTGCTGTTTTTTTCTGATGTGGTGCCTCTGCTATTTCGTGTACCCAATTCCAAATTCGGTCTAAAAATCTTTTTACACCAACATGACCTTGTTCGTTCCAACTTACAGTTGCCTCGTGAGGCCCTAGGAACATTTCGTACATTCTTAAAGTATCTGCCCCATGAGAATTTACTATGGTATCTGGGTTAACAACATTTCCTCTACTCTTGCTCATTTTTTCCCCGTCTGGACCTAAAATTATTCCATGCGGTTGTCTTCGCTTATAAGGTTCGTTTTCTGTAACCAAACCTTGGTCTTGTAAAAATAAATTCCAAAATCTAGAATAAAGCAAATGCAGAGTTGTGTGTTCCATGCCACCAAAATAAACATCTACCGGTGTCCAGTATTTTTGGTTTTTTATAGAAGCGAATTGTTTTTTATTTTTTGGATCTGTGTACCTAAGCCAATACCAAGAACTTCCTGCCCATTGTGGCATGGTGTTTGTTTCTCTCCAAGCAGTTTTTTTACACTTTGGACATTTGGTTTTTACCCATTTTAAAATATCTGCCAGTGGAGATTCCCCCGTTCCAGTAGGTTCGTATTTTTTTACATTAGGTAATTTAACTGGTAATTCTTTTTCTGGTACTGGTACAATTCCACAGTCCTCACAGTGTACAAGTGGAATTGGTTCACCCCAGTATCTTTGTCTACTAAATACCCAATCACGAAGCTTGTAATTAACAACTCTCTTCCCATACCCTTGGCTTTCCATATAATCCATTATCTTCACCGTTGCTTCGTGAATATCTAGTCCGTCTAAAAAGCCAGAGTTTACCATCTTACCTTCCTCTTCTTGTACTTGGTCTATACTGGTAATTAATCCAGTATCTTTCTCATCTTTTTGCACAACTCTTACAACTGGAATATTAAAAACTTTTGCAAATTCAAAATCACGTTTGTCATGCCCTGGCACTCCAACAACCGCTCCGGTACCAACGTTTCCTAAAACATAGTCTGCAACATAAAGAGGCATTTTAGAATTATTTAAAGTATTTACACAATATAAACCTGTAAAGACTCCTGTCTTTATTCTATTCTCTGCAGTTCTGTCTTGGTCAGCCTCAGAAGCAGATTTTTCTTTGTATTTCTCTATTTCAGACCAAACTTTTTCATTTATATTTAATATATTTCTGTCTTTCAACAATTCATGCTCTGGTCCCAGAACCACAAAAGTAGCACCAAAATTTGTGTCTGGTCTAGTGGTAAAGCACACCACAGTTGGACAAAGCGCATCTAAAATAACTGGTTCCTGCAAAGCAGTATAATGTGGCAACTCTCCATTTTTTTTCCATAATAAACCACCTAAATTTTGTTTTAATCTTTCACCTTGCTCAACTCTTACTGCGGTATCTGTTGGGTCACTTAAAATTTTAATAAATGATGTTTGGCTTTTAATTTTTTCATATTTAAAATCCCAGTTAAAAGTATTATGGAAAGGGCGTTCTTTATCTTTAAACTCTGGGGTCGAAAAACCACCTGCCAAAACCAAACCTTTAATTTTATGTGGTAATTTTTCCACCACCTTCATTGCCACGACACAACCTAAACTATGGCCAAAAATAATTGTATTCTCATCAATCTCACAATTATTTAAAACAAAATTTACTTGTCCTTCCTCTGTTGGGTTCTCCGGGTTTGGTAAATTTGGTGCCTGAACTTTAAAACCACGTTTTTCCAATTCGCTTTTTAACCATGGGAAAAATACTCCGTCACTAGTCCCTTTAAAACCATGAAGCAAAACAAAATTAGCCTTGCTATCTAATTCATATTTAATATTTATTCCTGTCTTTTTTCCTATCCAATTTTCTTGTTGAAGTTTTACAGGCTCTGGCCACTCTGGCAAAGTTTTTAAACCTTCCAATAATTTTTCTGCATACTCAGTAATTTTTAAATACCACTGACGCAGTTCTTTTTTCTCTACCACAGTACCACAGCGTTCACACTTTCCGTCTATAACTTCTTCATTTGCAAGCCCAGTCTTATCTTTTGGGCACCAGTTTATTACTCCAGTAGCTTCGTATGCTAAACCCTTTTTGTAAAATTGTAAAAACAACCACTGCGTCCATTTGTAATAACTTGGGTCTGTAGTATTTATTTCGCGTGACCAATCAAAACTCAAACCCCAACTTTGAAGTTGTCTTTTTGCATTCTTAACATTATTAGCAGTTGTTTTGCTTGGATGCACACCCATTTTTAATGCATAATTTTCAGCAGGCAGACCAAAGGCATCCCAACCCATCGGAAACAAAACTTCATTACCCTTTAAGCGGTTATACCTAGAATAAGCATCTGCGGCAACATAAGGTCTTAAATGCCCCATATGCAAACCCGCGCCGGAAGGATACGGAAATTCAACCAAAATAAATTTCTTTGGTTTTTTGCTAAAATCCTTAGAAGCAAAAGTTTTTTTAGTTGCCCAAAACTTTTGCCACTTAGCTTCTATTTTTTTGTGATTGTAATTAATCATAAATTATATAACCTCTTAGCATTATTTGTTGTAAGCTCTTCTACTTCAGCTGTGGTTAGATCAAGCACCTTTGCAACATGCTCGGCAACATATTTTACAAATAATGGTTCGTTTCTTTTACCTCTGTTTGGTACTGGCGTTAAAAAAGGACAATCTGTTTCTAGGACTATCTTGTCCTTTGGAACCAACTTTAATACAGCTTCTTGGTTACCAGTTTTATCAAAAGTAATTATACCATTAAAGGACAAGTAAGCTCCTAAGTCCACAAACATTTTAGCCACCTCTGGTGAACCGGTGTAGGAGTGAAGAACAAACCTTAACTCCCCCTGTCCCCTCTTTTGCAAAGAGGGGGAAACTGCAGACTCCTCCTCTTTTTCTAAAGAGGAGGTTGGGAGGAATTCAAATTTTAGAATTTCCAGTATATCCAAACAAGCATCGTCCGTTCCCTTACTGGAACGAGAATGTATAACCAAAGTTTTATTTAATTCCTTCGCCAATCTAAGCTGTGCAATAAATGCTTCCTTTTGAATTTGTTTTATTTGTTCTATATTCAATATTCCAGATTCGATATTCGCTTCGGTTGGCAAACGGAAGTAATCCAACCCACACTCCCCAATACCCAAAACTTTTGGATTATCTGCAAGTTTACGATACACTTCATAGTCAAACTTTTCTGCACGAGTTTTAAACTGCGTTTCTTCTTCCTGTAAATTTTGTGAGTAAGTATGAACAGGGTGTATACCCACCACTGCATAAACTCCATTTTCATATTTTTCAGCTGTCTCCACTGCTTCCTTTGAAGTGCTTAAATGCGTTCCAACATTCACAACCAAAACACCTGCATCTAGTGCATTTTGTATAGTAGGCCCTGCGTCTTCCTTATAAGCCTTAAAATTTACATGTGCGTGGGTGTCTATAAACATATTTAATCTACAAAAATCTTTTCATCATCAACTTTATTATTATCTCTAAGTGATAAATCAAAAACTATAATTGTATCGGCTTCTTGATCATAGGCCATATTATAATCTTTTACATCGTGGAAATATGGTATTAAAACTTCCTTAATTTTTTTAATCCTATTTAATAAATCATTTTTATTTATTGGATTTGATAATAGATATTGTTTTAAATTTATAGATAAATTACTATCGTAGTCAGAAACTAAATAAGCATTATAATTATCCTGATAACCAAGTTCATAACTAGCGACTTTAACCTTTTCTTGTCCGGTAAGGACTTGCTTTGCCTGGCTCATTAAAATAACCTCTGTCGCACCACCTCCAAAAGTATCCAAATCTTTACTGGCTGTTTTTTTTACAAAATAATCCTTACCTTTATAAGTCATTTTGTAATAAACTCTACTATTATCTCCAGTTGTTTTTTTAAGAACCTCAATTTGCAATCCATCAATATCTTGTTTTTCTCCTGCTTCGTGAAGATTTTGAACCAACTTTAAAAAAGCTTCCCTATTAGATTTATTTATTATTGCAGGCGTTTCATTTTTTTGAACTAGCAACTTATCGTTTGAGAATTCCACCTGAGTAAATTCTCCACCTGCTAACTTATTTCTTTTTGGGAAAGTCATACGTCTAGATTAATGATAATCCATTTTTCTATTCAGTATTTTATAAGCTCTATTTTTTGCTTCTTGCGGCGACACAGTATTACTTTCTAATTCTTTGAGTAAAGTAGTCAGCTCTGAAACTTCTGAATCATTTGCTCCCATTTGTCCAATACTTGTTAAACAGTAATTTACTTCAGCTAATGCTTCTTCTGTGCTTATATTTTGTTTTTCTAAATTCATTAAACTTCAATCCTTGGAAATAACCTTGGAATATTTTCTAAGTTTATTTCTTTTAAAGAATTTAATATTTTTTCAGAAGTCACTGGTAAAAATGGTGTAAGGGTTAAAGCAATAGCATTTAGCTGATCTAATAAATATTCAATATCTTTCTCGGCACCAGCTTCGTCCACTTTTATTTTTTTAAATGGTTCAGTTTTTTGAATATATTCGTCACAACCTTGAATCATTTTCCAAATTTCATCACTCGCCTTTTGTATTTCATACTTATCAAGTAATTTATTTACTTCATTCCTAATTCCAGATTCGTAATTCATAATTCCTGCATTCACAGCCATTTTCAAAATACGAGAAGTTAAATTTCCAATTCCGTTTGCTAGCCCAGCATTATAAGTTTCTACAAAACGTTCCCAAGTGTAGTCACCATCTTCAAATGTAGAAATTTCACGAGCTAAATAGTATCTTAAAGCTTCTTGCGCTTGTTCTTGAGTTAAACCTTTTTCTTCTAACTTTGCTAATATTCCATAGGGGTCGGCAACATTACCTAAAGACTTGGACATTTTTTGCCCACCACTATTTATAAATCCGTGTATTAATATTTGCTTAGAATTAGGAAGTCTTGCGGACATAAGCATTGCTTGCCACATAGCCGACTGCTGACGTAAGTTATCCTTCCCAGCAATTTGAATTGCATTAGGGTTTTCTTTTGTTCCCCAAAATACCTGAAACTGATTTGCTGATTGGCTTATTTGCTTATCTACTCCCCACCCCAATGTTGACACATAATTAATTAATGCATCAAACCAAACATACATAACATGCTTGTCGTCCCCTGGAACAGGAACACCCCAAGACATTTTTTCTTTTAGCCTAGAAATACTAAAATCTTGTAATCCCGATTCTACAAATTGCTTTATTTCATTAAAACGAAAGTCTGGCACTACAAAATCCGGATACTTTTCGTACATCTCGAGCAACGGTTTTTGGTATCTGGACCAGCGAAAAAAATAGTTTTCTTCTTCAATAAGCTCTATTTCCAAATGTGGATGCACTAAACATTTTCCGTTTACATCTAAATCACTTTCTGTTTTTTCCAATTCACAGCCTACGCAATATTTAACTTTATAATTCTTTTTGTAAATGTCGGCTCCTTCAGGTCCCATATTTTGTGCACATAACTTCCAAAATTCCTGCGCTGCCTTTTTATGATACTCATCTGTTGTACGGATAAAATGAACTTCCGGTAATACTCCAAGTGTCGGCAGTAAATTTTTAAACTTGTCGGCAAATTCGTTTACGTATGCTTGAGTATCTTTTCCCTCGGCTTCTGCTTTTCTTTGAATTTTTAAACCATGTTCGTCCGTGCCAGTATTAAAAAACACTTCTTGTCCCAAAATATTTTTATGGTAGCGAGTAATTATATCCGCCTGCACCATTTCCAAAGCAAACCCTAAATGAGGATTAGAATTTACATAAGGAAGCGTAGTTGTAATATAAAATTTATTATTTTTCATAAATTAAAAAAGGCTGATAAAGCCCTTATATTATAGCGTTTTATTGAACTTTTAACAACTTTAGGCAGACTTAGCAGATAAGAACTCATTAACCACAACTGTAATTGCACTAGCTAGCGGAACCGCTACTAATAGTCCGACCACACCTGCAAGTTTAAACCCAATTAACAACGCTACCAGTACTACCAATGGTGAAGTACCAACGGTTTTTTCCATAATCTTCGGCACCAATACATATCCTTCGGTTTTTTGAATTACCAAGTATAAGATAGCCACAACAAGTGCGAGAGTTGGATTTTGTATAAAGGCAAAAAATACACCCGGGATAGCGGAAAGAAACGGACCGATATAAGGCACTACTTCTAGCAACCCGGCGAGGAGAGCCAAAAATAGAGCGTATTTTACCCCAAGCAAAGACAACCCGATCCAGGTTAACACAAAAATGGAGATACTTAGGATTAGCTGACCTAAAATCCAAAGTCCCATTTTAGTTTGAATTTTTTCCAACAATTCTACGGTAAAGGCTTGGTGCTGGGATGGTATTAAGGCGGAGATGAACTCCTTCATCCCCTTTTCTTCCGCGACTAAATAAAATGAAATAACCAAGACAGTCAGAAAACCAAGTATCCCGTTAAAAACCCCAAAAGTTCTACTGACTACGCTTGTCTCCCCATTATCAGTAATCAATCCATTAAAGAGATTAGAAATATCTATACTACCAAACCAAGATGAGCCCAACTTCTGTTGAAGCACAGCTGAATATTCAGGCCAATTATTCTGTAAAACTTTAAACTGTTCAATTACAGGAGGAACCAATAAATATACCACCACAGTAGCCAAACCAATTACGGCTACATAAACTGTCAAAACGCTAACCGCTCTTGGAATACGTTTAGTATTAAAATAATCTACCATAGGATCCATGGCAGCGGCTAAAATAAAGGCCAAAATTAATATGACTATAATATCTCTAATAACCCACAAAAATATTAAAATTAATCCGGCTAAGATTATTTTTAATATAACTTGGGTTGATGATTCTAAATCGTCAAATTTCATACACTAATTTTACCTTAATTTATTTAAAAAATCCAGCTATTAAGCTGGATTTAATATTACTATATTTTTTTATCATCTAGTCGTTCGTCTATCAAATTAATCGCTTTGTCACAATAAGCAATAATTTGCTCTCGCAAAAATTCTGTTAAACCCTCACTTTTTAAATCTCGAATTAATATTTCTTTAATTGTCGAATCTAATTCCGACCCTTCAATAACTTCAATAATTTGTAAAAGATTTATTTTCTCATTCATAGTAATTATTTATCTCCCTTTGCAAATTCTTTAACTGTTTCAAAAACCCCTTTAACCTTTAACAAGGCATCTTGGGGTAAATTATTTATTACAGTTTCTAAATTCTTACCAATCTCTGACAAACCCTCAACTGGATTAATTCCAGATTCGACGTTGCTCATATTTTGTCTCTTAAATTTTTTAAAATTTTTATATCTGCTTCCACTTTATCATGCTCGGTTTCTAAAATCAAGGGGAAGGGACTTGAATCTAGAATATTGAATTTAGAATTTAAGAGCTCAATCATAGACTTAAACCCAACCTCACCTATTTTGCCATCCCCAATATGTTCGTGCCTGTCTTTTCTACCTCCAAAATCAACCTTGGAGTCATTAATATGACTCATTTTTAACCATTTAAGACCGATAACTTTGTCGAACTGCTTAAAGGTATTTGCAACAGACACTTTATCGCGAATATCATACCCGGAAGAAAAGGCGTGTTGCGTGTCGAAACAAATCCCGCCAAAAGTTTTAAACTTAACCAGTTTCTCCATTAATTCCGCTAGCTCTTCAAAAGTATCACCAATAACTTCTCCAGCCCCAGCGGCTATTTCCAGCAAAAATTCTGTATTTCCTTCATATTTCTCCAAAACTTCTTTCAAACCCGCCTTAGCCTGAATCATTCCATCAACTTGACCAAGATCTTTAAAGCTTCCTAAATGTGTCATCACGTATTTTGCACCCAAACTATTTGCGCGTTTAAGTTCGTCGGAAACTATTGAAATAGAACCGTGAAAAGTAGGCTTTTTACCTGAACCAAAATTTACAATATATGGAGCATGAACTACAAAATCATTTAGTTTATATTTTGTTAATTCAGATTTAAATTTTTCTACTGCCTCTGCATCTATTTTAGGCGCCGGACCACCCATTGGGGGGCGAGTAAAAATTTGGAAAGTTTCGCACTCCAAAACCGATGCGTTCTTAGGCGCATTCCAAACCCCTCCTGCCGCACTCACATGACAACCGATTTTAAACATTTAATAACTTTTTAAATTTATCTTCGCCCTTATAAGGGCCAATTATAGCCAAAGTCATTTTATTTTTTTGAAATAAATCTTTGGCAACTTTTTGAATATCTTCTGCAGTAACTGCATCTATTTTTTTAAACACTTCTTCTGGTATTAAAATTTTTGGTTTAAATGCACAAGCTTCCAAAAACCAATCCAAACGAACTTGATTGTCTTCCAAAGCCAAAATACTTCTACCTTTAATATAATCTTTGGCTTTGGTAAGTTCGGCCAATTCTACTTTTTCAGTTTTAATTCTAGCAAGTTCTTTTAAAATAACTTCTATAGCTTCTTCTATTTTAATAATTTGTACACCAGCACCAACATTAAAAACTCCAGTGTCTTGGTAGGCGCCACCAGAAGCACGGACATAATAAGCAAGTCCTCTCTTTTCACGAACTTCCGTAAAAAGTCTACTACTCATTCCACCACCTAAAATTGCAGAAAGTACAGACTGAGCAGAATTTCTTTTGTCACCATAAGCAAAACCTTTAAACCCAAAAACTAAATGTGCCTGTTCGGTTTCTTTATATTGAACTTTTAGCCTGTAAGATCCCTGTTTATCGGTAACCTTCTCCCAACCAAAATATCTCTTACGTGGATATTTAATCCAGTGTTTAGTAATAAGATCATTCAAAGTTTTTTGACTATACTTACCCGATACACCAAGTATCATGTTTGGGGTTTGATAATGGCGATTAATATAATCTAAAAACATTTCTCTTGTAAACTTAGTAACAGTTTCTTTTGTTCCTGCTATATCTCGACCCAGTGTGTCCTTTGGCCACATAGAACTTTCCAATATATTTTCAATTTCATACATTGGTGTATCTTTGTACATATTTATTTCTTCCACAATTACCCCTTTTTCACGCTCAAGTTCAGCACTATCCAATAGCGGGTTTTGTACCATATCTGTCAGCACTTCAAAAATTAAAGGCAAATGCTTACTGGCAGCTTTAATATAATATTGTGTATGTTCTTTTCCAGTATTTGCATTCATTTCCCCACCAATACTGTCTATTAAAGAGGATATAGCGAGTGCGGTTGGATATTTTTTTGTGCCCTTAAATAAAAAATGCTCCAAAAAATGAGAGATCCCATTTTCTTTAGATGTTTCACTCCTACTTCCAGTTTTAACAAAAAAATCCACCACCACACTTTCTGCGTCTGAGCTAGGCACCTCAATAACTGTTAACCCATTTTTTAATATTTTTTTTGTAAATTTCATAATTTAATTAATTATATTATCATTCATCTCGCTAGAACCATCTGGTAACATCATTGAAAAATTATTTGTTTCATTTACAAATTCTTTATAAAGTTCGGCTAACTCTTCAAAGGAACTTGTATCATCTTCAAATTTTAAACTAATTTTTGTGAATAAATCTGCCCATTTTTCATATAGGTCTGCAAAATCTGTTACTTGTTCTAAACTAGAAATTTGTTCCCATTTTGTTTGAGTTACTGAACCTAATTCTAAAAACTGATCATAAAGCTTTTGTCTAGTTTCTTTAAAACTTTCTGGACTTGAGTATTCCCCTCCTCTATTTATTGACATATAAATTTTCCTTTATAAAATATTATCTTCTAATTTTGTAGAAACATTAATAAACTTTTTTACTTTGCCCTGTTCTAAATATACCAAATCTTCTATACGAATACCACCAACTTTTGGAATATACACTCCCGGCTCAATACTAAAGACCATATTATTTTCTAAAACATCTTTAGATTCTGGAGAAAGGTTAGGAAGCTCGTGAATTTCCAATCCAGTACCATGGCCAAGAGAATGAATAAAATATTTGTCTAACTTTTTTTCAGCTAGAACTTCTACAGCTTTTTGGTAAACGTCGTTGCCATTAACCCCTCCCCACCTCCCCTTTTGCAAATGGGAGGAGACTGCAGTTGCCCCCCTCTTTTCTAAAGAGGGGTCGGGGGAGTTAATAAATTCCATACTTTGGTTGTATGCCTTTTCAACTTGATTATATGCATCCACCAATCGCTTAGGAACTGTTTTTAAAAATACTGTACGAGTAAAATCACTACAATAATTTTGATATTTAAAACCAAAATCTATAATTATACTTTCACCCGATTTTAGTTGCTTGGCAGATGGAACATGATGTGGAATAGCTGCGTTAGCACCACTTGCTACAATTGCAGGAAAGGAAACATCTTCTGCACCTAACTTAAGTCCAGTAGACTCAATAAACTTTGCCAACTTAATTTCTGTCATCCCAGACTTTTTTACCTCCTTCTTCACCAACTCAAAAACCTTCTCCACAATTTGCATACTTTTTTTAACCAGTGCAATTTCACCAGGTTCTTTTATTTGCCTTGCAATATCCACCGCGCTTTTTTCTGGCCTTACTTCAATCTTAAATCCTAAAGCTTTAATCTTATATTTAATATATTCCCCTTCTCCATAAGTAAAACCATATTCAATATCTAACTTTTTAAAATTACCTAAATACTTTCCAATATTTTTAAGCCTGTCTACCTTTTTTACCCAAGTAATTTTTTCCAAGCCCCCACCAAAACCTACCAAATTATTTTTTGTAATTAATAAAAACTCTTCGGCATGGTTATTAAAAGAACGACCTGTTAAATAAAACAGGTTTTCTTTTTTCTTTATGAGTATTGGGTTTATAATTTTGGATTGTAATTCGGCAATCCTTTTACTGGCCATATTTATTTATATTGCTCAGGTAAATTTTTATATCTTTCTTCTAAGGTAGGTAAAACTTCAGCAAGCATATCCTGTTCTAATTTTAAATCCGGGTTTTCTTCAAATGCTAGAACATCACTTGTAAAATCTGCCAATTGCTTGTACAAAGGATTGGAATTCGCATCCATTTTTTTAACCAGCTTATGTAGCAGGCTTGCTTTTTCTATTAAAAAATCTATCCTAGCAATTAAAATTGCTTCATCTTCACTATGTTCCATAAATTTGATTATTTATATATTTTGTTAACTCTTCAATTTTTATTCTTGGCTGTTCTTTGGTATCACGACTGCGAACTGTTACTGTTCCATTTTCCAAACTGTCAAAATCTACTGTAATACAAAAAGGTGTTCCAATTTCGTCTTGCGCATAGTAACGTTTACCCACGTTGCCTCTTTCGTCCCAAGCCACTGTAAAATGCTTTTGTAATTCTTTATAAATCCCTTGGGCCTTTTCTACAAGTTCTGGTTTATTTTTTAGTAATGGAAACACCGCTACCTTATAAGGAGCGAGTTTTGCAGGAAGCTTTAAATATACTCGTTTAGTATCCCCTTCACCCTCTTCACGATAACTTTCAAGCAATACCATTAACATAAGTCTAGTAAGCCCGAAAGTTGGCTCTATAACATGAGGAATAAACTTTTCGTTAGTTTCCGGGTCTGTATATTCTAAATTGGTTCCGGATTTTTCTGTATGATTTTTAAGGTCAAAGTTGGTACGATAAGCAAGCCCAAACATTTCCTTCCATCCAAAAGGAGTATTATATTCTATATCCACAGTTTTTTTAGAGTAGTGCGCTAATTCTTCAGGAGCATGCTCTCTAAGTCTGTAATGACTATTGTCAAAACCCATTTCGGTAAGCCAGGATTTTTGCTCTTCTAACCAATATTCAAAATGCTTTTCCCAATCTGACTCTTTAACAAAATACTCAAACTCCATTAAATCAAACTCTAAAGTTCTAAAAATAAAATTCCCCGGAGTAATTTCATTTCGAAATGCTTTACCAACACTAGCAATACCAAAAGGCAAACGCTTGCGCATGGTGTCTAGCACATTTTTAAAATTTACAAACATGGCTTGGGCAATTTCCCCACGTAAGTAAACTGTAGATTTATCTCCCTCTACAGCTCCAATAGAAGTTTGAAATAGTAAGTTAAACTTTTTTGCAGGAGTCCAAGCGTGCTTTTTACAATTTGGGCAAGGAATTTTTTTCTCTTCAATAATAGCTGTTAATTCTTCTGGAGTTTTACCGTCTGCATGAATCTCTGGAAATGCATTTTCTACTAAGTGGTCTGCACGATGCCTTGCTTTGCAGTTTTTACAGTCTATTAAAACGTCGTTAAAACCACCAACATGACCACTAGCTTCCCAAACTTTTGGGTTCATAATTATTGCTGCATCTAAACCCACCATATCTCCACGGTTTTGTACAAAACGTTTCCACCACCAATCACGAATATTGTTTTTTAACTCCACACCCAAAGGACCGTAGTCCCAAGAATTAGCAAGCCCGCCATAAATTTCACTACCAGGAAATACAAAACCCCTGCGTTTACACAAACTAACTATTTTCTCCATTAATTCATTATTTTCCATAAAAATATTATAACAAAGTCTCTTAATTCTTGCTACTTATTCTTTTACTTCTTTAAAATTCTTTAACATTTCGTCAAAGTAGTCGTACTCAATGGCGGTACGAATTTTTTTCATAAAATTTAAATAGTATTTTAAATTATGCATAGTTGCCAAACGAGTTGCCAGTGGCTCACCAGATGCAAAAATATGTCTTAAGTAAGACTTTGTATGGTTAAGACATAAATAACAATCACAAGTTGGATCAATTGTAGTAAAATCTTCTTTATACTTTTCTAATTTTATATCCATGGTACTGTAACCTTCACCATTGGAAACATAAAGTCTTCCATGCCTTGCTTCACGAGTTGGTATAACACAATCAAAAGTATCACACCCTCTACTAACAGCTTGAACTATGTCGTAAGGCGTACCAACACCTAGTAAATGCTTGGGTGAAGTTTCTGGTAAGTTTGGAATAACCGCTTCTACTGCTAACATCATTTCGCTGTGAGGCTCCCCTACAGCAACGCCACCAATAGAAAAAGCTTCGAAACCCAAAGACACCATATCTTCCGCAGACTGCTTGCGCAAGTCTGGAAAGCTCGCCCCCTGAACAATACCCCACAATTTTTGCCCAGGATTAATTGGATCGCCGTCGATAATTATTTTTTGAAATTCCCTTACAGCTCGTTCCGCCCAGCGCTTGGTTAATGCAATGGATTCTTTACTGCGCTCATATTCAAATGGATATCCAGGAAAATCGTCTAAAATTAAACAAATATCACTTCCTAAATTTGCTTGAATATCCACACTTTTTTCTGGACTAAGTATTTCTGTTCTCCCATCTAAATCAAACTGAAAAACCACACCACCTTCTCCAACTTTTCGCATTTTTGCCAGGGAATAAACTTGAAAACCTCCACTATCTGTAAATATTGGACCTTTCCAATTCATAAACTTATGTAGCCCACCGGCTTTGTAAATTAAATTATCGCCTGGGCGTTGCCATAAATGGTAAGTATTAGCTAAAATTATTTCCGCTCCCCAAAATTTTAATTCTTCGCTTGTTACCGCCTTAACCGTGCCTTTGGTACCAATTGGCAAAAACGCCGGCGTATGGATTTCACCATGTGCGGTATTAATTTTTCCATTTCTGGCTTTGGAAGAAGGATCTTTTTTTAGAATGTCAAAATATGCCATAAAGTTAAAATCCGTCCCGCCTCAGGCGGGACGGATTTAGTATTTTATCTATCGTGGTTTCTTCTTGGAGGCCTAGATCCTCCGTGACCGCCACCGCTAGAAGGCCTTCTTGAACCGCGGTCAAATCCACCATTCCCACTCTGAGCTAATTGCTCCGGAGTTGCTGCAGCAGCAAAAGGTTTGTGAGTTAGGTTAATTCTTCCTTGGTCATCTATTTCACTCACTTGAACTTTTAAAGTATCGCCAATATTTACAACATCTTCCACTTTATTAACCCGGTAGTTGGCAAGTTGCGAAATATGAACTAAACCATCTTTCCCTGGTAAGACTTCCACAAAAGCACCGAAATCCATAATACGAACAACTTTACCTTCATAAATCTCACCAGCTTCAACTTCCTTAACGATATTCTGAATCCAAGCCACAGCTTTTTTAGAACTTTCAGCATCGGTAGAAGTTACCATAACTAATCCGTCGTCTTCAATATCAATTTTTACACCTGGACAGTTGGCAATAATTTCATTAATAGTTTTGCCACCACTACCTATAACTTCACGAATTTTATCAGGCTTAATATTAAAGCTGGTAATTCTTGGGGCATACGGTGAAAGATCTGCACGAGGAGTAGAAATAGCTTCTTTCATTTTGCTAATAATATGAGTTCTGGCAGGCTTGGCCTGGTGTAAAGCTTTTTCTAAAATATCAGCGCTAAGTCCTTTGACTTTCATATCTAACTGCAAAGCAGTAACACCATCTTCACTTCCGGTAACTTTAAAATCCATATGACCATTAAAGTCTTCAATCCCTGCAATGTCAGTCAGCACTTTAAAGTTTGAAGGATTCGTCTCATCCATAACTAAACCCATAGCACAACCACCAATAATATGTTTAATTGGCACACCGGCGTCCATTAAAGCTAATGTACTGCCACAAGTAGAAGCCATTGAAGTGGAACCGTTAGAAGACAACACTTCACTTACTAAACGCATTGTATAGGGAAAGGAGGCTTGTTCTGGTAACACAACTTCCACAGCACGTTCAGCTAACATACCATGACCGATTTCTCGGCGTCCGGCACCTCTGAGCGGGGCAACTTCTCCTACGCTAAAGCCAGGCATATTGTAATGATGAATGTAGCGTTTTGAACGGCCATCCGCAGGATCTTCCATTCCATCTAATAATTGTTCGTCACCTTTACTACCCAGAGTAACAATTGTCAAAGCTTGAGTTTCACCACGAGTAAACAACGCACTTCCATGAGTGCGAGGTAATACTCCAACCTCACAAGTAATCAAGCGAGTTTCAGTTAAAGCACGACCATCAACTCTTCGTTCATTATCTAAAATTTGCTTTTGCTGATATTTCTTTAAAATCTTATCTGCTGCCCCGGCAGTCTCTTTGGCAATATCAACACCGGTAATCTCACCTAGCGAAGCAACCGTAGCCTCGGTAATTTCTTTCAATAAATTTCCAACTTTAATATCGCGTTCTGCTTTAACTTTTACATATACCGCAGCTTCAATTTTTTCGGAGGTCAAAAGCTCTTTTACTTTGGCATAAACGGTTTCGTGTGGCTTAACAATTGTTGGCTCTGCTTTAGGAATATTGATTTGTTTAGCGAATTCAATTTGAGTATCTACCAAAGTTCCCAAGTAGGCTTGTGCAAATTTAATACCTTCAACAATTTCTTGTTCACTAACCAACTGAGCACCCATTTCTACCATAATAATATGGTCACGGGTTCCGCAAACAATCAAATCCATTGTAGAGGTTAACTGCTGTTCATTGGTTGGATTTACAACGTATTGACCTTCAATTTTACCAACTCTAACACCGGCGATTGGGCCATCGTAAGGAATTCTGGACACTGCCAAAGCCATACTAGCAGCATTTACTGCAAGCATATCCGGTTCATTGACTCCGTCGTAAGAAAGGATGGTGGCAATTACCTGCACATCATTTCTCATACCCTCAGGAAACATCGGTCTTAAAGTTCGATCAATGACACGTCCTTTTAAAATAGCGTCGTCTGTTGCGCGACCTTCACGTTTAACCCAGCGGGAACCTTTAATTTTTCCAGCTGCGTATAACTTTTCTTCGTAATCCACTAAAAGTGGAAAATAATCTATGTTATTGCGAACGCCTTTACTCATCATGGCGGTAGCTAAAACCACTGTATCACCGAGACGTGCTAAAACAGCACCGTCAGCCTGTCCAGCCAACTTGCCTGTTTCAAAAACAAAATCAACCTCGCCAACTTTGCAAGAAATCTTTTTGGATTCCATTCGTTTTATCCTTGTGCTTCAAGATGATTCGCAGATGAACGACGACTTAAATAAGTCTTCGCGATATCCACAAACCATACAGGAAACTTAATTATTGTGATATTTAACTACTTTTTAGTAGCTAATACTTCATTTATTTTACCTAAAATATCGTCCGGTGTAAAGTAGGCTTTAACCATGTAGCCACTAGCCTTTAATTGCTGAGTTTTTAGAATATCTTCATTACTCCAGAGATTGCTTAAAACAATAACCGGTAAATTAGCAACTTTGGCGTCTGAACTATTTCGAATAGTCTCCAAAACCTTAAAACCATCGACTTCAGGCATCATCAAATCCAACAATATCAAATCTGGTAACTCTTTTTGGATTAATTCCAAACCAATAGATCCATTTGGGGCATGCCTAACACCAAATCCCATATTTTGTAATTTATGGGTAACAATTTCCGCCATAGCCACATCGTCTTCCATTATTAAAATTTTTATTTGGTTTGTGTTTTGCATTTTTGTAATTTTAAGTTGTTTAAATTATACCATAAATAGAAAACATT
>CAYGEJ010000014.1:0-26753 GCA_964348935.1 uncultured Candidatus Saccharibacteria bacterium | reverse complement strand
AATTAAAATAGCCTCAACCGCTAATAATTTAAATTATGTAGGCAAAACTATTGGTCAAATAGCCAAAAACTTAGAATGCTCCAGTGAACAAGCAGTTCTGCACCTAATTCAAAATGGGGGAGCTGAAGTTATGGTTTTTGAAAAAAATTTAGATTCAAAACAAGTAGACGAACTCACATTCCACCCACTTTCCTTTTTAGGCACAGACGGCGGAGGATTTCCAATTAATTTTAATGGCGGATTAGTACACCCAAGATCTTTTGGCACAGCAACCAAATTTCTCCATAGTGTTATTGAGAATAGTAAATTATCCTTGGAAGAAGCTATAAAGAAACTTACATCTGGACCCGCAAAAAAAATTGGCTTAAAAAAACGAGGTGAAATTAAAATAGATAACTTTGCCGATTTGGTACTGTTCGACCCCGATAAAGTAAAAGATCGCTCAACCTACGAAAACCCTTATCAATTCAGTGAAGGTATAGACTATGTTTTTGTAAATGGCAAACCGGTAGTCTCAAATGGGAAACTCACCAGTCAGCTACCCGGATATGTATTAAGAAAAACCTAATGCAAATACAGGACTTAAAAAATAAATTAGTAGCCATTCTAGGGTATGGCGTTGAAGGACAGGCCATAACTTCATATTTACTCAAGCACGGCATAAAACCCGTGCTATTTGATCAACGTCCTTGGAGCTTATGGAATCCAGAAGACCAAAAAAAAATTAAACAATTGGAAATTAATTTTATTTTTGGCACAGATACTCTTAAAGAATTGGCTGGTTTTGACATTGCCTTTAAAAGCCCAGGTGTTAAGATTACAGACGTTAAAAAATCCAATCCAAATTTGCAAATTACCAGCCAGACTATTTTTTTCTTCGAGAATTGCCCGGCTGAAATTATTGGTATAACCGGCACAAAAGGCAAAGGCACAACCTCTTCTATTATTGCCCAATCCTTAATACAAGCTGGCAAACAAGTTTACTTAACAGGCAATATTGGTTACGAGCAGCCTTTAAACATTTTGGATGATTTAAAAGCAAATGACAAAGTTGTTTACGAACTCTCCAGTTTCCAATTACAGGATCTAAAAATTAGCCCTCATATTGCCGTTGTGTTAATGACCGCCGTCGAGCACCTAGATCACCATGCTTCAGAAACTGAATATGTTGAGGCGAAGTCAAATATTACTAAATTTCAGAACAAAAACGACTTTGCAGTAATCAATTTAGATTTTCCTAACTCACGGCTAATTGGAGATTTTTCTATAGGAAAAAAGTATTTTTTCAGTAGAAAAACCGTATTACCGGAAGGGTGTTATTTAGCAAAAGATAAAATTATAATTCCCAGTTTAAATTTTGAATTAGAAACTTCAGCTTTACAGCTCCGTGGCGTACACAATATAGAAAACGTAAGTGCGGCAATTTTGGCTAGTTATTTAGCGGGTTGTACTTTTGAAACGATTAAAGAAACCGTAGAAAATTTTAAAGGCCTGGAACACCGTTTGGAATTTATCGAGGAGAAAAATGGTATTAAATTTTATAATGACTCGTTTTCCACTACCCCGGAAACGGCAATTGCTGCCATTAACTCCTTTACCGAACCAGAAATTCTTATACTTGGCGGGTCGTCAAAAAATTCAAATTTTTCCGAACTAGCAAATATTATAATTCAAAAAAATAATTTAAAGGCTGTAATTTTAGTTGGCGAAGAAACTACAAAAATTAAAAATCTAATTACAGAATTCCAAGGTCAAATATTTGAAGGTGCAAAAAATATGCCGGAGATACTGACCCAAGTTAAATCTATAGCCACAAGAGGGGATGTAGTATTATTGAGTCCTGCCTGTGCCAGTTTTGATATGTTTCAGGATTATAAAGACAGAGGGAATCAATTTAAAAGAGGAGTACTCAAATGGTAAATAAAAATTTAACAGTAAATAAACCATTTTTGTTTATCGTGTTAGCCCTGCTAACTTTTGGATTAACCGTTTTATACTCAGCCTCCACAGTGACATCATTTTCAAATTTTGGAAATACCACATACTACATTTTGCACCAGTTGTTTTATGGCGCGCTAGTTGGATTAATCGCAATGTTCGTATTGTCTAAAATTGAATACCATACTTGGCAAAAATATTTACCAATACTAATCTTCACTTCTTTATTTTTACTAGTCTTAGTTAAAATTCCCGGGATTGGTTTTTCAGCCGGCGGGGCTTCCCGCTGGATTCATTTTGGGCCAATTTTTTTTCAGCCGGCGGAGCTTGCCAAAATTGTCATTATAATTTATTTGGCAACTTGGGTAGACAAAAAAAATGAAGACATAAATGATTTTTACTTTGGATTACTCCCATCACTCTGCATTATTGGCTTGTTTGCAGGCTTAATTCTTTGGCAGCCGGATTTTGGTACAATGCTAGTCTTGCTTCTCACTTCTTTTTTTATGTTATTCGTAGCGGGAATTAATTGGAAGTATTTCTTCTATAGCGTAATTTTGGGTTTTTTAAGTTTATACTTAATTATAAAAATTGAACCTTACCGCGTTAAAAGATTAACTACTTTTTTTAACCCTGAACTGGATCCAATGGGGATTGGTTATCAAATTAATCAGGCTTTGCTGGCAATTGGATCAGGTAGCATCTGGGGTTTTGGATACGGTCTATCCAGGCAAAAACACAACTACTTACCGGAAGTTATGACTGACTCAATTTTTGCCGTACTATCCGAAGAGCTGGGCTTTATTAGAGCATTATTAATGATAAGTTTGTTTTTAATATTCGCTTTAAAAGGTTACGAGATTGCAAGGAACGCTCCGGATATGTTTGGAAAAATGATGGCATTTGGTATTACCTCATGGATAGTAATTCAAGCCTTTATTAACATCGGGGCTATGCTAAGTTTTCTTCCACTTACCGGAATTCCTCTGCCATTTTTCAGCTATGGTAGCACGGCGCTTATTGCTAATCTTGGAGCAATAGGAATTTTGTTAAACATATCCAAATATTCCCACAAAACAACCAAAGCTATATAAATGTTCAAAAGAAATAAAATTAAAATTTATACCCACCACAGAAAATATTTAAATGTTTCTACGGGTATAAATAAAATACAAATTTCACTTTGGCCTAAAATCTTAAGTATATTTTTTGCTATTTTTTACTACTCAGGTTATGCAGTAATTTATATTTTAAATTTTTTCAAAAAAACTGTTTACAGCACTTGCTTTTCAGTTGGTAATGGAATTATTAAATTTGTTGCTTCTAGCTTTAAAACTCTAAAAACAGATATCTTGCGTACCAGGCTTACTTTTCCAAAAAGATTAGAGCTACTTTTTGGAAAAAAATTTAACAGTTCACTTATCACTTTTTTGATCATATCCATAGTAGGAGTTAGTTTTTTAGGTTCTTTAAGGCTTGTGGCGAAAGCACTAGATATTAAAAATAAAATAATTAATACAGCTTTTATTGGAAATATATATTTGAACCAAGCAAAAAATTCTCTGTCCGAACAAGATTTCGCAAACGCTGAAAATAATTTTATACTTGCCTATAGGACATTTAACAAAGGGGAGAACGACATAAAATCCAGCGGGGAAGCTTTAAATAAGCTACTCAGTATTATTCCGCAAAAAAAAGACGCGGATCGTCTACTCAAAGCCGCCTCGCTAATTTCGGAGGCCGGAAATAATTTTATATTTTTAGAAAAAAATATTTCCTACCTAAAATTAACTTCTGCGGGAATATCTTCAGACGGAAGCTCGACTAAAGATGCTTTCAAAAACATAAATGAATTAATTCAAATTATTCAAAATAAAATTACTTCTGCTTCTGAGCAGGTAAATAAAGTAAATCCGGATAGCTTACCCAACGAAAACAAAGAAGCTTTCTTAGATTTAAGAGCTAAACTTAATATTGCCAACCTGGCCATAAACAATTTTAAACAGCTTTTTAGTCTTGGACAAAATATTCTAATAGGAGACAAAAAAATCCTTCTGCTTTTTGAAAATAACAATGAACTTCGAGCAAGTGGAGGTTTTATGGGGACATTTGGTGCTTTAACTGTTAAGGACGGGTCGATAACGGATATTAACGTCAGTAGTATTTATGATTTAGACGGACAGTTAAAAGAAGTTATTCAACCACCTCAGCCAGTTTTAAATGTCAGTGACAAATGGTATTTAAGAGATTCCAATTGGTTTGCAGATTTTCCAACAACTGCCAAAAAAATCTCAAGTTTCTACGAAAAAGAAGGCGGTGAAACCCCAGACATTATAATAGCAGTAACCCCTAACCTAATTATAGATTGGCTAAAAATAACCGGGCCAATTGAAATGCCAAAATATAATATTATTTTAAATCAAGAAAATTTTGTAGAAACAACACAAGTTACCACAACACTAAGCAACGATTTGTCGACCAATGCTCCAAAACAAATTTTAGCGGATTTAGTACCAATCCTACTACAAAAAATTAGTGAATTGGACACTGCTTCTTGGGCTGGCGCTATTGAGGCAGTGCAAAAAAATTTAAACAGCAAACATATTGCAATCTATACAAGAGACAAGACATCACAGTCACAACTCGAAGCTTTTAATTGGACTGGGGGTGTAAAAGCCAGTGACCGTGACTATTTGTCAGTGATTAGCAGTAACCTCGGTGGCACTAAAACTGATCTTTATATAGACCAAAAATTAAATTTAGTTTCAACAATTAATAACGACGGAACTTTAACAAACGAGCTGACTATTACCAGAACGAATAAATTACCAGATCTGGACAAGACGAAAAATCTAAGCTTTATAAGAGTCTATGTTCCTCAAGGTAGTAAACTACTGAGTAATATTGGTTTTGACTTTAAAAATTTGGAATACCCCCAAAATTTAAAATATAAAATTGACGACGATGTTTACGAATTACAAAAGTACTCCATGAAAGATGTAGTATCGGGAACAATGATTGGTCAGGAGTCCGGAAAAACTTTTTTTGGCAATTGGTTAGAGTTAGCTGGAGGGGAAACCAAAACAGTAAAATTAACCTACACACTTCCATATAAGCTAAGCAGTATAGACAGGCAAAGCTTAATGTTACAAAAACAAATGGGGACCCAAAACTATAACCTAACTTACAGTCTAAACTTTTCTGGGTATAAAATCTCTTGGAAAAATTTTGACCCAAACCTCCTAAATATAAATGAATTAAATTCTGATATAATATTAGATAAAGACTACTTTTTTGGTTTAGTTTTGGAAAAAAGGTAAGTAATGATTAAAAAACTCAAAGCCTTAGAATTAAATTTTTCAGTTTTTAAAGCCACAATGATTGTAGGCGTTTTTGCTTTACTTTCCAGAATTGTCGGTTTAATTCGTGATCGTTTATTTGCCAGCAATTTTGGAGCAGGTGACACCCTAGATATCTATTATGCCTCATTTCGTATTCCAGATTTAGTTTTTAACTTGTTGATATTAGGAACATTATCCGTGGCCTTTATTCCAGTTTTTACCGAGCTATTAATCACAGACAAACCACGCGCCTACCGTGTAGCTAATTCCATTTTAAATTTGTCATTTTGCATAATGACATTAATTTGTTTTGTACTAATATTCTTTGCTGAACCAATTACCCACTTACTAGTTCCAGGATTTAACGGACAAAAATTTCTAGATACTGTAACTCTCACCAGAATATTTTTATTATCGCCAATAATTTTTACCGTATCCAACCTTTTCTCCAGTATTTTAAATTCCCAAAAAAAATTTATTATCGCCAATCTTGCTCCGATCCTTTATAACCTGGGGATTATTTTCGGTTTATTATACTTATATCCAAGCTATGGACTTGTAGGCTTAGGCTACGGGGTAATTATTGGCGCAATCTTACATTTACTGGTGCAGATTCCGGAATCTATACGCTTTGGCTATGCATGGCAGGCAATAATGGATTTAAAAGACCCGGCTGTTAAGAAAATTGTGACTTTATTTTTACCTAGAATTTTAGGCGTTGATAATTCCCAAATTAGTCTGCTTATTGGTTCAATTGTTGGCTCGGTTTTAGCCACCGGCTCCATTTCCGTATTCAACTTGGCCAATAACCTCCAAGCAGTTCCGCTTGGCGTCTTTGCTATTTCTACCGCTGTGGCAATTTTTCCCTTACTTTCAGAACTCTACGCTAAGAAAGATACGGAAAATTTTGCAAAGAACCTAGCCAACGGTATAATCCAAATACTATTTTTTATGATTCCACTGTCCATAGCTCTCCTAATTTACAGAGCCCATATTGTGCGCTTAGCTTTTGGCACCGGAGAATTTAACTGGGAAGATACAATTCTCACCTTTAACACTTTAGGCATGTTCGCTTTCTCACTTTTTGCTCAAGGTTTAAGCCCGCTCCTTGCCAGAGCCTTTTATGCCAGACAGAACACCAAAATCCCAGTAACGGTTGGAGTATTTACCATGGTCATTAACGCCAGCTTAGCTTTATACTTGGGTAAAATGTTTGGCGTAGCTGGAGTAGCAGGTGCTTTTTCTATTGCCAGTATTTTTAATGCCGGAGTATTATTTTCAATTCTCAGAACAAAAATTTCTAAAGAATCTTCAACTGACTCCCGGGTTATCTCCAGCTTTGATGAGAACCTTGCCTCAGCTATAAGCAAAATTATTATATCCAGTATTATAATGGGTATTGTCGGCTACGGCATGCTTTATATAATAGAACCTGTAATTAATACGCACAAAGTATTTGGCCTATTTATTCAATTATCAAGCTCAGCGATATTGGCAACAGCTACATACTTAAGCATAAGTTCATACCTTAAACTGGCTCAGGCACAAAATTTACTCACACCAATTCTACCGAAGCGCTTTAAGTAACCCTTTCCAAAACCCAGAAAAAACGGTAAGATATAGCTTATGACATTAGAACATATACGAAATTTTTGTATAATCGCTCACATTGACCACGGTAAAAGCACGCTAGCTGACCGTCTTTTAGAAGTTACACACACTGTTGAAAAGCGTGAAATGAAAGCACAACTCTTAGACCAAATGGATTTGGAACGCGAACGTGGAATTACCATTAAGCTACAACCAGTCCGAATGAATTACTCCCTGAACCAGAAATCTTACATATTAAATCTAATAGATACTCCTGGTCACGTTGATTTTACTTATGAAGTTTCCCGTTCACTCGCGTGTTGCGAAGGAGCAATTCTGGTGGTGGATTCCACCCAAGGAATCGAAGCTCAAACTTTAGCCAACGTTTATCTGGCTTTGGAACACGACTTAAAACTAATCCCGGTTGTTAACAAAATAGACCTGCCAAATTCCGATCGTGAAAAGACCGCGCAGGAATTAAAAGATGCTTTTGGCTTTACTGATGACGAAATTCTATATGCATCAGGCAAAACCGGTGAAGGCGTAGAAGATATATTAAAAGCCGTAATCGAAAGAGTGCCGGCTCCAAAGGGTGACACAGAAAAACCTTTTACAGGTTTAATTTTTGATTCGCTTTATGACATACACCGTGGAGTGGTGGTTTTTGTTCGTGCTATGGACGGTAATTTAAAGAACCGCGAAAAAATTTATATGATTGGCAGTAAGACCGAAGCCGAAAGTTTAGAAGTCGGCTATTTTCATCCGCAAAAAGAAAAAAGCGATGAAATTAAAACCGGCGAAGTCGGCTATATTGTTACTGGACTAAGAGACGTAAGTAAAGCCCGTGTCGGTGACACTATAACCCTATTTGGTAGGAAAACAGATGTTGCTCAACTCCCAGGCTATAAACATGTTAAACCAATGGTTTACGCCACTATTTTTCCGGTCTCAGGCGACGATTACCCAGTATTAAGAGACGCAATGGACAAGTTGAAACTTAGCGACGCCGCTTTAGAATTCGAACCTATAAATATTCCAAGCATCGGATTTGGTTTTAGAACCGGTTTTTTAGGTTTGTTGCATATGGACATTGTGCAAGAACGCCTTACGAGAGAATATAATTTAGACTTAGTACTAACAGCCCCAAGTGTTGCTTATCATATTGTCACCACCAAT
The DNA here is from genome assembly GCA_964348935.1 of uncultured Candidatus Saccharibacteria bacterium. Classification (GTDB taxonomy): domain Bacteria; phylum Patescibacteriota; class Doudnabacteria; order UBA920; family UBA920; genus PALSA-1336. The sequence goes on along the minus strand of CAYGEJ010000014.1, from coordinate 18,708 downwards.
GGTAAAGATTTATACGTGCATAACCCAGCAGAATTTCCAGACCCAAGTATTATTCAAAACATTTATGAGCCGTGGATGAAAGTTGAAGTCTTAACCCCACAAGATTATATTGGTCCAATTATGGAAATTGCCACCCAACGCCGTGCAGTAAGCAAAGACATAAAATATCTTGGCAACACCCGCGTGGACATGCATTTTGAAATGCCACTTAACAATATTATTATAGATTTTTACGATAAGCTAAAAAGCGTTTCTTCTGGTTATGCTTCCCTTAACTATGAATATATTGAAGAACGTGTAGGGGATTTAGTTAAAGTGGATATTTTAGTTGCCGGCGAACCAGTTCCAGCCCTTTCTGCAATAATGCACCGCTCTGTCGCGGCTAATGACGGTAAAGAATTAGTTTCCAGCCTCAAAGAGCTTATTCCAAAGCACCAATTTGAAATAGCCATTCAAGCAACTATTGGTGGAAAAATTATTGCACGCGAAACCATTAGTGCCCACCGTAAGGACGTTACCGGATATTTATATGGGGGCGACGTTACCAGAAAAATGAAACTTTTAAATAAACAAAAAAAAGGTAAAAAAAGAATGAAACAAATAGGGCGAGTAGAAATTCCACAGGAAGCCTTTTTAGCAGTACTTAAAAAATAAAATCAACCCCCACCAAGCTAAAAGTTAAAAACCTATTACTCAAAAACTCAACCATCCCAATATCAGTTGTCACAAAATTTGTCGACAACACCTGGGGATAGAATGGTTGAGTTTTTAAATAGTCTTGAAAAAAACTCGAGACTAAAGTATAATATCCAAAGTATCCTACAGAATCATACACTAAGGAGGTGGGCTATGACCCTACCAAAAAGCACTTTAGACGCTATCATCCGGGTCACAAGAGATCAGGGCTCCCAAAAAATTCCCTGGCTCAGCTTAATAATGCTGAGAACGGACGACATCCTCAAGATATTCGAGAGTATTAGCGAAAGTTTGTATACCATCACATACAAAAGACCGTGGGGGTATAAATGCGGAGTACTAGGAACGACAGAGAACCTAACAAATCACACCAAATTGTCGCTCGCGAATAAGGTTGTCCCATTTAAAATGTGGGATGTTGAGTTGTCCAAAATGCGAATAATAGATGGACTGCCGATTACACCGTCAAGCATCCAGTTTGTTGGGCTAACCGGAGCCGGCGATTGGATCCATGTGAAAATCAAAGAGGATTTCGACTCAATGTGTTTTCTGGATTCGCGAGTCGAGATTTGCAAAGTCACCCTGCCGGAGATCGCAGAGCTAATCGATTCCAAAACTTTCTACCACGAGCTGGCCAAGACTATTCAAAGCCAGGCTTGGGAATTCATAAGACGAGCCGATCATTTGGCCAAACTCGCAGACGAAATGAATACCGAGGACGACATCATGAGTAGGCTCAACAAATAATATCAAACACGCCACCGAGGCATATAACTTCGGTGGCGTAAATTTTTATATGTCGAAAAACTTTGTTATAGTTACAATATGAGAAAAAAGAAAATTCGAGTATGCGACACATTACAAGAAAATTACACATATACTTTAACTGAACTGGCAGGAAAAAATTTTCATCCCGATTTCAATCCAGAATTAACTCCCAAGCATATGCTTAAACTAGGCGTGTTTGGAGGTTTATATTTGGGGGATTGTAATAAAGAATTTCCAAAAGATTGGTTTATTAAAGCTAAAATAGTTTATGGAGACATTAATAATGATAAAAATCATGACCAGACTTTAAATTTTTTCGGCGTGAATGCATCCCAACCTTTGGAAGTTTGGAAAAAAAAGGACTGGATTCACCCTCAGGATCCTCGTGGATGGTTTCAATGGTACTGCCGTTACTATATAGGCAGGAGAAGTGAAGACGACAACAGGCAAATTCATAGATGGAAAGCCATAACAAGGCATATTGCCCAAATTAAGAAACATTGCCATGTAGGAGATTATCAATGCCATACCAAACAACGTCAGGCAGTCCTACATTGGGCTTATGATTCAAGAAAAATCTAAAACCCGACATCTTTTATAAAAATGTGTTAAAATATAAGTATGATAAAAAATAGAAAACTTCTAGACAAAATAACAGCTATAATTATGATAATTGTTATTTTGAGTATGATTATAAGCCTATTTGGCTATTCTTTTATTTAAAACAATTAACTTATGTTTAAGTTCGATTTACTACTGGATGAGAAAGTTCTAAATATTTACAGACAAACAGAAGCTGTGCTCTTTAAACCGGTAATTTTAGTATTTGCCTTGATATATACCCCTTGGTATTTTTTGCTAAAATACGAACTTGCAAACAAATATTCCCGACTATTACTCTTATGGACAATTTTAATATTTTTGTATGCCCTAAATAAATACCTTTTATGGCTATTGAATGTTTACATAATTACCAATAAAAGATTAATTGCGATAAATTACTTTAGCTTGTTTAATAAAAAAGTTTTGGAAACCCCACTAGATAGAATTCTTAATGTAAGTTTTACAAGTAAAGGCATATGGGCAAACCTTTCCAAAACTGGATCGGTTGAGTCTCAAATAAATGGACTCCGGGAACCGATTGTATTTAAAAATATCTCGCACCCATCCACAGTTAAGGATTTTATTTGGTCTATTCATTTGAAAGCCAAATAGCACAGACTGAAATTTATGTTAAATAAAAAACTAATATCGTCAAAAATTGTAATTATTGGTCTTTTTATCTTCTTTCTATTCATGTTAGATTTAAAATACCAACAATGGAAGAACCAAAAAGAAGTTGAAAAACAAAAACAGAACCTGGTGGCCCAAACTGACACTTTTAAAAAAAAGAACGATGAACTCAACCAATCACTCCAATATTTGAACTCAACCAGCTTTAAGGAACGAGTCGCCAGAGAACAACTTAATCTAAAAAAGGAAGGGGAGACAGTTTATAGTTTTGATATAGAAAAGGTTGAAGATGCCGACATAACGAGTCCGGAACAAAAAGATACCAATATGATAAAATGGTGGAATTACTTTTTTTCCGTAGAATAATTTATGAAAAAAAATCAAAAATATTTAAAAATAACTCTTAGTTTTATTGCGGTTTTATTTATTTTGCTTGCTATTTTTTTATATTGGCTTTACAGTGGCACGCTGACCCCGACAAAAAATAAGATTTTAAATTCCCTACCTTTCCCCATGGCTTTTGTAAACGGTCAAGCCATTTCAATGAGTCAATTTACATTTAGGTATAATCTCAGCAACGAAGTATTAAATCCTGCCTTTAACCTGCAAAAAGAGTCTTCAATCAAGAACTCGGTCTACAACACCTTAATTCAAGAGGCTAAAATTAACCAAATAGCAAGAGCTAATGGGGTATTTGTTGGCTCTAAAGAAATTGACGACACCTATAAAGAACAGGAAAGCAAGTCTGATTTGGAAAATGATAAAAGTTTTGATGAATTATTAAAGATTTATCATTTTGACAAACACACCTATAAGAATGCCGTAATAAAACCCGAACTACTGTTAAATGCTTTAAAAATCTGGTTTAATTCTCAAAAGGAACTCAATAAAATCTTGTATGAGCAAGCCAATAAAGTTTCTCAAAAAATAAGCAACGGTGAAGATTTCAAGCTATTAGCAAAAAATTATTCGCAAGAAGAGGTGGAAAAAAGCATAGAAGGGGATCTGGGCTACTTGGATATTTCAGAAATATTGCCCGAACTCCGGGAGCAAGTATCTACCATACAGACTGGGGAATATAAAGTTATCCCAAGTCGATTTGGCTTACATATTATTAAGCTAGAAGAAAAGAGTGGAAACAAAATTCATTTAAGACAAATTTTTCTAAACGGTACCAGCTTTGAAAATTGGTATCTTATAGAGTCAAAAAAAATAAAAATCATTAAACTTTTAAATATATGATCGAACAAGAAATTGTAGATTATATTGTCCAAGCACAAAAACACGGACTTAGTGAAGTTGAGATTAAGCAAAACCTGCTAAACGTCGGATGGGAGGCCGGCGCGGTGGAAGAGCATTTTGTCTTCATAAAAGCCAACGATAATAAAGTTAATTTCTCCGAAACACAAACTATAAAAGCCAATCAGGGGAATGCTACAGATTCAAACCACTTTAAAACAACATCCCAAATTAGGACAACTCAACACACCCAGACAACCACAATTGCACCAACCGGAACCACACCAGACCAAACACATTTTCAAAATGTTAATTACTCACAGAGTAACCTAGGGAAAAAAATAGCGCTTTGGAGCATAATTGTCCTAATATTGCTTGGGGGTGGGGCTTTTGCCTACTTTAAGATTGTCCTTGCCAACCCTCTAAACATTTTGCTTAATTACTCTAAATCCAAAGCTAGCCAAATTTACAAAACTGAATACGAATTTTCGTATTCTGACAAAACATATAATAATGAGTTCTCTAGCACCACAGGAATGTCGGTTTATATGAAAGGTCAATCTGCTATAAATCGCGCCGATGCAAACAATATTTCTGCGGATTTTAATACTGAGTTTGGTTACTCAGACGGGGCACGGTCTCCTCATTTTAATATTCATTCAATTACATTAAATCAAATTGCGTATCTTAATATTGAAAATATTGATTTTTTGAAAACATTGCTAGGAAATGAAAACACCAAATGGATAAAAATTAATCTGTCTGAATTCAACAATCTTGCAAAAAAATATTCCACCACTTCAACAACTATGGATAGCAACCTATTGGAAATACGGGATCAGCTCAAGCCAATTTGGTCAGACATTAAATTATTACAAAATAGCAAATTTATTGGAATTGAAAAAGTAAAAGATAGTTTCACATTTCATATCAAAGCCGAAATAAATTCAGAGGCAGTTGCCCAAGCTCTTATTGATTCGATTAAAATTATTAACAGATATCAAAATAACTCCCAACTGGAGCTAACTCAAGACCAAGATACTATCTTAAAAAAATTCCTTAGCAAATTTCAAACAAAAGAATTGGACCTTTGGTTTGAAATTCCTAACTATAGACTCAACAAAGCCCGTATTGTTTTAAGCTTTCCAACCTTATCAGATTTAAGTAAAACAAAATTACAAGATCTAGGTGGTCCCACCGCTATCGCAAATTCAAAGAACCGCGATGCCAAAAGACTTTCTGACATTGCCCAACTTCGGGGTGCTTTAGAAGCATTTAAAAAAGATAAGGGGGGATACCCAGAAGGAAACACCCAAGGCTTAGCGATTGGACTTGAGCCGGGTTACGTACCCGAATTTCCAATACCACCACTGCCAGCCGATGGTAATTGTAATAATTACTACAACACTTACTGGTATACGGCCGAAGGAAAAGCCAAAACAACCAACGGGGTTAAGGTTTACCCTACATTCAGTTTAACTTTTTGTTTAGGTTCAGAATCTGGAGGGTACTTGCCGGGTATAGCCAAGCTAACCCCAGAAAAAATTGAATCGAACATTCCCTGCATAAAAAATTGTTTAAAAGAGCCAAATGAAACTCAAACTGAATTTATTGATAAAATTAATAAAATGAATTTTAATGCTGAATTTAAGACGGATATCACTTATTATGATTTTGACAAAACTTTCAGTTTAGAAGCTCCGGAAAATGCAACAGATTTGTTTAAACAATCAACCTCAACACCAAATTAATACATTCCAATTTTAAAAGGGCTTTAAAAGCCCTTTTAAAATTGGCCAAAATACTGTATAATTTTGTAGTATTAATTGGAAATACTAATTTTTATGCGTATTGGAATTTTTGACTCAGGTCTTGGAGGGCTAATTATTACTAAGGGAATAATAAAAACTCTGCCTCACTATAATTACACGTATTTGGGTGACATCGAGAATATTCCTTACGGAAAAAAAACTCAATCACAAATCTTAAATCTGACTAAAAAAGTCTTAATAAAATTATTTTTAGATGATTGCAAAATTGTAATAATCGCCTGTAATACATCTTCAGCAAAAGCTTTACGAAAAATTCAGCAAGAGTTTCTACCTAAATATTACCCTGACAGGAAAGTACTAGGTGTAATTATTCCAACTTTAGAATCCATTCCTCCAACAGCTAAACGCGTAGGAATTCTTGCAACAATTAGCACGGTAAAATCTCATTCGTACAAAAAAGAGCTTAAAAAAATTTATCCCAAACTTAAAGTCATTGAACAAAGCGCTCCCGAACTTGCCACATTAATTGAAAACGGTGAATATACCAAGGCAGAGAATGAACTAAAAAAATACACTTTTAAACTACTTAAGCAAAAGGTCGATACTATAGTATTAGGTTGCACACACTATGCTTATTTAAAAAAGCATATTCAAAAAATAACAAAAAATAAAGCGACAATTATATCCCAAGATGATATTATTCCCCAAAAATTAAAACAGTACTTAAACAACCATTCTGAAATAGAAAAATTATTAGATAAAAACTATAAGCAAAACTTTCAAGTCACAAAAATCAATAAAAATTATGACAAAATTTCAAAACAATTATTTGGTAAGCGTATTAACTTCATCTTGACCAAAATTTAACATCTGCCGGCTTAGCTCATCTGGTAGAGCAGCGGTATCGTAAACCGCAGGTGGCCAGTTCAAGTCTGGCAGCCGGCTCCATTCTATAATCCTATGAAATTTCCAAAACACGCAAAGAAAGTTTTTGAAGGAGTAATTTTTGATCTGTACCAATGGCCTCAAAAAATGTTTGATGGCAGTATTCAAACTTTTGAAATGGCTAAAAGGAAAGATACTGTAATTATAATCGCTTCGTGCAAAGGCAAAGTGGTTTTACTTAAGCAAAAACAACCAAATACAGACTGGTTTTTTTGTACACCAAGTGGCAGTATGGATATCCCTGGGGAAAAGCCAAAAGAAGCCGCACTAAGAGAACTCAGGGAAGAAACCGGCATGGTTCCAGAAAAATTATCACTTTGGAAAAAGGTTGAAAAATCTGGAAAGGTCAAATCAACTATCTACATATATACCGCGCAAAACTGCAAAGTGGTTGGTCCACAAAAATTGGATGTCGGTGAAAAAATAACCGTGCAATATGTCAGTTTTGATAAGTATTTGAATCTCTCCGAACACCCAAGCCACCACATGCAAGAATCACTAAATGATATGTTCATGGCCAGGTTAAATAAGAAATTTAAAGCACGTTATAAAAAAGCTATTTTTGGATAAGCATATGAATAAACAAATTACAAATTGGCACACCTACAGCACAGAAAATACACTTAAAACTTTAAACGCATCACCTTCTGGAATTACTGAAAGCGACGCGAATGAACGACTGTTAAAATTTGGACCAAACGAATTGACCATAGCTGAAAAAATTTCTCCTTGGAGTATTTTAGCGGACCAATTTAAAAATGTCCTTATCGTGATTTTACTGGTTGCGACTCTGCTCTCGGCCTTCCTAGGACACGGCCTGGAAGCTGCAGTTATAACGGTTATAGTACTATTCGCAGTACTCCTTGGATTTTTTCAAGAATACAGAGCAGAGCAAGCTTTAGAAGCGCTGAAAAAAATGGCCGCTCCAATTTCTACCGTACTTAGAGACGGTCATGAAATTAGAATAGCCGCTCGACTATTAGTCCCTGGGGATATAGTTATTATTCACGCTGGTGATAAAATTCCTGCTGATTTGAGACTTTTAGAAACAGTGAATTTAAAATGTAACGAAGCACCTTTAACAGGGGAATCCATAGCAGTCAACAAGCAATCTGAAACTCTAGAAGGTGACCAACTGCCGGTAGGAGATAGGACAAATCTTGGATTTGCCGGCACTGTCGCCACTTATGGCCGAGGTAGGGGCATTGTTGTATCTACTGGTATGGGAACTGAATTTGGGAAAATTGCAGCTATGATTGCTGGAGTAAAAACAAAAAAAACTCCACTTCAAATAAATTTAGACAAACTGGGTCATGTTTTGGCAAAGGGCGCTTTAGCTCTGGTTGCTCTGGTTGTCGCTTTAGGCATATGGAGAGGTCAAGATTTTATTGAAATGTTCGTATTTGGAGTATCTTTAGCCGTTGCCGTAGTTCCTGAAGCTTTACCGGCAGTTGTTACAATTTCTTTGGCAATTGGAGTTAAACGAATGGTAAAACGACACGCTCTCATCCGTCATTTACCTGCAGTAGAAACCCTTGGCAGCACTTCCATAATTTGCTCCGACAAAACTGGAACCCTCACCAAAGACGAAATGACCGCGCGCAAAATTTATACCAACGGTGAATTACTGGATGTTACCGGCGCGGGTTATGAGCCCAAAGGGGATTTCCTACTCAATAACCAACCAAAAACATCCAACACTTTAAAACAACTGCTTTTGGCCGGAATTTTAGCTTCAGATGCCAGAATAGAACAAGAAGGTGACAAATGGGTTATAAAAGGTGATCCAACAGAAGGTGCTCTTATTACCGCCGCAGCTAAACTTGGAATTGAAAAAACTGATTCCGATAAAAATTTTCCACGCACAAACGAAATCCCTTTCACTTCCGAAACCAAGCGTATGACCACCATGCATAAAACTCAAGGTGGTATAACGGCTTATTCTAAAGGCGCACCGGAAATAATCTTAGCATCAGCAACAAATATACTAACAGATTCAGGTATTAAACTATTAACTGAAGACGATCGCAAAACAATTCTGCAAACAGCTCAAAGTATGGGCGAGAGTGCTTTAAGAGTTTTAGCCATAGCTTACAAACCTGAAGAGGATATAAAAAATTCCGAAAAGGAAATGATATTTCTAGGTTTAGTAGGGATGATAGATCCACCAAGACCGGAAGCCAAGTCAGCCATCCAAACATGTAGAGAAGCGGGGATTAAACCAATAATGATAACTGGTGATCACCCGGTTACCGCGGTAGCCATTGCAAAAGAACTTGGACTACTCACCGATGGTCGAGTTGTGACCGGGCCAGAATTACAGGCAATGAGTCAAGAAGATTTTGAAAAACAAGTTGAAGAAATTCAGGTTTACGCTCGGGTCTCACCAGAACATAAACTAAAAATTGTCACAGCGCTACAAAAAAGAGGTAACGTTGTCGCCATGACCGGAGACGGAGTAAACGATGCTCCGGCCTTAAAAAGAGCCGATATAGGCATTGCCATGGGTATAACAGGTGCAGATGTTACCAGAGAAGCCGCAGCCATGACTTTAACCGATGATAACTTTGCTTCAATAGTCGCTGCAGTAGAAGAAGGCCGAGGTATTTTTGGCAATATTAAAAAATACCTTATGTATTTACTTTCCTCTAACACTGGAGAAATAGGATTAATTTTAGGCAGTTCACTACTAGGTCTACCTCTACCATTAACCGCAGTTCAAATTCTATACGTAAATCTTGCCACTGACGGATTACCCGCTTTAGCTTTAGCTGTTGATCCACCGGAAGACGATTTAATGAAGAAAAAACCAAGAAAATCGAAAGACGGTATTTTTACCAAACCTGTAATTTGGCTAATTACCACCGGAGGTGTCTGGTCGGCAATTATCAACTTATCTCTTTTTTCCTGGGCAATAAACATTGGACACACACTTAAAGAAGCCATGGCTATGACTTTTGTTTCCTTAGTTATTATCCAGTTCTTCAAAGCTTATAATTTTCGTTCGGAAGAACACTCAGTATTATACAAACCTTTCGCTAATAAATGGCTAAATATTACCGTAGCCTGGGAGCTACTACTCCTAATTTTAATCCTTTACGTTCCATTTTTACAAAAGCTCTTTGGCACTTATGGCTTCAGTTATAACGACTGGTTAGTAATTGGCGGGTTATCCCTTACCATTTCACCAGTATTAGAACTGACAAAATGGATACTAAACCGCAAATTCCATACAAAATAATAGTATTTTGTCAAGACTTGGCAAAATAGCCTGCCTTGACAAAATAGCTAATTTGCTCGAAAATTAATTGACTATGAATGATGATTTTAAGAAGCAATCTGAAATAATCCAGCCGGTTAACTCCCAAGTACCTACAACCAAACCAACCATCTTTTCATGGGCATTATTTGTCGAACTTGGTATGGAATTTGCCGTATTAACAGCATTACCTTTATTAATTTTTATCTTTTTGGGTCCCATTCTTAGAACTATTGGTTTAACAGAAGCCGGAAATTGGGCAGACCACAATCGACAGACAAATAATAGCTACAAAATTTCAGGAATAATACTTTCTATCACATTGAGTTTTTACATAATTATTAAGAAAATTAGAGAAATTGAAAGGTTAATTAAAAATAAATAATGCTTTTACCACCTTTAGCCGCCGAAAAAATGTTTACAATTGGCGGATTACCAATCACAAATTCTTATATAAATTCAACTTTAGCATTAGTTATTTTTGTTATTTTAGCTTTTGTAGTCAATTCTGCAATTAGAAAATTCTATCCGCAGAACAAAGCTCCAAAAGGTTTTTTAAATTTCTTTGAAAGTATTTTAGAGTTGCTTATTGGCTACTTTGACGGTGTGACTAAAAATCGCAAAAAAACCTTAAAATTTTTACCTATCGTCGGAAGTCTTTTCTTTTTTATACTTATTTCCAACTGGATGGGCTTACTCCCAGGCACTGGTTCTATTGGAATCTATCAGCTTCACGAAGGCCATACAGCACTAATTCCACTACTCAGACCTGCAAATACAGATTTAAACATGACTATAGCCTTAGCCGTAGTAACAGTAGTCGGATCCCACATTCTTGGTATTTTTACCATTGGCTTCTTTAAGTACCTAAATAAGTTTGTCAAAATCGGGGATATCATCCTGGCATTAAAATCCATGAACCCAATCAAAATACTCACTGCGGTAATTGAATTTTTTGTTGGCATTTTGGAAACCATTTCTGAATTTGCCAAAATCCTCTCTTTGTCTTTAAGGTTATTTGGAAATATTTTTGCCGGTGAAGTGCTTTTAACAGTCATTGCCGGGTTAATTGCGTATTTAGCTCCTCTGCCTTTTATGGCTTTAGAAATTTTAGTCGGAGCTGTTCAAGCTGTAGTTTTCTCCATGTTAGCATTGGTCTATTTAACAATGGCTGCGGAAGAACCTCATGGCGCCCATGCTGAACATGAACATTCTGCCCATGTACCTGCCACAACCCATCCGTAATGGACTAGGAGGCAGGGATCGTGAATTATCATGATTCCTGATTCATAATTCATTCGCTAAACGAAAACAATAGGACCTTGCCCCGTCCCGGAAGCTTTAAAACTTTCAAACAAAGGGGTGAATCGTTTCAGCGACAAGGAGAATAATTCAATGGACTTAGAAGTAGCCAGAGAAGTATCAAAAGCTTTTTCCATGGCAATTGGTGGTATAATGCCAGCATACGCTATTGGAAAAATTGTTTCCAAAGCTATGGAAGCTATTGGTCGCAACCCAGATGCTGCTGATAAAATTTTCGTACCTATGTTAATTGGTGCAGCTTTTGCTGAAGCTATTGCTATTTACGCATTAGTTGTAACTTTTACATTATAAGTTGTAGATCTTTGGGAGGAATTCCTCTTCCCTTAGACTTATAACTAATCAAGTACTTATAATCATTTTCAAACACCAAGATTACAAGCACGTTCTACAGTTAAAATAACATAATCATATGATGATAGACTCTAATATTGTTCAACTTCTTATTCCTGTTGCCCAGGCTGTAACTGAAGCTACCCCTGTTGCAGGAGAAGTAGCTAAAACCTCCGGAGGAGTGCTCGGCACTTTAGGTATCGATTGGCGCTATTTTATTGCCCAACTTGTTAACTTTGGACTGGTCTTATTTGTACTGTGGAAATGGGTATTAACACCGGTAGCCAAAAAACTTACAGAAAGATCCGAACAAATAGAGCAGTCGATGTTAGACGCTACCTCCACCAAACGCGAAAAAGAAGAATTTGCAGTTTGGAAAGAACAGGAAATGACCAAAACCAGACAAGAAGCCAGTAGTATTATTACCACAGCTCAAAAAGAGGCTACTGCTAGCAAGGATGAGATTTTACTTCGCGCTAAAGAAGACCAGCTAAAATTAGTCGAACAGGCAAAACGACAAATAGAGCAGGAAAAAACCGCCCAGCTCCAAAGTGCTAAAGCAGAACTTGCGGACATTATCACCAGCGCCACAGAAAAAATCTTAAAAGCCAAACTGGACGAGAAAAAAGATAAGGAACTAATTAAAGAGAGTTTAAAAAATATATAGCTCCAAGTTGTTAGTTGCTAGTTTCTAGTCACTAACCACTATCCACTAGTCACTATAATTATGAAATTTACAAGTCAACAATACGCGCAAGCTTTATACGACGCCATTCAGGAAACGGCACCAAAAGATCAAAGCAAAGTTTTAGATAATTTTGTTAAAGTCTTAGCCGAAAATGGCGATGTAGCGAAACACCCAGAAATAGAAAAGGCATATTTGACCATTGACCTAAAAGGCAAAGGCATAAGCCAAGCGGAAGTTACGGTGGCCAAAGATATTGAAATGAATTCCAGCTTGATAAATCAACTTAACGATATTATAAGCAACAAAATTGAAGTAAGAAAGAAAGTAGATTCTGGAATAGTCGGCGGAATAGTTATCAGGGTCGATGACACGCTTATAGATGCCAGTATAAAAACTCAGTTAAACAATTTAAATTCGGAACTTAAATCATAAATTTTATATTCTAAATCAATTATATGGCCAACCAAAATATTGTAGAACAACTTAAAACTAAGATAGCCGGGTTTCAGCCTGGAGTTAAGGTAGAAAAAGTCGGAACTGTTTTAGAGGTAGGGGATGGCGTAGCTAGAATTAGCGGTCTAACCCAAGCAGCCAGCATGGAAATGTTAGATTTTGGAAATGATGTAATGGGAGTTGCTTTAAACCTAGAAGAAAACTTAGTTGGTAGTATTATTTTAGGTGACTACACCAAAGTCAGCGTTGGCGGAACTGTTAGAACTACCGGCAAAATTCTTTCTGTCCCGGTCGGAGAAGCTCTTATAGGCAGAACTGTCGGGGCTTTGGGTAACCCAAAAGATGGCAAAGGTGCCATTAAAGAAAATGCGTTTTATCCAGTAGAAAAAATAGCTCCTGGCGTTATTACTCGTCAGTCCGTAAGCGAACCTGTACAAACGGGAATTAAAGCTATAGATGCACTTATTCCTATCGGTCGTGGACAACGTGAACTTATTATTGGTGACAGGCAGACAGGTAAAACCGCGGTCGCCATAGATACAATCATCAACCAAAAAGGCCAAAATATGATTTGTATTTATGTTGCTATTGGTCAAAAAGAAAGTAAAGTTGCCAAAATTGTAACCGAATTGGAAAAGAATGGCGCCATGGATTACACCATAGTCGTCTCTGCTTCCGCTTCCGAACCAGCATCCCTTTCTTATATTGCCCCTTACGCCGGTTGTGCAATGGGTGAATATTTTATGGACCAAGGAAAAGATGTGCTAATTATTTATGATGACCTTTCCAAGCAAGCCGTAGCCTACCGCGAAATTTCTTTGCTACTGAGAAGACCACCGGGACGCGAAGCTTATCCGGGCGACGTATTCTATTTACACTCTCGTTTATTAGAGCGCTCTGCTAAACTCAATAAAGATTTTGGCGGGGGTAGTATTACCGCGCTTCCAATTATTGAAACACAGGCCGGAGATATTTCAGCTTATATCCCTACGAACGTTATTTCTATCACGGACGGTCAAATCTTCTTAGAAAGTGATTTATTTTACAAAGGCGTTCGCCCAGCACTTAACGTCGGTATTTCCGTATCCCGCGTTGGTAGCGCTGCGCAAACCAAAGCAATGAAAAAAGTTGCTGGTAAATTAAAACTTCAACTAGCCCAATTTAGAGAACTAGAAGCTTTTGCGCAATTTGGTAGCGATCTTGATCAAGCCACCAAAACCACACTTGAACTTGGAAAAAGAATGACAGAAATTCTAAAACAACCACAATACCAACCATCTTCTTTGGCCAAACAAGTTACCATTATGTACGCGGTAAACAATGGCTTAATGAACGAAGTTCCAGTTGAAAAGATGGCTGAAACCGAAGCTAAATTTCATAAATATATGGAAATCCAGGCAAAAGATGTTGTAAAGGCTATTAATGAAACTAAAGTATTAGACGAATCAACAGAAGCAAAGCTTAAAACTGCAATTGCAAATTTTTTACAAACGATAAAGTAGGAGTTAGGAATTATGAATCAAGAATTAGGAAAAACACCCATAAAAAGTTTTACTGATCTTGATGCGTGGAAAGAGTCTCATAAATTAGTCCTAATTATTTACGAAGTAACTAAAAAATTCCCTAAGGATGAAATTTTTGGACTTACTTCTCAAATTCGGAGAGCTACAGTATCAATTACTTCAAACATAGCTGAGGGTTTCAGTCGGCAATCATACAAAGAAAAGGTTCAGTTTTATTGCATAGCCCTGGGCTCGTTAACCGAACTTCAAAATCAATTACTAATTTCTAAGGATATAAACTATGTTAGCAAAGCAGAGTTTGACTCCATTGCGGCACAAACAGTAAAAGCTAGTAAAATACTAAACGGACTTATTAAAAGCACTAAATCTCTAATTCATAACTCCTAACTCCAAATTCAAACCCCCATGCCTGGAATTAAAGAATTAAAATCTCGAATAAAAAGCATTCAGAGTACGCGTAAAATTACGCGAGCTATGCAAATGGTGTCCGCAGCAAAAATGCGTAAAGCCCAAACTGCCGCTTTAAATTCCAGAACTTATTCAGATTTAGCTTGGGAACTTATTAACAACCTCAGTGGCCCTGCAAATACAGAAGAAACTGAAGATTTATTTGACGTAGTTAATTTAGACTCTAAAGCTAAATCCAAAATAGCGCTTTTGATGACTGAATACCCAGAAGCAAAAAAAACCGGTTATATAATTATTTCTACCAACACTGGATTAGTCGGAAGTTTTAACAGCAATCTGCTTGCTACTTATCAAAAAATGGAAAATAAAGACAGTGAACTTATAAGCGAACTTTTAGTTATGGGACGAAAAGCCAAAGATTTTGCTATTAGGTTTGGAAAAAATATGACCGCGGATTTTCCCAAACAGGACAGACTAGTAACTATTGAAAGTATCTACCCGCTAGCAAGAATGGTTAGCGACCTTTACAAAACAGGGGAATACAAACAAATTTCAATAATCTACAATAAATTTATTTCGACTCTTAACCAGAAACCAACAGTAAAACAACTTTTACCCTTACTTGGATCTAATAGTGAAACTCAACAACAAAATTCCAGTCAAAACAATCCTACCGACTATTTATTTGAGCCGGATCCAGAACTAGTACTAAATAACCTATTACCAAGAATTATAGAATCCCAAATTTACCAAGCACTTTTGGAAAGCGATGCTGGTGAACATTCCGCCCGTATGGTAACTATGAAAAATGCAACAGAAGCAGCAGGTGAATTAATTTCTGACTTAACATTAACCTTTAACCAGCTCCGCCAGAACAAAATTACCACAGAGCTTTCCGAAATTACAGCTGGTAGAATTGCTTTGGAGTAGATATGAGTGAATTTCCAGAACGGGCAAATAACCTTTTTGAAGAACCAGAGAACACAAAAAAATTTATTTTTTTGTGTGGATACTATATAACAAAAATTCTCTTAAGACAAAAGTTTGGCGATGTGCTTTGTGGACAATTTTACGAATATGAAGAAATCCCGGGTCATGGAGTACAGGCGCTGCTAAATATAATCAATGAAAAAGAACCTACCGATTTACTATTTCCACAAATGAAAAAAATTGCAAGGGGATTAGAAGGTAAAAAAAACTTAAGTGAGATGTTGAAATTCGCAACAGAGCAAGGAGTGGAAATTTCAGATTCTGAATTGCAAATAATCAAAAAAACTGCAATTAAAAATATGATTGAAGACGCCAAATGGGACGAAGAAAACCCGCAATAGTCATCACAAAACAATAAAACTTTATAACTAGCTTTAATTAAATATAACGTCACCCTGAGCGAGCGTAGCGAGTCGAAGGATCCCTTACTCGGAGATCGAAACGGTTAAGGGATTCCTCGGCTAAATACCTTCGGAATGACAGAAGAAAGGATAAAAATATGAATGCAAATATGTCCCGTGAAGCGGGAACCGCCTCTGGCGGAAACAAAGGAACAATATCACAAGTTATCGGTCCGGTAGTGGACGTTAAGTTTGAGAAAGAAGTACCGGCTATTTACAACGCTTTAGAAATTACCCAAGAAAAAGGTAAGTTGACTTTAGAAGTTCAACAACAACTCCCTGGAAATATAGTTCGCACCATCGCCATGTCAAGTACTGACGGACTTAAGCGCGGTATGGAAGTATTAGATACCGGCTCGGGAATTTCCGTTCCTGTTGGCAAAGTCACTTTAGGACGCATTTTTAACGTTCTAGGCGAAGCTGTAGATGGACAACCAACTCCTACCAGCGATAAAAAATATACAATTCATAGACCATCACCTAAGTTCACCGACCAATCTACCAAAACTGAAATTTTGGAAACAGGTATTAAAGTTATTGACCTTATTTGTCCAATTTTAAAAGGTGGTAAAGTAGGACTTTTTGGTGGTGCCGGAGTAGGAAAAACCGTTGTTATTCAAGAATTAATTAACAACATTGCTAAGGCTCACGGCGGAGTTTCTGTTTTCGCCGGAGTAGGAGAAAGAACTCGCGAAGGTAACGATTTATATCACGAAATGAAAGACGCCAAAGTGCTTGATAAATTAGCTATGGTATTCGGACAAATGAATGAACCACCAGGAGCCAGAGCGCGCGTTGCTTTGTCTGGACTTTCTATGGCTGAATATTTTAGAGATGAAGAAAAGCAAGATGTGCTTATGTTCGTAGATAACATTTTTCGCTTCTCCCAGGCAGGTAGCGAAGTATCAGCTTTGTTAGGACGCATTCCTTCCGCTGTGGGTTACCAACCAACTTTAGCTTCTGAAATGGGTGAATTACAAGAAAGAATAACCTCTACCAACGAAGGCTCTATTACTTCAGTGCAAGCCGTATATGTTCCCGCAGACGACTTAACAGACCCAGCTCCAGCTACAACTTTTGCACACTTGGATAGTACTGTTAACCTTAACCGTGCTTTAACCGAGTTAGGAATTTACCCGGCTGTAGACCCACTAGACTCTTCTTCAACAATTCTTGATCCAAACATTGTCGGACAAGAGCATTATGACGTTGCACGCGGAGTCCAAAAAACTTTACAAAGATATAAAGAATTAGAAAGTATTATTGCAATTTTAGGAATGGAAGATTTACCAGAAGAAGATAAAGTTACAGTTGCTCGCGCCAGAAAAATTCAACGTTTTCTTTCGCAACCATTCGCAGTAGCCGAAATTTTTACAGGCACGCCAGGAGAATTTGTCTCAATCAAAGATACGGTTAAAGGATTCCGTGAAATTCTAGACGGTAAACATGACGATAAACCAGAAAGTGCTTTTTATATGAAAGGTGGAATTGAACAAGTAAAGTAGTAATACCTTAACAGCCACTATGAACAAAATAAATTTCAAACTAGTAACACCTGAAAGAACGGTTCTGTCCGAAGAGCTTGCAAGTTTATCATGCCCAACTACAATGGGTTATATAACCATACTACCTCATCATATACCATTGGTAGCCACTTTAACTGCAGGGGAACTGCACGCCAAACACACCAATGGTGAAAATTCCTACATTTTTGTCTCTGGTGGTTTTGCCGAAGTTAAAGCTGGAAATCAAGTAATTATTTTAGCGGACTCTGCAGAACATCATTATGAAATAGATGCACAAAGAGCTGAGGCTGCTAAAAAAAGAGCCGAACAAGAAATAGCCGAAAGAAAAATGTCGGAAGAAGAATACGCCCATGTCTCCGCAGCTCTTGAAAGAAGTCTACTGAGAATTAATGTTGTTAAAAAACGATCCCATAGAAAAAATCCTATTTCCGGATCTGGAATAATAAACAATTAGTAAATGCAAATTAATTATTTTCAAAAAAATAATTTAGAAAAGTTTGGTGCAAAAGTATATTCCGCGCTTGTGGAAAACTTTTCCCAAACTTTTTTTGTTGGAGGAATGGTTCGAGACCTACTTTTAAACATACCCATTCACGATATAGACATCACCACTTCCGCCAAACCTGAAGAAGTCATAAAAATACTTAATAAGTATAAAATAAAATACTCTGACGAATTTAAAAATTTTGGCAATATTACCGCAATGTTCAAAAATTATAAAATTGAAATCACCACCTTCAGAAAAGACATAAAAGGGGAGAGTCGTTACCCGAAAGTAATATTCACCAATTCTTATGAACAAGACTCAAATAGACGTGACTTTACAATAAATTCCCTATATTTAAGCCTAAAAAATAATACAATACTTGATCCCCAAAAAGGCTTAATTGATTTTAAAAATAAAATTATACGATTTATTGGAAAGCCTCAAGTCAAAATAAAACAAGATCCGTTAAGAATTTTACGAGCCTTAAGGTTTGCTTTAGTTTTAAATTTTAAAATTGAAAACAGAACCATGCTTGCAATTCAAAATAATTATTCTGATATAAAAAAATTAACCAAAACCAAAATAGAAAAGGAAATAAATAAAATAAAGAATAAAAAAATGCAAAAAATTATTTTTGAAGTTATCAACAATCCAAATTGTCTTGACA
>CAYGEJ010000013.1:0-32431 GCA_964348935.1 uncultured Candidatus Saccharibacteria bacterium | reverse complement strand
GGGATTGCTCCCGCCAGCTCCTAAGGCTGGTGCGTCTGCCATTTCGCCACCCCGGCATGTCTTTCAGAATAGCCAATATATTCTATCAGAAACTATTCAAAATTAAAACCCCCTTTCTCGTTAGAAAGGGGGTGTAAATATTCTTAAGGGATATATCTGTCCGAAGTCAGAGTGTTAAATAGTATGGTTACAATTGCGTAGGCCATAATAATCACTACTAGACCTAAGACAAAATTCACAATGGTTTTTTTACCTTTTTCTGCCAATTCTTCATTTCCACCTGAGGCCATATACCAGTAACCACCCAGAACCAAGAAAACTACTGCAATAATACCAGCAAAAGTTAAGAGCAACTGAATTACTTTTGTCATTAGCTCTACCAGTGTGGAACTACCAGCAATTCCAGTTTTAGGTACTGACACATTGCTTGGCAAACAAATTCCATTCACATCGGACAATCCCGCCGGGCAATCTATTTTACCCCCAGAACTACCTCCCCCGGATGACCCTCCACCATTTCCACCAGAACCTGAATTTTGAGTATTAGGATCATAACATTTATTATTATCACCGCAATTCAATCCTGTTATACAACCTATTCCACTACCAACGTCACAATATTGTCCTACAGTCCCACTTTCCGAACCTGCTTCCAAATCTATACATACATTATTTACACAGCTTAGCGGATAAGTGCAATAAACCCCACCATCTTCATCGCATGGCTGACTTAAACCAGCTGTGGCCGTTTGAGCACTGGTTACTGCTGGCTGTAACAAACCAACATGAAGGACAAAAACAAAGGTAAAAAATAAAATGTTCAAAATTCCTAACTTAGTATATTTATTTATCATAGTCTTCTCGCTTGCCTAGTATCCATTCCCGCTTGGAGTACTGACCAAGTTGGTAATTACATTAATAATTACGTATGACATTATAATAATCACAACACCAATAATTGCATTTATTAAAGTCTTTTTGCCTTTTTCAGCCTGTTCTTCGTTTCCAGCAGAAGTGATATACATAAAACCACCAACAATTACAAAAACCACAGCAACAGCGCCTGCAAAAGTAAGAAACAATCGAATTCCGTTACCAATTAATTCGCTTAAACTACTAGCACTACTTAAACCACCTGTACCAAAACCGAATAAAGATTGTAGTCCGGAGCGTCCCAAGCCTTCCTGAACTTGATTTTGCGCCATAACTATTTTTGGCAAAATTAAAGTTGCTATAGTTGCTAAATATTTTATTACATTTGTGATTTTTGATGTCATATATTTTTATTTACAAACCTGAAAATATAATTCGTTATATTCTCAGGTTTGGCCCCAAAAATAATTTGGGACCTTACCATAAAACTACGGTGCTGCATTAGAATTTGTATTGGATACCAAATTAGATACCACGTTAATTATAACGTAGGATAAAATTATAATTACAATACCAATAATCGCATTAATAGCGGTACCTTTTCCTTTTTCTGCGGTTTCTTCGTTACCTGCAGATGTAATGTACCAGAACCCACCAATAATTAAGAACAAAACGGCAACACCAAAGGCGATGCCGAGCATCCAGTTAATTACAGTTCTAATTAAACTGTTTATGCTGTTACCAGCTGTACAGTTTAAACCAGTGGAAGAATCACATGGTTGGAATCTGTTAAGCTGGGCAAAGGCGGTGTCACTCATTAAAAGAGGAGCAAACACCAACACCGTTACGAGCAGCAATTCCGCGATTTTTAAATAATTTATTTTTTTCAATATTTGTTTCAAGCTGTTCACCCCCTTTCGGAGTAACTATATTATAGATAGTTGTTTATCTAGTAAATTATACCATACTGTCGATGAATAAAGAAATTTATTTCCCCAAACTCAAAGTACTGTTCACAATTCTAACAATGGTAAATGCCAACGTTATGACAACCAATCCGATTACCGCATTAATTAAAGTCTTCTTACCTTTTTCAGCTAGTTCGTCATTCCCAGCTGATGTCAAATACCAAAATCCACCAATCATTATAAACAATATTGAAATACTACCGGAAATTACCAATAAATAATTTATTATAGTAACTATTAATTCCGAAGCAGTACAATAAAATGGTTGACCAGCCAAAATGGTGGTTGTTTGACCATTTATGGTAACATTAAATTTATCCTTAAAGTCATCACAACTTTTTTGTGCAGCTGGCGCAACGCTCACATTTTGAGCCAAGGTTATTAAGGGAGCAAACATAACTACCAAGCTCAAAATTAATTGAAACAAAAACTCCGATTTAAAAAGTTTATTTATTTTCATATTAAGAAATCTTTTCTATAATACTATTTATTATGGACCCAGTTTCCACATTCTTTACACTCACATGGAATAAATTTTGTACAATGGCAATTATACTAAACGAAAGTATTGCTACCACCAAGCCCAAAATTGCCCATGTGATAGTATTTTTAGCTTTCGTAACCGCCTCTTCATTTCCAGCCGACATAACCATTTGAAATCCACCGATTATAATAAAAACCGCAGCCCAAATGGCAATAACTCCAAGAAAACCCTTGGCTATTAATAACAAAGTGGCGGTTAGGTTGTCCACTGGAAGAGGATTATACAAAATATCTGTACCTGCTGCGGGAGATCTGTCGCCACTTCCAGGAGTTACCTGAGTGGTTGTGGCAACACCCCCATTACCTGGAGTTGCCGGAGTAGCAGAATTTGCCAGTTCTCCACATTTTGAAGCGTCTAAAAGCTGAGCACTCTTACCAAGACATGCATTATTTGGAACATCGCTCAAATCACTTCGAATACCACAAGCGTATTTGCCGTCTCCAGCAATACAAGCATACATCTGTTTTGTAACAGAAAAATTTACAGCTGCAGATTTTGTTAAAATTTCAGATAAAATATTGCCGGGGGTATACATTACCACCTCCACAGCCACACTCGCATTATCCCCACCTTTAAATCCATATTGATTTGGGTAGACATTAGCTATTCGAAATCCCTGCTGCTGATTACTATACTGCTTTAAAGGTACGTCAAAGTACTGGATTAACCTTTTTGGGGATTTTGAATAATCATATATAAATAATCTAAAATTTGTCACAACAGATCTAGATATATCCCCATAATAACAATAACCCTGCCCATCTCCTGAACCCTGAGTATTAAACTGAGTAGAACGTACCCATCCTGACATTGTAAATGATTGGTTTTCAGTTACGGTATTTGGTTGAATATTAAAAGAAACCTCTGCTTTACAAACTACTGGAGCTTGCGCAAAAGCTGGTTGTGCAAATAACCAGAAACCAAGAATTTGAGCAAAAATAAATAAAGAAGCAACTATTTTTTTGGAAAAGCTTATTTTTGTTTTATTTAACATAAATTTTTATTTATTACATGTTGAATCAACTTGTAAGTACGTTAGTGGGCAAGTTAAATCTAATTTATATTTAGGATCTTTTGAGCCTGTTAGTCCAGCGCCTAAAATAAAATTTGCCACGGTATTTACTAACATAAAAGCCATAAAAACCAGTGCTAGCCCCACCACTGCATTTGTGACTTGTTTCTTAAGCCCCGCTATAGCTTCCTCATTACCCATGGTATAAGTAAATCCAAAACCAGCTTGAATAATTTTGAATGTCGCATAAATTCCAGCAACCGAAATAAGCCAATTAGTTACCCGAGCAATAAGTATAAAAGCATCTGTTACTGTGCAAGGTTTTTCTCTTCTACCTGAATCATCTGCATAACCACCACACGGAACCAAACCACGGGCAAAAACTGTTTTTGGCACAAAGGCAAAACTAAAAACAGTTATAAATACTACTACGGCTAATAAAATAATTTTTTGTTTCAAAATAGGCATTCGTTGCCTTAACTATAACATATTTATAGTTAAAATTCTAATTTTGAGGAAAACTAATTGCAGCAGCTTGTTGTTCGGCTTGGGTCAATGCCTGCTGTGTTGTAAGTCCGTTTAAAATAATATTATCTATGACTTTACCGAATATTGAATCGATTTTTATTTGGTCCGGTTTGTAAAAAGATTTTGCGGTCAAATTAGCATTGGCAAATACCCCAATTTCGGGATCATTCACCTGCAGACTAATTAAATCTTTGCGGGATGATGGTTGTTTATTTTTAGCATAATATTTATCCAAAGATTCCTTACTGGAAATAAATTTCAAAAAATCCCATGCTACTGAGCTATTTTTGCTTTGCTTGCTCACTACCTGTCCCCAATAATTAGCAAAATTAACCGAAGGATCTTCTAAATTTGGCTGGGGTACCGGAGCAACATCAAAATTTAAATTTGGGTTCTTTTGTCTAATCGTTTTAGCAGTATAGGAATAGCTGTATAAAAAAGCTGCCCTACCATTTGTAAAAGCATCTATTGAATAATCGCTTCTAAAATTCCAATTATAATTAGTGTTGGCTGGGTTAGCAAAAGAGGTGTAAAAATTTAAACCAACCAGCCCTGGATTCACTGAATTACCATTTATTTGCTGAGTTCTCGCAAATTGTGGCTGGGTTCCGTCTGCAGAATAGGGTACTGTTCGTTTCTGTAACATCATTAAATACAATATATCTACCGCTCTGTTAACATTGGAGTTCATCCCGGCAGCCAAACCGCTTAAAGTAAAGTAACCGGTTTTATCAGCCCGTCTAATCTTATGAACGTTTGTGGCCAATTCTGCCCACGTTTTAGGTGGGGTTGCAATACCAGCGGAGCCTAAAATGTCCTTATTATAGTAGAGAGCCAAAGAATCAACATACAGTGGAACACCATAAATTTTTTGATTTATAGTAAAATCGTTGACAGCTACATCTACAAAAGCATCTTTGTATTCTTTAAACAAAAAGGTTTTATCGGGTGCAGGAGTGACTTTATTGAGGTATTGAGGCAACCAGGAGTTATTTATTGAGTAAATATCCGGCCCTGTCCCCGAAGCCAAAGCGTCCAATAAATTCTGTTGGTAGTTAGTTATGTTCTTTTTAGTATAGACAATTTGAACATTTGGATGTTTCTGCTGATATGCCTGAAGAAGCGCCTGAATATTTTCTGTGTCTTCAAATGGGTCCCAAAAATTTAAAATAACTTTAGTTGGCGCTGGTTGGTTTCCACCACCGCAACCAGCCGCAAGAAAAGTAATAACTAACAAGACCCCAATAATTTTTGTGAATTTATTTTTTATTTTCATAATTACACTATTAATATAACTACTGTAATTATATCAAACGCTAACTTTTTCCCCTAATCTACCATTTTTAAAAATACATGAACACGAATATTAACCAAATAGTTATTTAACTACTGTTATAATTTTACCGTGGTTTGTTTTTAATTGTAGAATTCTCAAGCCAGCTTGTGTTACTATTGATTTTAAATTGCCATTCCAACTTGTGATTATAGATTGATTTTGTTTTTGAGAATACACAATATTTAAGACTTGCTGATTTTGAATTAACTCTGTCTGTGACAAACCAATAATAACGCCTCTTGATAATTTATAACTAACGCTTAATAAATTAGGGTTAAACAAATTTACAGCTCCGTTATAACTTATGCTTTTAAAAATTAAGTTTGTTGTATTTAACAATGAAAATTGCTGAGTATATTTTAAAATTGTTAAATTACCAGCTTTGTCTACAGCAGAGCACTCATTTGAGTTACAATTTAAAATATCAGTACTAGAAAATACATAACCTTTAATAATAGGATTAAATTCAGCAATAATTTCTGGTAAAGTTTTATCTATTATAAAACTTATTTCCTGTCCTTGTTCGTTATTTCCTGCCCTATCGGTTGAGAAAAATGTTAGCGTATGAGATCCTTCTGTCACTACGGTCACCAAACATTCTTCTACTTGAGACGAACAATATATATAGTCTCCGCCATCTAATTTATATTTAATACTCAACAGCCCGGAAGTCTTACTAGAATCGTTATTTATTATTGGATCGAAAGCACTTAAAGTTACCACTACTTCACTTCTATAAAAACCATCGTCCCCCATTATCCCTGCGATTGTTGATGTTGAAACTGGAGAAACTAAGTCTTGAGATTCATTCTCATTTAAAATAGAGTTTGGCTCAATAGCTTGATCTATAACCCCATCACCATTAATGTCTAGCTTTAACTGACTACTGACTAAATCCAAGCCACCTAACAAATTACTATCTACGGGAATATTAATAAAATTTTTACTGGCACCTTCCATTCCGTCTATTATGTCTTCCATTCCTAAAGTAAAAGTTCCAACACCAGTACCTTTAAGATTAATTACATACTCTTGTCCTTCATCATTAGGAATAAATACAAACTTATGATCACCATAAACTTCAAAACTTGCCCCAGCTATGTCATTCTGTAAACTTCTATCAGCAGCAAATCCCAATCTGTTACCATACTGATCATATATTTCTATATCTAATGGACTATAAATTTTTATAACTTTGCCAGATAATTCGCATTTTTTTGGATTTTCTAAAAGTTGCTGGCTTGTAATTATACTACTACCGCTATTTAATTGGCTTCCACTAATAATATTTACAATTTTCTCCCTAACACCCAATTGACTTAACATTTTTCCATGATCAGCTTTTATAGCATAAAATTTATGGTCAAAATCGGAATTAACATTATTAGAACTTTCGAATGGCACAGTAGCATCGCCAGAAATTAAACCTGGTCGACTATAGCTTATAATACTGTTGCCATAAATGTCTTTATCCCGTTTCTCTACAAATGTACCGAGTGTAGGATTTTTACAACCTGTAATATTATAAACATCAACTCCGGCATTTCTCATATCATAAGAGTCGAAATTTTCTGTATGTAAATTTTGTGAGTTTGTATATCCCAAACTATTTAGAGACCCCTTACTTTGTAAATAATTCTCCGACTCGGACGGATTTAACTGCTTAATAACATCCGCAGAAAATAAATTATTATCTATTAAAGTTACATACGAACCTTTTGTATTAAAATATTTTTGACTTGGCATAAGGTCATATACCACAGGAAAATTTAAAGCTAACTTTTTCATTTCGTCCTGCTCTAGCCAAGGAATACCAAAATTATCACCAATAATTAAAGTTTTGATTGCTTTTGGAGCTCCTAATTCAGGCACCCCAACAAACACAGCCTTCCCTATACTGTTATTGGTCGAATTATCTATAACATATTTTTTCACGAGCAAACCTCCAGTACTATGTGCCACAACATCAACTTTACTTGCTCCGGTTTGAAGTTTTATTTCCTGTATTTTTTCTTTTAATAAATCGGAGTTAGTTTTTCCATTATCATATTTTCCACTAACACCATATCGCCAATCATAAGGAAAAGTAAAAAGAGTACCTGTAGAACTAGTTCCTTGTGTGTAACCTTGATTTTTAAATTCTTGAATCAAACCATCAGAATAATCAAATAAAATACTCGGCTTTCCTACAATCTCGGCTATTTTTAAATTTTCTACAGATGGCGATAAATTATATTCGAATGCAAGCGAATCCATAAATTGATCATTTATATCTGTAAAATTCCTTCCTAAATCCAACCACAACTTTTCTTCACCTTTAAATATATCGGTCCCAAGCACGCCAGGAACAATTAGTACGGGATCCTTTTTAATAACGGACCTCCTGGTTAAAATAGTTATTTTAGATTCATAATCATCTACAATTATTCCATTTTCGCCGGCAACCCCATATCCGGTTACCAAATTATAATTATTATTACGAACCTCTATTGGAGTAAACCCAAGCACACCTGAAGACCTTGAATGAAAAGTAATTGAATGTATTTTATTTACACTTAAATCACATTTATCTACTGAAAAATGAAAATCCACTTGTTTAAAGTTATCTTCTGAAAAACTTGAAGAATTAACATAATCAGAGACGACTCCCCCTAAATAAACGTCACCTGGACCATAACACCAAAAATATACAGCGTAATCTAAATTTTCTGTTTTGTTGGAATCCCTTATATCTAAAATAATATCGCTAACATAACTTGGGTTAGAAGATGCGGCAATAGGATACGGAAGCTTAGCTCCATTACCGCCCAAATAAATGTCTGTATAACCACCAAAATCCGCTATAAAAGGCGTTGGGACAATAGACTCTATTATACGCAATGAACCATCATCGCCTTTATAGACCCTTCCATAATGGCCAAAAGGCACATTTTCATAAAAAGTATAGCCATCTGAATTTGGCTGAGAAAAATAAACTTCAGCTTTTGCAAAATTAAAATAGAATAGTAAAATAAATAATAGACACAAAAATATTTTCTTATTCATAAATTTACATAGACTATTAGAAACTGATACCATTCCTCAATGAGAATAGTATATATAATGCAAAACAATTAAATAACAAAGCTAGCACAGATAACACACACCCAAAATATTTCAAAAAACCATTTTGTATTCTGGCTATATTAACCAGGTACATTATCACACCGATTAATTGTACCCCTAAAACTAAAGTTAAATATACTACCTTATCAGCATCAAATAAAAAACTTTGTCTTAAGACTAAAGAATGATTATTTGCATTAAACAAACTATAAATTATGTTTGTTATTGGACTCCATAATATTTCTGGTATTATAAACATTCCCAATCCAACCCCTAACCAAATTTTTTGCAATTTTGTCATATTTTATTTTTTATAATTAACATTATTGTTAGAATACCACTTCCCAAAACTGTGTCAAATATGAGAAATTAAATAAAATATCCGCCCCCTGAAATAGGAACGGATATTTTATTTAAGCTTTTAAATTTTTTAGATAGTCTTTAAACTCCACTTTGAGATCTTCATGCATAAGTCCAAACTCTACAACAGCTTTTAAGTATTCCAACTTATTACCAGTGTCATAATACTTTCCGTTCTGAATTTCTACAGCGTGAACGTCTTGTTCAGAAGCCAGTTTAGAAATAGCGTCGGAAAGCCACAACTCTCCACTCTTTCCAACTTTAGTTCCTGCCAAAATCTCAAACAATCTTGGTGGCATTATATAAGCACCGTGTGTTGCTAAGTTAGAAGGCGCCTTGCCTATGTCTGGCTTCTCTATAATAGAGTTTATTTTAAATACATTCGGCTCTACGTCTGTAACATCTGCAATACCATACTTATTTACAGAAGTTTCGGGCACCCTAACCGCAGAAATATTTGGAATACCTGTTCTTTCAAAAACGTCTACCATTTGCTTAAGCCTTGGTGGGTTGGAATAAATAAATTCATCACCCCACAAAATTGCAAAAGGCTCATTACCAATTACGCTTTTGGCGTTAAGTATTGGAGTCCCATTTCCATAATTCCCCTTTTGTCTAACATAAATAAAATTTGCCATTTCAGCAATTTTTCTTACCTCTTCTGCTTGCTCTTCTTTGCCTGCTTCAAGCAATCTTTTTTCTAACTCAAATGGATAGTCAAAATGGTCTTCTATACTTCTCTTGTGCCAACCTGTAACTATTACAATATCTTCAATACCTGAAGCCACTGCTTCCTCCACTACATACTGAATAATAGGCTTATCGACTATTGGTAACATTTCTTTAGGCATGGCTTTGGTTGCTGGTAAAAAACGAGTACCAAAACCTGCCGCTGGAATAATTGCTTTTCGTATTTTCATGAAAGTATTATAACATAAATAGTTAAGAATGTTTTCATCTACTCTGTCTTTGGTCGGTACTGAATAGCCTCACCTAAATGGCTCAGTTGTATTCGAGTTTCATTTGCCAAATCGGCAATTGTTCTGGCTACTTTCAAAATTCTATGAAGTGATCTGCCTGAAAAATTAAATTGCCTCATCGCCTGTTTTAACATTTGTTGTTCCGCTTCCCCTAACTCACAATACTCTTTTATTTCAATCAAATTCATTTCACTATTAGTTTTACTTTTACCAAATCTCTTCAACTGAATCGATCTTGCCTTCTCTACCCTTTGCTTAATTATATCTGAGTTTTCCGCTAATATATTACTAACCATTTTCTCGTAAGGAAGCCTTGGCACGTCTACATGCAAATCTATTCTATCCAACAACGGACCGGATATTTTTTTCTGATATTTAAAAATTTGTCCTGGCGTGCAAACGCAATTTTTAGTCATATCACCTAAGTAGCCACACGGACAAGGGTTTTGTGCGGCAACTAATGTAAATTTTGCCGGAAAAGTAAACGTACCAGATGCGCGAGATACCGTAACAATCCCATCCTCCAAAGGCTGTCTTAATGCTTCCAAGACATTTCTTGGAAATTCTGGAAATTCGTCTAGAAACAAAACCCCACGATGAGCCATAGTAATTTCACCCGGTCTTGGCGTGGTTCCACCACCAACCAATGCCACATTAGATGTGGTATGGTGAGGGCTTCGCACAGGCCTACTTGTTACAAAACTTCCGCCCAACTTTCCGCCAATGCTGTAAATTTTTGTAAGTTCTAAAGCTTCTTCTAACTTCAAATCCGGTAAAATTCCTGACATTGCTCTTGCGAGTAGAGTTTTTCCACTTCCTGGTGGTCCAGACAATAATATATTATGCCCGCCGGACGCCGCAATCTCTAAAGCCCGCTTAGCAGAATCCTGTCCAGCAACATCTTTCATATCTAAAATACTTTTAAGATTTTTTAGTAATTCAGCAGGCTCCACAGAGGGCTCGGTATTTAACAGCTTAATTTTTTGTAGATGCCCAAGCAATTCTTTAACATCATTAATAGCGAAGACTCGAATTCCATTTACAAGAGTTGCCTCTTTAGCATTCTGCTTTGGTACGAATAACTCTTTAAAACCTAAAGATTTTGCTTTTAAAGCTACCGCTAACACACCAGGAACCGAACGAAGTTGTCCATCCAATGAAAGTTCACCAAGAAATAATTTATCAGAAAAGTCTGTATTAACTTGCTCGGAAGCCTGCAGGATAGATAAAGCAATTGGAAGGTCAAAATGAGTTCCCAGCTTCGGTACATCCGCCGGTGCTAAGTTCACACTAACCCTTGTTTGCGGGTAACTGCAACCTGAATTCCTTATAGCTGTCTTTACTCGCTCTCTACTTTCTTGCACTGCTGTGTCAGGAAGACCAACAACAATTGTAGCTGGTAATCCATTGGCAACATCCGCCTCTACCTCAATTAATTCTGCTTCAAGACCTATTACTGCAGCGCTAAATATTTTTGATATCATGTTTGTATAAGTTAAGCTTAAGCAAGATTTTTAATCAAAATTATATTTTTTTATCAGATATAAGCAACAACAATATACCCGCAATTATATAAAAGTCCGCCAGATTAAAGACCCCGTTAAAAAGATAAACCCAGTCTACTACATACCCAAAAATAACTCTCTCTACAATATTAGACAACCCTCCGGCAAGAATTAGAACCCAAGCTATCTTTTGGATTAAGGGTATTTTAACAAAATAATTTTTAAAATATCCAAAAATACCGACAAGTACAACAGCGTATATAAAATACATTAAAAACACAGGGACGGGCAAACTAAAAGCGAAGAAATAATTTCTAAAAACTTTTATCCCAAACCAATCGAAATTTTTAGTAAATTGATCCGTAAAAATTAGCGAAAAAAATAAAACTAAAAAAAAGAAAGGACTTACATAAGTACTTTCTTTTTGTTTTGCTAAAATTGTTTTAAATTTTTGCAACATTAACTCCATAAAAATAATGCCCCGGTTTATATTGCCTTATCTGCCCAAGGTAAAGCCCTAAGTCTGGCTTCAGAAATTTCTTTCCCATCTTCATCTGTTCCATATGTTCCTTTTTCAATTTTTTCTAAAGCGACAGCAATTTTCTGCAAATCTCTATCTATAACCTGAATCACATCTTGACTAACCTCATCGCTCTCAACTTCCTGTGCGCTAGAGTCCATATCCGTTCCAAGTTCTGTATGGGTTGCAAAACCTTTCAAATCTTCTTCGAGCTTAGATTTTCTCTCTAATAAAGCTTGTTTCATTTCCGCAATAAATTGAGGTGATAACATACAAGTAAAAATTAATTGAATTATAAACTAATTATATATAAGTGAAAAAAAATATACAAATGAAAATAGCGCCCTGCGGCGCCCAATAAATAAATAATGTGGCGGCAAAGGCGCTATGTAACCCGAAATGAATCGGTTACACCTCGCGCGAATTGCAGGGTCCAAATGTTTTGGAGCCCTAAAACTCGCGCAAGAAGCAACACACTATCATTTCAAGCCTTTCCGTACCGTAACAGGCATGGAAGAAAGCGTCTGAATCCCAATCAGAATGTCAAACTGCACTCCAAACTTCTCTTATGGTGATTTAACACCTTAACATTTTTGACTATACTAATTTTGGTATAATCCTTCATTTTTTATTTTTGTTTTACAAACAGCCTGGATTGGTCAGGCTATGACGAGAAGTTAGAAGGAAAGCTACCTTCAAAATTTTTAAAAGCAGATTTCCTTAGTCCAGTTTACCCTGTAGTGAAAAGTTTTCTTTTCTACTACCGGGGTTTGATTTTTTAAAGAGCTTTTTGTTTCTGTAGTTCTCCACAACTGTATCGTATATACATCATACCAAGGTTATACAACCTTGTCAATGTCTGGCAATTATTCTGAGTAAAAGTCGCATAATTAAAAGCTATTACACTATCTGAAGAAAAAAAAGTATCAATTTTGATACTTTTTTAAATATTAATAACTTGTGGATAAGTTGTTGAGAGTACTTAAATATTGAGCTTTTATACTATCTGATTTGCATTGGGGATATACCTGTATAAATCCTTAAATACCTTAGCATAGTCTTTAGATAATTTAGCATCAAATAAATAAATATTCTCAAGCTTTGGTGTATAAAAGAACTTAATTAAGCACAAATAGTTATATAAAGCCTTTGGTAAAGAATAGTCGGTAAAAGCGTTTGGAAATGAGTTAGAGACAGCTTCCTGATAAGGATGACTAAACTGCTCAAAAGGCAACCTGCTTATTACTAAGGTCTTCACCGAAAGATTTTGCACCTGTTCAACCTGTGAAGTACTATTTAAAGCCTTTAAGATGAACTTATCGGTCGCAAGCAATAAACTATTCGGGTTAATGGCAAAATTACGCAAAAGCTTATTACTCCCTCCGGTATGCGACTGGGCTAAGAGTGCAGTTTTAGTTTTTAATTCCTGATACTTCTGTTCATAAAAATCACGAATTTGCGTGGTTGTGTTAAATAACACTACTGCCTGTATCGACTTCTCTGCATTCAGGACATTTATATAATCCTCAGATCCGGCCGAATGTTCAAAAAAATGAAAGTTAACAACAGGACTCTTTGTGGACAATGACTTCTTCACCGCGTAAAATAAATCGCCCTGACCTTTATCGGATAATGATTTGGTATTTTTTGAATCAATCCTTACATTTTGTAAATTAAATTTTTCCAATCCCAATCTTTTTATAAAGAAATTTGGTAAAATATCCGGTCCTAAAGAATCCACAAAAGAAAGCATATTATAAGGATGCCCTATGCGTTCTACTAATCCGTTAATCTGAATAGGCATACTTTGTAAGGAACAATGGTTTTCCGAAAGCTCTATCCATTTCACCATATTTTCTTCCCTATTAAAAAAACTTTGTATACTTTCAATAAATTTTGTAATACTTTCAGATTTAAATATTAAATTTAAATCCTTAAGTTTTTGCACATAGCCTTCACTCGCCCCATTAATTTTTACATAAGATTCGGAGTTTTCAATATTTGAACTAATTTTATAATATTGAAAACTTGGGGGGTCTGTTTGCAATAATGCATTTATCAAACCAAAAAATAAATCACATGCTAGTATGGCCTTTTCCACCGGTTCTTTAAATTCTTCCGCCCCAGAATTCAACTCACTATTATAAAAAGATTTTAGCACATAACTAATATAACCCCAACTAGCCTTAACTCCAATATTTGAAGTAATAGCGTTTTCAAATTCGTTTAAACCAACAATTATAACGTGACGATCTGTAAACAATTTTAAATTAGATAGCTCTAAAAAGGTCGCGTGATCACAAGTTATCTTGTGAGCTTTTGGACTCTTTTTAATTTCACCGCCAGTTATTATATCTCTAAACTGACCACCAAAAAAAGATAGATTCAAATCAAGAATTGTTTCAATTTGCCAATTTGTAGATTGCCATACTAAAATTTTTAAAATAAATTTTAATTCTTCAATGCTCAAATTTTTCTTCTTTTTAAACTTGGCAAATGCTGCTGCATCGAAATTGTATTCAGGCAGAAACAGAACACCGTCTACTAAATTATTTTTATAGAGATCTAAAGCTTTTTGTGCTCTAGGCACAACTATTAAAGTCTTTTCTTGCAAACCAGTCGCTACTGTTGTTAAATTCTCTAAATAGTTAGAACCTAATTCAAAATTATAAACCGTATTTTTTTCAATACGAAAAGTCTCTTGGGTCTGTTTTTTTGGTTGCTTAGTCTGTTTATAAAAGAAACTTTCTAAAGATAAATCTTTCTTTAACTTAACTTCCAGCAAATTCACCCAAGGCAAATTAAAAGAGCTCGCAAGTAATTTAATTTCATCTTGTAACTCCTCAGGTAAAATATTAAATACACCTAATAATTTTTCCAATAATAGAATCGTGGCCTTGCTGTCCGCTAGAGCTCTATGCGCTTCTTTGTGTGCAATACCAAAAGTATGCATTAAATTTTCCAAATTATAGCTATGGTGCGTAGGCAGTAACCATTGAACCAGGTCTAATGTATCTATTATCTCTCCGGAAAACTTCAGGCCGAAGCCTTCTAAAAATTTAGTATCGAAAGAAATATTATGACCGAGAATAATTGCCTTACCTAATTTTTCTTGCAAAAATGTTTTAAACTCAGCAAAACTAGGTGCCTCGTCTAATTCCTTCTGACTTATTCCTGTCAGACCTAAAATTTGAGGCGTCACCGGTTTTGTTGGCTTAAAGACCTTGGTAAACTCCTCAACCACCTTCAACCCTTTTTCACTGACAGTGAAAAAGGCAAACCCAACTTCTAAAATCTCATTTATAGCCGGGTCAAAGCCTGAAGTTTCAATATCTAAACTGCAATATAATGTATTTTCTTTTTTCATAGACTCTTATTTTAACGCATTCCACATAATTTCAAAAGCCATTCTTTGCATCTGGTTAATTTCTTTACTTTCAATAATTACTCCAATAAAATTTTCTGTGTGAGAAATGAGGGCAACTTTGTTCGCATAAATTTCAGTATCAGCTGAAAATTTCCATGAATCACCAGGAACAACCTTAATCTGCCTTAATGTACTTTGTGCTTGAGTAATTATTTCTCTGGTTGTTGGAAAATCTGGCACAATCATTTTTATT
The DNA here is from genome assembly GCA_964348935.1 of uncultured Candidatus Saccharibacteria bacterium. Classification (GTDB taxonomy): domain Bacteria; phylum Patescibacteriota; class Doudnabacteria; order UBA920; family UBA920; genus PALSA-1336. The sequence continues at coordinate 17,080 of CAYGEJ010000013.1, read as the reverse complement.
CTAATTTTTCTTCTTACCCGCTCCTCTACATACCAATCCATAAATTCCCTAGGCATAAACTCATAGTAATCTTTAAAACCTGTGTAGCTCAAAATTGTATCGCCACCATGTAAGCTATTCAAAGTATCTAAATATAATTCTTTCATCCCCCCAACACCCTCGTAGTAAGAAATTTTTGGCTTGTAGGGAATTATGTTATGAATGGCAGACAGCTCCGGCAAAATCCGGTCTATATAGTTTATTTTGTCAGCGAAGTCTTGTTTTAAATTTTTAGGATTTTCAATGTAAAAAAACTTTTTTTGTTTTTTAAAACCAGATGTAACTATACCCTCTCTAACCATTTCAGGCAATATGTTGTAAACACTAGTACGTTTTAGCCCCGCCTTGTCTGCAATATCTATTACACTACCCTCACCCAATTGAAGCAAAGCCAAGTAAACCTTAGCTTTTTTATTATGCCAGCCTAATTTTTCTAAACTTTCAGCTAATTCTTTCATAAATGTCTACTTATTTAGACATCATGATTATATCTTATTTGCTATATAAAAGCAATTATTCATATTGACTAGCTTAAACTTGTAGACATAATTTATAAAACTGATATTATTCTAGTTCCAAGGAGGAACAACTATGACAAATAAAGAGTTAACAGCCTTCTTTGGCCTGGCAAATATGGTTCATGTCAGAGCCTGCTTCATTAAAGTGGTAGATGCGGACGATCGCGAATGGTTTTATCTCACGACTAAACCCGAAGAGTTTTCCGGTTATATGAAACTGATGGCGGACTTGGGTGAAAAAGTTCCCGTGATAAAATACCACCAGGAGCTGACACGAAACGAGGTTTTCGCCTTAAACAAACGACGGTGCTTCCCCGTACTCGAGGAAGTAATACATGAAATTTTCTCTGATGCCGATCGGAGCAAGCACATTTTAATAGGTCCGGCAAAAATGCACAAAGTTATAGTGATCCAGAGGATTGAATTCAACCGCAAAGGAATTGAAGAAGCGTTCAAAAAAGATCCAAGACTCTTTAAAGCTACTTCATGCTACAGTCACCCTGACTTTGCGTTAGAAGAGGCACGGAAGAACACACCACTTGTAGTAGTTTCCGGTTTCGATTTCGACTCCAATGAATTTACCGGGGAAAGTCTGGCTAAGGAAGTCAAACGTCTCAACTCGGGAGCCCTTTTTACCCTCTTTAGCAGTTGCGCATACCACTTCAAGTTTCCGAAGGACGAAGCCGGCATCGATATCGCAATATACAACCAGCACAAGCCACAGGATTTCAAGTTGCTGGCGATAATCGTCGGCAAACTGGCGAGAGGTGAGAGATACAAACGGGTAGAAGCACAGCATAACCTGATTTACTTTCGCCCGTTTACTAAGGAGGAGGACAAGCAGCCTTTTTGACCAACTTTGCAATCTCGGTACAAAAACCGCTCCGCTGCTAAAGGCAGAAAGGGGCGGTAATTTTTTTATGTTCTAAAACCTATTCTACTTTTTGGTTGGGATTTTTCTTTGATAAGCTGATTAATTACATGAAAAATAACCGCAACGTCTAACTGTAGGCGCTTTTGCCCGGTTTCCAGCTTTTCTATTTCTTTTACTACAGTTTTATTTTTAGACATAACTTCTCTTAATTTTACAAAAGCTCTCATAATAGCAATATTCACGGCAATGGCTCGTTTACTACTAAGAACAGAAGACAGCATAGCCACTCCTTGTTCAGTAAAAGCATAGGGATTAGCACGTCTAGCTCCACCCCAACTTGAAATCACAATTTGTGATTTCAAGTTTAAATACTCTTGTTCTGATAACTGAAACATAAAATCTTCAGGAAAACGATCGATATTGCGCTGAACTGATTGAATAAGCGTTCGAGTTTCAACCTGATAGATTTCCGCCAAATTAAAACTAAGCATAACTTTCTGACCCCGAATTAAATAAATCCTTCTTTCAATTAATTCCAAAGGAACAGGTAAAGTACTAATAAAATTTTGTTTTTGATTTCTCATAGACTATAGTTGGATTCAGTCGCAACTTTCTACCGTATATTTGAGATCACAGATTGTGACCTCAAACTTGAGGTTTCAAATTGAAACCTCAAGTTAAAATAGAATTACTCCTCACTCTTAGTTTCCCCGACTTCTTCCTCATCCACTCTTGGAGGCAATACCACTTCCCCAGCCTTCACTTTTTCACGTACCGACCTATCTATATCCTTAAAGACTTTAGGGTTCTCCTTTAAGAAAGTTTTGCAGGCTTCTTTTCCTACCCCGAGTTTAATATCTTCGAAGGTATAGGTATTCCCACTTTTGGTAACCGCGCCCAACAAGACACCTGTGTCTAGCAAGTCTCCAGATGCAGAAATTCCTTCATTATACATAATATCAAACTCCGCCAACCTAAACGGAGGAGCTACTTTATTTTTTACAACTTTTACCTTGACTCTATTTCCTATAACTTTATCTCCATTTTTGATTTGAGCATTTCTCCTAACCTCAATTCTAATTGAAGCATAAAACTTTAAGGCATTTCCGCCAGTGGTAGTTTCCGGATTACCAAACATTACTCCTATTTTCATTCTAATCTGGTTGATAAAAATTACGGTGGTGCTGGTTTTAGAAATAATTGCTGTTAATTTTCTTAAAGCCTGTGACATAAGCCTGGCTTGTAAGCCCATATGACTATCGCCCATTTCGCCTTCAATTTCATTTCTAGGAGTTAAAGCCGCCACAGAGTCTATAACAATTAAATCCAACCCATTACTTCTGACTAAAGTTTCACAAATATCCAAAGCCTGCTCTCCATTATCTGGTTGAGAAATTAACAAGTCTTCCAATTTTACCCCAATTCTTTTTGCATACTCCGGATCCAAAGCATGCTCTGCATCTATAAAAGCAGCTAACCCTCCCTGCTTTTGGACTTCAGCAATCATATGCAGAGTTAAAGTGGTTTTACCAGAACTTTCAGGTCCATAAATTTCTATTATTCTTCCTTTAGGTATACCACCAACTCCTAAAGCTAAATCTAAACTTATACTTCCAGTAGGGGTTGAAGCCACATCCATAGTTTTAGAATCAGAAAGCTTCATTATACTGCCAGCGCCAAACTTTTCTTGAATTTGATCCATTGCGCTTGTAACCGCTGTCCATTTTCCATTATTTACCGGAGCCTTTGTTGGTGTTTTCGCCATATATTTCTTTTAATTTCCTAAGATACTGTCAGAAGATCTTAATTATTTTAGTTATTTTCTATATACTATACGAACGTTCACCCTATGTCAAACTTTACATTTCACCATTAAAATAAGGCTATATTCACAATATAGCCTTATTTTATACACAAGTAAATTACAAATATTTAATCTGGAGTGGTAGTTGTGGTTGTCTCTTGGGCAAAAAATGAAACATTACTTAAAGGCTCATTTACTCTACCCATGGGTCCGAGAGGTTGGCCATTTAAGGTAATTCTTGTCGCTCCCGCATCTGTCGTAGAGAACATTATATTTTTATTAGCAGTAAAAGTCTTGGAGTCGCCTTGATTAAATGTTAAACTTTGGGCTTGCTGACCATCTATAGAAAAGGTTAGGGTTACCGCGGATGTGAAATCTGCTTTAACCTGAAGACCAGTTTGAACGCTCTGAGTTGCAGCTCCACTAATATTCAAAGTCTTACTTAACGATTTATCAAATTTATTTTTTGAAATTACAATAACTTCGTTTGGTCCCGGACTTAAACCCAACTGAGTTTGAAAATTTCCACTATTATCTACATAAACAATTTGACCATTAACAGTCACGTTCATACCTGGGTCGGTCTTGCCTACCACTTGTACAAAGGATGAAGAAATTACCGAATTATTTTCTGGCTGAAGAATATCTAAAGTGGGAGTCCTATTAATCGACCAAACTTGCCAAATAATATAAGCCAGACTAACAACTACAAACGTTGCTCCAAGTCCTAAACTTAAAATTTTTGGCGTAATAATAAATTTATTAAAAAAACGGTTTGACTTAGAATTATTATTTACCAACACAGCATTGGAAAGCTGTTGAACAATTCCACGTTCTTTTTTATATTGTTCTATCAACTCATCCTTATCTACAATATACAATTCCGATAGCTGTCTCAAAAATCCGTACACATAAACATCTGCTGGCAATTTTTTCAAGTCACCTTTTTCTAATGCACAAAGAAATTTTAAGCTGATATTAGTTTTTTTACTAACTTCCTCTGCGGACAAATTCAAATTTAATCTAACAGCGCATAAATATTCGCTTAGAGTTTCAATTTGAATTTTTTTCTTTTCAAATATCATAAATTAATAAGAACCAAGATTTAAGATAGCCATCCAATTCTGCAATCACAAGTTTGGATTTTATTTTTATCTTATATTCTTGGTTCTTTATTTTTATTGTTTTATCTCTTCTTCTATTCCGTATTCGGCTTTTTCTTCCGCTGGCACCACTCCATAAACTTCTCTTGGTTTTGCCCCATCTCCTGGCCCAATTATTCCTTTAGATTCTAATATATCAAGTAGTCTAGCGGCCCTAGCGTAACCAACTCGCAACCTCCTTTGGAGTAATGAAGCAGAAGCCTTGCCCGCGTTTTTTACTTCGGCAATCGCCTCTTCTAATAAATCATCACTGTCCCCACCGTCATCCCCACCCATCCCAGCAATCCCTAAGGCGCGTTTTGGCCTTTCTAAAATTTCTTCGTTATATATAACAGCACCAACTTGCGACTTGAAAAAGTCCACAACTTTTTTTACTTCTTTCTCGCCAATATATGCACCTTGAATACGTTTTGGTTGATTGAACTCAGTAGTAGTAAACAGCATATCCCCTTTACCTAAAAGCTTTTCCGCTCCACCACTGTCTAGAATAGTGCGACTATCAATCTGACTTCCTACTGCAAATGCTATTCGGGAAGTTATATTCGCCTTAATTAAACCAGTAATAATATCTACACTCGGCCTTTGTGTAGCAACAACCAAGTGAATACCAACCGCACGAGCCATTTGCGCCAATCTCACAATTGAACCTTCTACGTCTGCTCTGGCAAGTTGCATTAAATCTGCTAATTCGTCAATAATAATTACTATATAATACATTCTCAGCGGAGCTTCCAAATTGTACTCTGAAATATTTCTCTTACCAACTTCTGAAAGTAATTTATAGCGCCTATCCATTTCAGCTACTGCCCACTTAAGTGCATTAACTGCTTTTTCGTGATCGGTAATAACTGGGGTCAATAAGTGAGGGATGCCGTTATAAGGAGTCATCTCCACGCGCTTCGGGTCAACCACAATAAATTTAACCTCTTGTGGAGTATTTCTATACAATAAAGATATTAACAAAGTATTAATTCCTACACTCTTCCCAGAACCAGTAGTACCAGCAACTAACAAGTGAGGCATCTGAGCTAAATCTGCTATCATTGGCTGACCTGCAACATCGCGCCCAAGTGCAAAAGCCAATTTACTTTTATGATCAACAAAATTCTTGGTTTGCATAACTTCGCGCAAGCGCACGGTTGCAGTTGACTTGTTCGGCACTTCAATACCAACCAAAGCTTTCCCTGGAATTGGTAATTCCATACGAATACTTTGCGCAGCCAAAGCAAGAGCTAGGTTGTTCTGCAATTCTGCAATTCTGGAAAGTTTTACACCCGGGGCTGGAGCTAAGGTATATTGTGTTACAGTTGGACCAACATTAACTTCTCCCATTTCCACGTTAATACCAAAATCTGCCAAAGTCTTTTTTATTATCGTGACATTAACTTCAATATTTCCACTATCAACTTCGGTTTTGTTATCGTCTAACAAATCAAAATTTGGTAATTTATAATCAGTTCTGTCTTCTACAGTCAAAGCTTCCATGGTAACCGCTTGTGTCTTTGGAGTGTTTATTACCTGTGCGGTTTTTATAACTTGTGGCAAAATCTGTTTCTCTTCCTCTTCAGTCAACTTCCTATTTTTATTATTAACCTTTTCTTCCGTAAACCCTTCTTTACTCATGGCGTTAATTTTTAAGCTCTGTAATTTTGGCTCAGGTACCACCAATGTATTATCTTCAGATTTTGGCCACAGCGCATTTAACGCAATATCAAAAGTCACCAAGATACTAATAATTATTAAAGCAAATAAAATTAAACATCCTGCCCAAAAACCCAAAGTGGCATATAGCGGTTGCGCGAAAATTGCACCTAAATACCCCCCACCTCTACCTTCGCCAGCTAAATCAAATGCAGACTGTTGATTGCTCAAATAAAATATATGGATAAGTCCGCCAATACTTCCGGTAAGTAAAATTGCTCCTAAATAAATTCTCCAATAAAAACTACTATGACGACCCTCTTTAACTAAGTCTTCTTTATAGAGCGAAATCGCAACCGAAAGTAAAATTAATGGAATTAAATAAGCCATTACGCCAAAGACCCAAGTTAGAAATTTATAGAGTTCAGCGCCTAAGCTACCTGCCAAGTCACCCAAACTTAAAAGTACCACCATAGCTAGAACAATAAACACAACAACCGCAATCCCTCTTTTAGTTTCTGCCGAAAGGTTTAAGTTTGGGGTTAAATTTTTAATTTTATCTTCTTTATCTTCCTTTTTGTGTCTTCCCATATAGCTTTTGTTTGATAACTTTATGCAATTTATTTATACCTTATCTTAACATTTTTTATAACCTTTTAAAACCCCGTACCTTACGGGTACGGGGTTTTAAATTTTATAATATTACAAAGGTCTATAAGCCTTTAACTTTAACCTTCTTAGTCTTAGCTTTTGCGGCTTTTGGAATAACTACTGTTAGTATACCGTCTTTAAGGTCTGCCTCAATTTCTTCGCTATCTATATCTACTGGAATTATCACAGAACGGGAGAAATTACCCCAGTAACATTCTTGATAAAAATAATCATCCTGGGTAATATTTTCTTCCTTTTTACGGCTTCCTTTCACAGTCACCATATCGTTTGCGACAGTAATATCTATATCTTCTGGCCTTACGCCTGCAATTGTAGATTTAATTATGACATTATCTTTGGTTTGATACATATCTATATTTAACTGACCTTCAAAGTCATTGAGCCATTCTTCATTGGTCTCTTTAGGTGCTGGTGTCTGCTGTTTTGGAGCTTCTATAATTACCTCTTCTTCCTCAATAATCATTTCTTGATCTTCCAAAGTATCATCTTCAGCTAACTCCTCGGCTTCTACCTCTTCAGTTTCCTGAATATGAGAAACAGGAACCATTTGAGGAGCTTCTTCTGTAACATTTCCACCCATAATTTTTCCGAAAAATGATGTTTTTTCTTTCTTAGGCATATATTTCTGTATTAGTATTATCTTATTTTTATCTTAATAGATATAACGGATTCCGTCAAACATTCCCAATTTTCCAAATATCCTCATAAATAAAGGATCTTCTAGTGGAACAAGGCTACTTTAACAAATCGGTCACCGCTTCTATTAAAATCTGCTTTGTCGGCAATATTTCACTCGCTAATTTGTTATCTTGTAGTGCCTTTTTAAATTTCCCAGAGGCCAACTCTTCAAAGGTATCGGATATAATATTTTTAGATTGATGCATAACTAAGCCGGCATTCCGCAAATACAAATAGTTATGTAACTCTTGTCCCGGGAGCATATGAGAAATTAAAATTGGCAACCTCCACAAAAGAGCTTCTGAGACTGACAAACCACCTGGTTTGGTGATATACACGTCTGCAATGGCATATAGTTCATCCATATTTGTATGGTAACTCAAAACTATTACATTATTGTCGGCAAATCTCTTTCTTAAAACCTCATAAGCTTCCTTATTTTTACCACACAACACAATCACTCTAACTCCTGGCTGAACAATAAGTTGTTTTATGAGTTCTGCGTCCACTCCATAACCCAAAGACCCGCTACCAATCAAAACTACTTTATCAGTTTCTATAATTCCGTACTTCTTTTGTACTTCTCGAACATTAATTTCTGTCTTTGGTTTTAATGTAATACCACACACAAATATTTTATTTGCTGGAATTCCTAACTTAATCATATCCTGTTTTTGTTCTTCAATATTTGCTAAGTAAAAATCGCAGTTGTCATATAACCAATATTCATGAAGATGGAAGTCGGAAAAAGTTATGGCAAATTCTCCATGATACAAACCCTTGCTCTTTAAAAAAGAAATTATAGCTGAAGCCGTTGTCTGAGTTGTAATTACCAAGTCGGGCTCAAATTGGTCTATTAATAATTTAGTAGCTTCATAATTTTTAGAAGCCACTTTAACTCGTAGTGGTAAAGTAAGTTTGGTAAAAGTTTTACTGTCATATAAAAAACTCCAAATAAATGGCAACTTTGTTAAAACAAATTTATGCAAACTTTTACCTAGGTTAGAAAGCCAATTTTCTTGCACTTCCAAAATATCCTTTAGTTTTACTTCGTATCCGGTACTAGTTAAAACACTGCCGATATTTTCGGCAATGCTTTTGTGACCAAGACCTATGGATGTATAAAGTATCAAGACTTTTTTCATGCTATTTTTTTAACATTAAAATTCTTTTTTCAAACCCACCGTTCTTCTCGCGTTTTTCATTTTGAACTAGTTTAACTTCTTCCCATGTATATCCTTTAAGTTTTATTATTTCATTTAGCAACTCACAAATATCGGCTAACTCTTCTTCGGTATTTCCTTTTACTACAGAATGCTCCAGCTCAATACTTTCTTCAATAACTTTTTTGAATAAATACTTTAAATACTCTTCGTCAGTTTCTAGAATTCTTTGTTCTATATCTTTACCAGTTTTATTCTTTACAATACTTGGAATATTATCCCGAACTAATTTTGGATACTCATTTTCAATTGGTAAACTACTTGTTGTAAATTCCATATATTTATTTTAATATTGTTTTAAATCACATTTACAGTAGCTGTAAGCCACCTAAAGCCTTAGCGAAAGGTGGCGGAGAGGGAGGGATTCGAACCCTCGAACCCCTTACGGGGTTACCGGTTTTCGAGACCAGCGCACTCGACCACTATGCGACCTCTCCGTATTATCGTTTCAAATATAGCGGCTTATCATATTATAATCCAAAACCTGCCCCAATGTACATTGGGGCAGGTTTTGAACAGAGAAATTATAGTCTTACTGGAATCAACGAAGTATTTTCTTTTTCTTTTTTGAAAACTTTTTTTGTGAACCAAATAACCCAAATTATTATTACCGAGTTCGGCAAAAGCACCACAGGAGACGGGAAGATAATTATTACAAATAATGCCAAAGAAACATACGCTCCTGCACCAAACAAAATTAAAGAACCTTGCCCAAGCAAACCATATCTTTTTAGAACCCTATAAAATAAGAACAACCCAAAAAATTCATAAACTACAAATAGAGGAAAACTAATTACCTTTGCCAAAATTATTGCACCAATCAAATAAAGAATAAACGTGAATCCAACCCAAAAAGGTTTTAAACTGGTTACTGAGACTTGGTTTATTATTTTTACTTTTTGAATTTTTGCCAATATTACAAATAAGATTATTAATATAGTAGCTATTATTGCCTGATTTGAATCTCCAACAGTAATTCCTAACGCCATTCCTAAAACAACAATAATTAAAAACCATATGGAGCTCTTTTTACCTAACCATAAATTTTGTCCTGGATATAGTTTATTTACAAAAAAAATAGGAAACAATACGGCGAAAAAAGCATGCCACACTGAAATAAATACAACCCAAAACGGGTGAAGTCCAAAAATGAAATACTGTGAACCCAATTCACCAAGCAAATTTTTATTATCTGAAAAAGTTTGAGCCAGTACCCCTTCGTTTAAAATCCCATAGGCAATGCCGAGTAATAATAAACCTTTCAATCCCAATCCCCATCTTATACTATATTCTCTTATTAATACCGCAGGCACACCATAGCTTAAAACTTGAATAAGTAAATGTATGGGGTTTACCATTGCTACAATAGTAGAACTGCCCGAGAGTAACTCAGATAATACTGGAATCATAAACATTAATACCAAAATTTTTCTTGTATTTTCATTTTTTATAGTTACATTCATATTAAATATTGTTTAATGACAAAAAGAAACCCTGTGTATGGGTGTTAAACCAAATTTCTTAATTTTATTTCTGTGCTCTAAAGTTGCATAACCTTTATGCTTACCAAATCCATAATTTACAAACTGTTTGTCAAACTCATTCATGAGCTGGTCCCTATATACTTTTGCGATAATAGACGCTGCGGCAATACTCATAACTTTATTGTCCCCTCCCACAACAGCTTCTTGAGGAATTGAAAAATTAGGAATTAGAAATTTGCCATCTATAAAAAGATACCTGTTGTCACTCCCGCGCAGGTGGAAATCTCGAAGCTTAGATTCCGGCTCGGAGGCGAGAATGACACATAACCCCTCCACCGCTTTTCGCATTGCTAGCAAACTAGCATTGTGAATATTTATCTGGTCTATTTCTTTTTCTGAAACAATTCCAATGCTCCACAAACAAATTTCTTTTAAAAGTGGCGCAATCCTCTCACGCTGACTTGATGTCATAAGCTTACTATCTTTAACCTCTTTTAGATTTAAGATTGAGGATTTATGATGTAATATTTCTGAATTCAAAATTACAGCACATGCAACTACTGGACCTGCCAGACAGCCCCTCCCGACTTCATCACAGCCAATTATCTGTTCGTAGCCATCCAGCAATTTTTTCAATTCATATTTAAATTCCATTTTTGTTTGACATTGAACAATTTACATTTCTATTTCATTTTACTTCCCTTTGCCCCACCTAAATTTTTTAGTACACTGCTTTCAAAAGAATATGTAAATTGTTTTTTGTAATTATACTGCTCCTGTGCAAGCTTTAACAACTCTGCTAATAAATCCCCAAGTTCAAGTCCGCTCGCCTTCCATAAATGATGGTACAAAGTTCCAGGTAGCGGGTTAACTTCTGTAACAAAAAATTCTTTACTTTGTTTATTAAACAAAAAGTCTACTCTAGAAATTCCACTGCACTCTAAAGCCTTATATACTTTAACTGCAGTTTCTTGAATTGCTTTGGTGTTTACTTCATCTAACCTTGCTGGAATTACTAAGTTACTTGTAGCTTTCCCTGTTTGTGCACCACCTTCGCTTATGTATTTGTCATTAAAACCAAACATATCATTTTTAAACACCGACTCTTGAAGTACAGAAGCTCTTGGGTTTTGGTTTCCTATTAAACAACAAGTTACGTCCATTAAATTCTCTACTGCTTCCTCTACTATTACTTTATCATCGTAGTGCAAAGCTACTTCTATTTTCTGTATTAATTCTTTTTCGTCCTTAGCTTTACCAATTCCTATAGATGAACCTAAGTGAACCGGTTTAACAAACAACGGATACTTTAACTGACTGCTTATTTGCTTATTTACTGACTGCTGATTCTCTACCCACTCATTTTTGGTAAAAGATACAAACTTAGTAACTGGCACGCCAGCATTTTGTATAACAATTTTTGTCAGCGCCTTATCCATTGCAATAGAAGAGGCAGATACTCCACAGCCCACATATGGAATTCCAATCATTTCAAACAAACCTTGCACAGTGCCATCTTCACCATATGTTCCATGGAACGCTGGAAAGGCTATGTCTATAATTATACTTTTTCCAAGCAAACCCTTTTTTGTAAACACCATTTTCCCTTGAGACTTTTCCATGTCTAAAAAGTATTGGTTGTATTTGCCCTCGTCCTCTACTCCACCAGTTGGGCTAGTAAACATTTTTAAGTTTCCCAAGTCTTCACCAATTAACCACTGCCCCTTTTTAGAAACATATACTGGAGTTACCTGGTAACCCAAACCTTTAAGCCCACCAATAATTAATTGAGCTGTGATGATGGATATATCATGTTCCGCACTTCTGCTTCCAAAAAATACACCAATATTCATCCCGTTAGAAGTTTTCATAAAAATTAGATTATATTATAAAATTAGTGTTACATTTTATATTAGCCTATTAGAATATTAACACTACTTCTAACGGGATAAATAAGATTATTTTAAATGTTTATACATTAATACTTGTCTCAAACTTGCTCCATCTTCTTTTTTAACTCTAATAAAATCCTCAACACTAGCTACTCTTGAATCCAAATCTGTTAAATTTATATCCAACTGCTCGGCAATTTCTGGTTTTAATTGTAGATGATTAATTACCTCAAAACCTTTCTTAACAAAAAATTCAACTGTTTTTGGGTTTGCAAAAACTGCGTATATATCTGTTTTGCCTTGCTTTAAAAATTGAGCTTCTAAATTTTCGAGTAAAGCTTTAGAAACTTCACCACCTCTTAATTTACCATCTACTAATATATGATTAATTTTAGCACTGTCCTCGCTAATAATACCAGAAACAATTACTCCTAATTTTTCTTTAACCTCCAGACCTGTCAATCTAAACCTTTTATCTTCTTCTGCGTAAGAAACTGGAATAGTAAAATTTGCAGATCTAATTATTTCAGTATTTTGTCCTTCAGCCTCAGAAGCATAAATAAATCTTCCACCATAAGCTTCTGACAAATTAACACCTCTTTCTAATTCTTGTACATTATTGCCTTCTCCAAATTCTGACATATTTTAAATTATTATTCTTCTTAAATGTTGAGGTATATGAACTCTAAATTCATGAGATGTACTTCCAGAAATTTCCACCATGTTGTCTATAGAATTTTTATCTTCCGGATTTTTACTTATTATTATTACTTCATCTTCCAACTTAACATTAGGAACTTCTGTTACATCAATACTACACATATTCATACTTACTCTACCAACTATTGGGCACAATACATTTTTTACTTTTACAAAACCTTTGTTAGAAAGCCTGCGATCTAAGCCTTCATAATACCCAAGAGGAAAAGTTGCTACTTTAATTTCTACAGGTGCAGTATATGTATTATTGTAGCCTACTTTTTCGCCGGCTGGAATAGTTTTAATTGTTGTAATTAAAGACACCATTTCTAGTGCGGGTTTTAAATTCAGCTTTTCGTGTGGTGACTGGTTAAACCCATAAAGCCCAATCCCAAGCCTCCCAACATTTTGTTCTATACTTTTTGTAAAAAATGCACCAGCGGTATTTGAAGTATGAAAAAATAAAATAGATGGAAATTCTTTTTTAAATAATTCTACAATTTTATTCCACTCCCATATTTGTTTTTCTGTAAAAGTCTTTGTCTCTCCGTCTGCATCTGCAAAATGACTACACACACCTTCTAAAATAATATTAGGGTTAGCTTTAATTAATTTTATTGCCTCACTCACTTCGTTTAACATAACCCCCTGTCTGTGCATACCTGTGTCTATTTTTAAATGAAAGTTTTGTTTGCGGTTTAAGTTTTGTGAAATATTTTTAAGTTGCTCTAAACTTATAATTCCAACACTTACGTTTTTAAGTTTATTATTTAAAATTTGTTCTTGTCTTACGTAACCTAAAACTAATACTTTAGTTTTTATCCCCGCTCTTCTTAAGACCAAAGCTTCGTAAAAAGAATCTACCATAAAAAATGGAGCGCCCTCTTTGTCTATAATACTAGCAACCTCTACTAAGCCGTGACCATAAGCATTACTTTTTAAAACCGGCGCGAACTCAAGTTTTGAATACTGCTTTTTAAAAGCATTTAAATTATGTAAAATTGCATCTTTAAAAATTCTCACCTCTATTAGTGGCTGATAACCAACTTTCGGTGTTAAAATCTTTTGAATGATTTTGTTTATTATCCACATTTAGTATGCAAAAAATTTAAATTTTAAATTTACACATATGCATCTCCCCAATCGTTCTGGAAAACTATCACGTCGTTGGGTTTTAAAATTTTTCCTAAACCTGCATGAGCCTCTTGTGCAGTATTAAACCAAATAATCTTACTCTTTGTTTTAATACCTTCGGCTATATACAGGCTTACGCTGTTTTTTATTAAGATCACCACATCAGCCACTTGTTCTAACTGCCTACCAATCTCAATATGGATCTCCTTTGTTGACTTTCCAGTCTCTACCAATCCAGGAGTTATATACAACTTTCTCCTGCTATTAAATCTCGACAAGACTTGAATTGCCTCTTTTACACCGGCAGGGTTTCCATTATAACTATCATCGATAACTAAAATTTCACCTCTCGATTTAATAGGCTGAAGCCTGTGTTCGACTGGCTTAATATTCGCTATTCCTTTGGTAATTTTACCAGTGGTCATTCCTAACTCATATGCAATTTTAACAACCGCTGATAAATTCCCTAATGAATATTTACCCAACAACCCAAGCTCAAACTTTCCCAAATTCTTTAACTGGCCTTCCCAAACCAACGCCTCAGCGTCAAACATTCGCGATTCCACATCCTCTATTTTATACTCCAAAACTCGATGATCTGGCGAGATAAAATTTCTATAACCAGACATTACGTTACTATCTTCAGCGTTTAATACCACCAAACTTTTGGGCTTGCTCCCAGCAATAATTTCAAAAATAGTTGCAGTAATATTTTCCAAACTCCCCATTCTTTCCAAATGAGCTTCATTAATCCCGGTTACAACTGAGACATCCGGTTTGATAATCTTACAGATCTCTGCAATATCTCCTTTGTAATGCTCGCCCATTTCTACTATTAACACTTCCATCGAAGCATCTACTTTGTTTAAAACCCATCTCGCTATTCCAACCGGAGTATTTACACTTTCTAGCGTACTAAACACTGCAAACTGAGCACTGAGTACAGTCTTTAATATTTCTTTCATTGTTGTTTTCCCATAACTACCAGCCACACCTATAATTTTAATTTGAGATTCTAACTGTTTAATTTTGGATTTTGCCTTAAAAATCAGTAAAGTTTTAACCAACCAATCCACAGGAGACAAAATTATATTAGCTATAACTAGAAAGACTGGGAAAAATAGAATATTGCTCAATAAAAAGATACCTACAAAGATTATGGCCACTGCTACGGAATTCTCAAAAACCGTAAGGTTAAATTCATTTATCAAAAAGCCGACCCCAGTTATTAACAATAGCTCAGCGATTACCGCTATGCTTAATACTTTACGTGTCCAAACCAAATCTTTTCTTTGGCTGGCAGTTGGATACCACCCACGTTTAAATAACAACTGCCAATATCTTAAAATTTGGTAATTTTCCAACTGCAATAAATACAACTGATATTTAAGTATTTTAAATATATTGAACTTCATAATACTGTGCTTACCAGGTAAAATAATTAATTAATGAAAGACGCGACTTCGTTTACAAACTCGTCCTTATTGTCTAAAAAGCTAAAATGCCCTGCATTTCGTAAAACTACAAACTTAGAATTTGATATAATTTTATGCATTCGTTTCCCAAATTCCACCGGAGTATCACTATCTTTTTCTCCGGTTATTATCAAAGTTGGACATTGAACACGCTTCATATCTTCGGACAAGTCCTCGTTCACAATATTAACAAAAGTCTGTTGCAATTCCAGAGTGGCTAAGTAGTCCTCAGCTCCGATTAGTTTGTATAACATTTTTCTCGTACTGCGCATAAATACTGGTCGAAACATTGGCCTGACAATTTTAGCAATAGTCCCCAGAATACTTTTTTTACGGGAATTCATGGCAAAACCTGCACTGTCCACCAAAATTAACCGTGATATTAATTCAGGATATCTAAAGGCTAACTTTATCCCAACCCTTCCTCCAAAAGAATGCCCCACTATAATCACCTGCTTTAACTCTAATTTATCTATAAAACCCTTCACTACTTCCGCATAATTATTGATATCAAAATTTTGCTGAGGATTCTGTGAACTACCAAACCCTGGCAAATCAATTGTTAAAAAAGCTATATTTTTATCAAGTAACTTACTGGATAAACTATCTAATACCCCATTCCAAACATTTCCTTCACTCCTCCATCCATGAAGAAATACTACCGCCCCATTGTGACCAGCAAGATTATTTACACTTTTGTAGGATATTAACTGCTTATTTATAACGATTTGGTTATTCATAGGTCTATATAATATCATTGTCCCCAAAGTTTTAACAGTATATAATACTTGGGTAATTATTAGTTTCGGGATGTAGTATACCGGTAGTACACGCGCTTCGGGTGCGCGGAGACTGGGTTCGATTCCCAGCATCCCGACCAAAATTACTTGTTATTTAGAATCTTTCTTTAAAGTACCGGCACCAATCCAGGCTAATTTAAAAATTTTTTTCATTGCATCGGCAATTTCAGCACTTTCAATAATTATTCCGAATTTCTCGCGCCAGGATGCAATCATAACTTTATTATCATAAATATCCATTTCCGGTGAAAAGTAATACTCATCAGCTGGAATAAATCGCATTTCTCTTGCCTCCTCCTTATTTTTTAACTGCCTTTCTAGGGCAGTTTTTGTTTCCGGCACAATTCCGCGAATGGCAATCCCCTTCTCTGCTCTTCTTTTATAGTACGAAGGAAAGTAACCTGGTAAAGCTTTGTGCATATCATCAAATGTTGCATAGGAAACAATCGGCTCCTGGGAAGTTAAAGTATCTTCATATACCTGCTTTAAACCCTCTTCCCCTTCGTAAAATTTTACCTGCGCTCTTCCACCAACCTTGTGAAGAGTATTTAATTTAGGTACGAATTTCTCTGCCTTTTCAACAAGTTCCTTATACTTGTTCATTTGTTTTTTAAGAAGATACTTTATTCTTTCTGGCGATTCAACAATATATTCTTGTTTTGATTCATTCCCGGAAACACTTACTAATTTCTTGGCAACTAGCGAGTCCAATATATTATATCCATGTGTTCTGGTTATACCGGCTTTCCTCGCAATTTCTGAAACCGTCCCCTTGCCCAACTCTAAAATGGCCAAGTAAACATTGGCTTCCTTTTCCGTAAAACCTACGGTTAATAAATCGTTATATAATGGATAGTTATTCATCCATTATAGTTTAATGAACTTATTTTTTTGTGTCAATATATATTTACAATCTAATATTATTTTCTTTTTTATGTTTTATTTAAAAGCTATTTTGATATTTATATAATACTAACTATTGAC
>CAYGEJ010000012.1:0-38924 GCA_964348935.1 uncultured Candidatus Saccharibacteria bacterium | reverse complement strand
ACATTCTACATTCTACATTCTACATTCTACATTCTACATTCTACATTCTACATTCATTTATGACTGTTTGACTACCTATCTGAGCTCTGCTAACCTCAAAAATTTCTCATGCCAAGGCATGAGAAACGAAGGAGGCTGTTTTGTCAGCAACAATTACCAATCACCAATTCGGCGACGTGATAGTCGTCGATATTAAAGGGAAGTTCACTGTTGACGATGGAGCTCCCTTGCTCCAGAGTCGGATTCAAAAACTGGTCGATAAAAACCAAAAAAAGCCGTCCTTAATATGGGCGATATAACCTACATTGACTCTAAGGGAATTGAGGAACTGGTAGCAGGTTTTACAGTACTCAGCCACTAGGGAGGAAGACTTGTCTTATCCTCTTTAACCAAAAAAGTGAGCGATCTGCTCTACACATGCCAGTTGTTTACGGTCTTCAATACGTATAACAACGTAGAAGAGGCGATGGCAAGCTTCAAGAAATGACAGACCAACGAACGCAAAAAACAGCGGGCGGTGTCCTTGTATAAGGATATCCGACCCGCTGTCACTATTTCTATCCTATTACTCTTCACATCCTAGCAAGTCACAGCTAGAAATTATTAATTCAATCCTTACTTATACAAAACAACCGAAGCCTGGCTCATGTTTCCAACAGCATCATATGCCTTTACCAGAAAAATATGTGCGCCTCGAGCTAATTTTTTTGTGTTCCATTTCATTGTATACGAACTAGTGGTAAATGTTTTTAAGAGCACTCCATCCATATAAAATTCTACCCTATTCACGACACTAACGTCCATAGCAGAAGCACTTAATGTTACATTTATAGGTAAACTTGATCCATTTATTGGCGAAGTAATGGCAAGCGTTGGACCGACTACGTCAGTATAAACAACATATGTACCATTGACACTTGCATTTGAACCAGTATCTGAAACATCAGTAGCAGTAACGGTAAATATATAACTTCCGTCAAGTGAAGCCGGATTAGATGTTACTGAAATAGTTTTGGTTACACTTGCACCAGGGGATGTGGCTGCAGTACCACCTGTAAAACTCCAACCTGATGGTATAGATGATCCACTGAGATTATATGTTGCTGAAGAACATGCAATTGAATTATTGTTCTTAACAGTAACTGAATAGTTTAAAGTCTTCCCAGCTCCTCCAGACATACTCACAGGACTTATAGTTACTGATGGCTTCGACGTAATGCAGACTGGTAATGGGTAACTAACTGAAATAGTAACTGTATCAACAGTATGGGAAAGCTGAGTAATGGTAATACCATTTGCTGGATCGTTAAACACACCTCCATCCCAAAGAGCTGAATTTGCATAACCTGAACCAGGTTGCATAGATAGAAGAATTGAGTCACTAGGTCCTCCACTAGTATTACCCATATAATAGCCGTTCGGCTTTAAATATACACTTGCACCCCGAGTATTTCCATCGCCGAGCGATGCATTAAAGCCTAGTGCTTGTTTATATGTAATATAATAATTTTCACTCGTATCAGGTTTTGCAATTTTTAATATTTTAGGCGTTACAGTATTAGTTGAATAATCAGACGCTAATGTATAGACACCGGGGCTTGAAACTGTAACCACCTGACTTACAGGAATCCACGTAAATAAACTTCGCTTTATTGAATTAAACTGCATATTATTAAGAGCTCCCATTTTAGCATTACGCTCTCCATAGTTATCAAACGCACATGTTGCAATTGGAGCAATTTGTGATGTGCCACAATTTAAAGAACCAGAATGATATGAACCAAAATTATGACCAAGCTCATGCGCTTTAGTTCCATGATCAGCATAGGCACCATTTATCGCAGATTGTCTACCGCCAATATATGCTTGCCCTCCCCAATTACAGATTGATGGTGAAACTCCTGTTAGATAATACATAACATAATTATAACTACTCGGATTATAACCTCCTGCAGTGGCAGCTTGCTCAGCTTTAGTCACCCACGACGTCCACATGTCACAAGAAGTTCCGCTAGTAGCGTCTATTGTATACCAAGGTGTAACCACCCCGGTCAAACTTGCTGTATTATAAGAACCTTCTTTAATAAGTGAGTTTGTTGAATTGGCATTATTAAATATTGCATTGGTAATATCGGTCTGTGACACGGACTGTGATGTATTGTCAATAAAGTTAACTAAAATTACGATCAAGCTTTTTACACCTGAAATATCAGATGCAAGCGCTGGACTTATAACTTGAAAATTAGTATTATTTCCTCCGTCATTAAGCCAAACTTCACTATCCAACACCTTGCCCTGAATAGAAACCTGATCACCATTTTTAACCTGGGGAGGATTTTTCCCAAAATGGAGTTTGTATTCTTTTTTTGACTTTGATGATATAACAGAATGCTCTATTCTGGAATCCTTTTCTTCTATAGCATCTATAAAAAGAGCAGATAAAGTGCCTGTAAGTTCTATGTCTGTTTCCAATAAGGGCTTGACTTCTTCAGGAAATTCTTCAGCTAACTCTGGAGGTAAAAATAAATTTTCGATTTCTTGTTTATTTGTTTTATATCCTGAGAGCATCTTTACTTTTCGCTCAATAAGAATTTTCCTTAAATTTTCTAATTGGGTAGATTTTTCAGAAAACTGTGCTTTTGAATATGAACTTAGTGCTTTTATTACTTTATCATTTAAATCTTGCAAACTGTCATTATAAACAACTTTACTCTCAGATTTTTTTGTCCCATACTCAACTATCTCATTTTTTGCAAAAACAAAAAATTGAATATCCATATAGAGATATGTGCTAACAAAGAAAAGTACTAGAAACAAAGCTAAAAAATGTACGCGATGATGGTGAGAATTATTATGCCAACGAGCGTACCAACTCATATTCCTAACTAATTCATTGTGTATATTATTCATACATAATATGATTAATTTTTGTTTAATTGTAGCGCTTTTCTCTATAAAAAAGTGCCTACTTATAATGAACAAGCAAAAGCCTGTTACAGACAGCATAATTATAACATATTTTTCATTATCTTAATTACCCGACTTATGACGGGTGTTCTTTTCATATTTATATTTTATTTAATAAATTTATACAATCAAAAAGAAGATTATAAATGACTACTTTTTTCATTTTCTATTTATTAATATCTTCAACTAAAATAGGCTTGTTATTTACATTCACAACTGTAAACCTTATTCTTCCAATCACTAATCCATTTTCAGTAAGGACGTTCACTCGCCATTTACCCTCCTGAATATTTGATTTTTGTGAGTATGTCCTAAATCCACCATTCCTGCCTCCTACTATTGGCAAATTAACCTTATTAGCTGTAACCCATTTGCCAGTATTTTTATCCCTTTGTTGCCACTCGTGAAAAACAACTGTGCTAAATTTTGGTGGAGAGAAAATCGCTGAATAAACGTAGGCAAGTTCGCCTGGAGCCTTATGAAATTCCGGATATATACTTAGTCGGTCAGCCAACTCCTTTGGCTCATAAGTGACTAAATAATCACCGCCGTTTTTTCTACTTAATGTATGGAATACTCCGGAATTTTTGAGTGAAAAAGGGATTGGTGGAATAATGTTGCTAAAATATAAAAAATTAACAACTATATAAATTGAGCCTATTGAAATTACTAATAGTTTCTTTGTCTTTTCAAATTCCTCCATTGCAAAAAACCTAACCAAATACGAAATAAGGCAAATAGATATAATAGAAACTACTCCGGACAACAAAAAAATTCCTGTACCAATTCTGTGAAGAGCAATAGGTATTAAAAATATAGAGAAAGAAAACAATGTTAAAAATAACAACGATAATTGAAAAGTAAGTCTTACGTAGCTTCTTTTAAACTTTTCATTCGCAAAGAAACAAATGGCTAGAACAAGTAAAAAAGGCCAACTTACAAAAAAATCTGAACCATTAAAGTAAAAAACTAAAAATGTAGAAAGCGTACTTCCAAAAAAGAACTGTAAAATATTTACTAGCCAAAAATGAATTTTAGCTGAGTTTGCCTCATCACCTTCATTTCTTTGAAAAACATGAACCAGGACAATACAAGAACTAATTATAATTAAATTAGCTATAATCCATATATTTTGCCAATATAAACTTACCATTCTAATTGTTAAGGCATCTAGAACAAACCCTCCAATTAAAAACAAAGAGGAAACAGGCCTTTCATATTTTCCATACCAATCTTGTATTTTTTTCTTTAACATTTTTTATTTCAACATTTCTAAAAATTGATTCTCATTAAGAACCACAACACCTAATTTATAAGCTTTTGCTAATTTAGAACCAGCCTCGTGTCCGGCCACCAAATAAGAAGTCTGCTTAGATATAGATTCGGAAACTTTGCCTCCCATATCTTTAATTCTTTTCTTTGCTTCTTCCCTGCTTAAGGTTTCTAAAGTCCCTGTTATTACAAAATTTTTACCTAAAAGCCTTCCTCCAAGTTTTTTTTCGTACTTTAATATACTAACACCATTGTTTTGCAATGTTTCAATATACCTTAAATTCTCTTTTGAATGAAAATATTGGTATACGCTTTCGCTAACCACCGGACCAATATTTTCTATACTATTAACCTCTTCCAATGAAGCATTCTGTAGCTTTTCCAAACTCCCAAAATTTACTGCTAAGTCTTCTGCCGTCTGCTCACCCACATGTAAAATCCCTAACGCATATACAAATTTGGGGAGGCTTACCCTTTTGTGTTCTTTTATAGAATTAATAATATTTTCTGCGCTCTTCACTCCAAATCTTTCCAGCCCTTCAAGATCAGACTTTTTAAGTAAAAATAAATCTGCCGCGTTGGAAATCAAACCTTCTTCCTGTAAACGATCTAATATTTTAGGACCAACTTCATAAATCTCAAAAATACTTACAAAATGCTGCATACCTCGACGATTCTTCGCAGGACATTTTGAATTAGTACAATAATAAGCTGTAGATTCGGAGTTTGATTTTTCTCCAATAAATCTCTTTTCTACCACCTCGGCACACACTGGACATATTGCAGGAATTTTTATAACTTTTTCCTTACCCGACCTTAAAGGTCGCAGGACCTCAACCACCTCAGGAATAACATCACCAGCTTTTTGTATAACCACTGTGTCACCAATCTTTAAATCCAGCCTCTGAATTTGTTCCATATTATGAAGGGTAGCTTTAGAAATAGTCGAACCGGCAACCAATGTCGGCTCAAATAAAGCCACAGGAGTCAACACGCCAGTTCGTCCGACATTAAAAATAACTTCCTTCAAAATAGTTGTAGCTTTTTCTGCTGGATATTTATATGCGATCATATAGCGAGGAGCTTTACCCACCACACCCAAACGCTCCTGTAAATTCAGCTGATCAACCGAAACAACCACCCCGTCGGTTCCAAAAGGAAATTTCGTTCTTAGGGCTTCAATTCTCTCAATAAATATTTCAACTTCCGTTAAATTTTTACAGACCCCTTCATGAGTATCTACCTTAAATCCTATATCCCGAAGAAGCTGATGTTTCTCTGAATGTGTTTTC
This sequence comes from uncultured Candidatus Saccharibacteria bacterium, assembly GCA_964348935.1. Classification (GTDB taxonomy): domain Bacteria; phylum Patescibacteriota; class Doudnabacteria; order UBA920; family UBA920; genus PALSA-1336. The sequence continues at coordinate 33,393 of CAYGEJ010000012.1, read as the reverse complement.
AAAACTAACTGTTGTTTATTACTGGTTACGTATTGAACCACATCATACGCAAAAAAATCTAACTTCCTCTGAGCAGAAAGTTCGGGATCCAACTGCCTTAGTGAACCAGCTGCGGCATTTCTAGTATTTGCAAATAGTGGTTTATTTTCTTTAAGTTGTTTTTGATTTAACTCTTCAAGTACCGCTTTCGACATTACTGCCTCACCTCTAACTTCTATATAGCTAGGAAACTGACCTCTGAGTTTTAACGGAATAGTTTGGATAGTTTTAAGATTTTGAGTAATATCTTCACCAATATAACCATCCCCCCTGGTGGCACCTTTGACTAAAAATCCATTCTCATAAATTAATGAAACAGCAAGACCGTCTAATTTTAACTCACAAAAAAAATTATATTTCTCGGAAGGAATTAATTTCTCTATTCTATTCTCCCAGGACAGTAAGTCCGACTTAGAAAAAGCGTCATTTAAAGACAGCATGCGCACTTTATGTTCTACTTTCACAAATTTTTCCAACGGCTTACCACCAACCCTATTCACAGAAGTTACTAAATCTGCAAATTCTGGATTCTCAAAAATTAAAGTATTCAATTCTCTGGTCAATGAATCATAAACCTCATCAGTCACACCAGGATCGTCTAAAACATGGTAGCGATACCTCAAATCTTCAATCTGCAAAACTAACTTTTCTATTCTTTTTTTTAATTCAAGTTTAACCATAAGCTTATAGCCTTATTATACTATTTTGCTCAAAATCTTGCCATCTAACCGGCTTATCCACAGCTAACGATAACTCAATCTATGTTAAAATAAATTTAAGAATAGCAAAATGGCTGAAATAAAATTATTTAAGTTTAATGGCTTTACAAAAAAGAAAATTTGAACTTTCACCAAGACTCAAACTCGGAGTTGGTCGTGGTTATAGCCAAAATCAAATTTTAAAGCTGTCTGCACTTTTATGTCTTTTATTAGCAATTGGTTTAAGTTTTAATGCCATCAGGCTTATTTTTTCCACCAAAAATCAAGCCATAGAAAACAATAACACTCCTCAAGTACTAGGGGTAAATGATACCAGAACTAATTCTGCAGAAAGCATGGAATTCATTAATTATTCCGTTATAAAAGGCGATACCCTATTCAATATTAGTCAAAAATTTAATATTAGTTGGACAACACTCGCAACTCTCAATAATTTAAAAAGTCCATTCTATTTAAAACTAGGACAAACTATAAAAGTACCAAAACAATAATAATTTTTGTAAATAAAAATTCGCCCTTTGTTTGATCAAAGGGCGAATTTTTATTTACACTATTATATGATTTAATTAATTATCTTGTAATTTTTCCGTGCTTAATCTTCCAATTATATGGTAGTTAATTTTTCTTCTGGCGCCTCAATTAACTTTCTCTAAACACAATATTTACAAATTGATTATCTTTCAACAACAATACTACTTAACAGTCATATTTGTAAGTCTCAGTATCCAAAAACCTGGACTTCCCCCATGTTCAAATAATACCCACTATCATTATTTGCAGCGCTGCCAGACAGTTGGATTCTAACATACCTACCCGATGCTCCAGAAGTTGAAATTGTGCTAGAAGGATCAGGGTATGAAGTCTGATGGTATGGATAATCAGTACCTCCAGGGGTATTAGAAATGTAAATCCAATAATCAGTAAGACGTAATTTACAACAATCTGTCCTATTCCAAACCACAACCGAACTTACATTATAAGTAGCCCCTAAATCTACTTGCCACCAATCAGTACTACCACCACCTGTGTGACTAATTGGATCTGTTGAATAAGCTCCATTTGTATTACCATCTACTGCATTACCAGCAACTAAACCAGGGAAGGTACTAATCTGACTCGCGGTTTTACCCTGCGATATATTTGTGGGGACAATACTAGTAACCGAACTTTTACCCGCCTTATCCCAAGTTGCTTTTCCGTCATTAAGAGTAAAAGCCATACTTCTAAGCGAGACCCCCTCTAAACCAACTGAACTTGCTGGAACTTCTAATCTCACCCATTGTCCGGTTGCTGGGATTGAACTTGAAACTTGGAATCTGGTTTGAGTACCATTTGTCCCCCATGGTATAACGTTAGCCCCCCAATACGCTCGGTGAGCCCACCCCCCACTACCGTCATCCCATTGAAGCATTATTTCAGTTGGTGTATTTACCGAATCCAAATAAACATAGGCAATTAGAGAATCCCCTGCATTAATTACGAATGGCTCAGTGGCACCGGTAAAATACTGTTGGTGAATTCCGGCATAATTCTGTGATTGATTTGCCAAACTACCACTAATCGGCGCTGGATTTGAAGCTTGCCAATTAAATGGATCCTGTTGAGATACTGCACCTGCAGGTATGCTGTCTTCAACCCAAATAGTATCAGTTACACCAGAAGTAACACCTGTACTAACAGTATTTGGAATTACTACTCTTAACTTTCTTCCTACAGCACTATTCCTTGCATTAATCTCAACCGCGGTTTGTCCTGCATATGGAAGCCCAATTGGCGTATAAGTTGGACTGGGTCCGAATGTCTCAATTTTTACGTAAATATAATTACCAGAGGTAGCAGGATTAAATAAAATTAATTGTTGCTGTTTACCCGGATCTATATCCCAGGTATAAGAAGAACCATAAGTAGTTCCGGGAATCATTTGAAAGTTGGCAGTATGCCAATAAGTATCGGAGCCAACGGTAACTGTTGTTGGGTTTGAACAAGCAGTGCTGCTATAGGTATTTGGCGTAAGACCGCTAGGATCAACTGCTTCATTAGGATCAAACTGACACAAATAAACATACAGAGGATCGGTATTCCCCGTGTCTAAATAATTGAGTTTAATTCTACCATAATTACTTCCATTGATTGAGGGGTTGGAAGAATTTGCATTGAATAATGAATAAACTTTTGCGGAATTAAAATTTGTTCCAGGTGGAATTCTGTCTTGAAATATTGGGGTGGTCGTGGAAGTGGTAATTGGCGCGGTTGGCAAATTTACATTATTACTAAACTGCGACGTATAACTACAATTGGTTCCGCAAACATTACGCTTGATATTAAAAATTGCTTCATCTACTACTGCATTGGCACCGTAATAAGCAGGTTCTGTTTTAGCTAGATCGTTAGAACTTCTAACCTCAACAAACATTATAGTTGCCAAACTAAAACTTATTGCCATAATTGAAGACAAAACCAAAATTGCCAGCAATAACGTAACCCCGGACTGATTGTTGAAATTTTCTTTCAGGTACTCTATTTGAGCAGAACCAGATTTTATTTTAATTTTTAACATAACTTAAAAATTACTGATTAGGGATATCGTATTGGCTTGTTGAAACAGAAGTTTGATAATAAATTGGCACCTGTTCCCCTGTTGGCAAGCTAGTCATAAATTTAATAAAGATGGCAACTGCAGGAGAAGCCTTCGCTAGACCACCACTAAGGGTATAGGGGTCCTTTGCTGGCCTAACAATAAACATTAAATTCTCAATTTTAAAATTGGGAGGATTTAAAATTTGAATTCCAGACACTCCATCTTTTTCTAATACTAAGGTACTTCCTCCGGTTGAAGAAGAGAAGGTTACTGGCGTGCTCCCTACAGGTAAATCAACATACGAACCATTTGTCTTTCCATAATAAATACACTCTTGTACACCATCCGTATTAATAATACCTAGCCAATTTGAAACATTTGCATAGGTATTTTCCCCAACGGACGTTGGAGGTCGACATGGACTGGTGGCACTTATAGCAGGCACAGTCTGTGTGCCGTTTATAACATAATAATCCAACTGACCACCCCTAATTTCCTTCACTAAATTCTCAGCAAAACTGCGCATACCCTGAGTGGCCTGTCTTAATGCCTCGGATCTTCTGTTTATTTTTAAAGTATAGTTAAATAAAGACAATAAAGCCATAAAAACCACCACAAAAATTGTTGTAGAAACAACAATTTCCATAAGGGTAAAACCGTGATTATTATTTTTTATTTGTTTAAACATTCTCTAGTAATCCTTCCAATTGGTTAAATTGGTTTGTATAGAAATAGAACAGTGACCTAAACCCGGCCAAGTTTGAACTCTTGGACACTTCTTATCTGACCACCAAACCCGTGATTCCACTATTAAACGATGAAATTCGTTATGATTATAACTCCCGCTACTGTCTTCAGTAATAATAATTTGTCTATAAAATTCCGAATTACCATCTGCTGAACCTGAACCTAAATCGGAACTCCCATAAAAACCATAATAATTTGTCGTGTTTAAATCGGAATTTAAATCCAATCCCCAGTTATTAGAAGCTGAGGCAATACTCCACAAACCACTCCCAGATGCGCCTGTAATATTTAAACGAATAGATTTAGCTGTGATATTATAGCCACCTGTAGCATTCAGCCACCCCTTGTAGCAGTATGCGTCATTTGCGCCACTGACATAATTATAACAATCGTTGCTTAAAGTATCTTTTAACCAATTTGTGTCACGCATATTTTTTACGGACTCAAGGCCTTCTCTGGCAAGACCAGTAGCAATAATTTGTTTGGTCACCGCAGTTGAAGAATTAAAAGCAAAAATAGCTAGCCCTACCGAGGCAGTCACACCCATAACCAAAATAAAAATCGCGACCAAAGTCTCAATTAAAGTTTGCCCTAGTCTTGAATCGCCATATTTACTGACTTTGAATTTATGAATATTAACCATGTTTAATTAAATGACACTGCTCCGGTTACCCCATTAACTGTAACCGTTTTAGTAATTGATCCGTCTACACTACTCAAAGTAATCGTAATTGTCGAGTCTACACTCACAGTGCAGGTTGCCGGCAAATTACCTACACAGTCGTTATTTTTTACAAAATCGATAATTTTTTTATAATCATCGGTACTAGCACTACTCCCAACTTGTCTTGGATTTCCCGCAATTCCACTCATAATACAATTATCCGTCAAAAAGGTTTTAGCAAAAGGCAATGCAAATGCAAGCAATGAACAGCTGGAAGGACTTTGGATTGTTGGATTATTTGATCTTAAAATTCTCAATGGATTACTGGAGGCAATTCGCACACTAATCGGCAACTTAACAGTTTCCACATCCACCAAATATTGCGGAGAACTACTAATATTATACATTCCCTGAATTGTATATTGGTTAGGACTGGCTAAGTCAAACTTAATTAAATAATATTGTGGATGTTGACCGTTAGGTAATGCTCTAGCAGAAAGTGTGTAACTTTGGACTTTTCGAATACTACTTACTAACTGACTCTGGGCAATTTTTAAATCTCTCATTGCCCGTTGCTGGTTCAAATTCAAAACCATAGCAGTTGTCAGAACCACCATTATCGATACTACAATTATTAACTCAATTAATGTAAATCCACTTGTTAAGTTGTGTTTGATTCTCATTTTTATTTCAAATAGTTTCAACATCAGTCAATTTATTACTAATGCGATTACCTATATTATACTCTCAAAAACGCAAAAAGGACAAATACCATTTTAGTAATTTATCCCCATAAACAAAGGCTGTAATTGTCCCAAGGCTGAGAAATGTGCCAAAAGGGATACGGGTTTTTAAAGTTTTGCTAGTAAATGCCAACAAAAAGGTAGAAACCACCCCTCCAAGTAATATCGAGACCATCAACCCTACTAGAATATTAGGTATTCCAAGCAAAAGCCCAAGCAATAACATTAATTTTACATCCCCAAACCCCATCCATTTCCCATCCGAAAAATACCATATCCCAAAAAATGGTAAACTCCCAGCTAGTGCCGCAATTATTCCCCCAATAAAATTACTATTGAACCCTAGAGACTGTTTGGTAAGAATATCTAACGCGAGATTAATAATTACGGCAAAAATTGAGGAAGTAATTAAAACTGAATCCAAAATTATAAAATGCTCCAAATCAACAATAAATACAACCAATAAAGCAGCTACCACCAAGAAATATTTCCCCAATAAAATAAAATCCACCGCCGTAACAGGATTAACGTACCAAGTCGATAAAGCAAACAATAGACCGGTCACAAATTCAACAATAAAATAACGTTTAGAAATTGAATGCTGACAATACCTACACTTTCCCAATAACAACAAAAAGCTAAAAATCGGGAATAAATCTAAAAAACCTAATGCATGCTTACAATAAGCACAGTGAGATCTCCCCCCTAAACTTTGGGCGTTAGGCAGTCGTAAAGTGACCACGTTGAGAAAACTACCAAGTATACTACCAAAAATAAAGCTAAAACCAATCAAAAATATTGTCATAAAGGCTATTTCAACTCTGGATTCCGACGCATTACGTCTAAAGGAATCATTTTAATGTCTGTGGTGTTTTTGGCCAAATTTAGCAAATATTTAAGCTGCGGTATGTTTGGGTTTAATTTAAAGGCCTGCTCTAAATTGAAGACGACCGCTTCTCTTTGTCCCGCTAATTGGTTAAGTTTTGCCAGCAAAATCCATCCGGAAAAAATATTATCCTGAATACTTAAGGCTTTTTCCACATAAAATCTAGACAGTTCAAAATTGCCCAATTCATAAAAATACAGCGCCAACTGTCCAAATCGTTCCGCAAACAACGGATCAATTTCTACGGCTTTCTCCATATTTTCTACAGCAATCACAGCACTTGCTCGATTATCGGTTTTAATATAGTTCAAATAGTGTAGGTCGGCCGCACTGACATACGTACCAGACTGAGTCGGATGCAATTTGGTTATGCTTTGAATATTCATTTCAATCTCCGCCTGTGACTTTTGTAAATTTATAGCACTAAAAGTATTATATATCAAAAATAAACCGTTAGTAGGATTCAATGCGTATGCCAACCTGGAAATTCTGTATACCTTTTGATAATCTTCATAATTGTAACTATTTCTGGCTATTCCTAGCATGTGTTCTGAAACTAACAATGCCAAACCGCAATAAAACAAAAAGCCACCGAGAATGACTGCTCCTCCTTTTTGGGCAGTGGTCAACTTTATCTCTGCAGTGGACGTACCCGGCAATATTAAACCGATCAAAATTATCAACAATACAATATACTGTGGTATTGGAACTGGGTTAAACCCAGCAGAAATAACCCAAGCTATTAAGCTCACAGCTAAGGCCACAAACAATAAATCCTTTGACTTTATATATAAAATTAATCCTTGTATAAAACTCCAACTTATTAAAACTATAAAGACCAACAACCAAGGCAACCCTCCAGTTACTGCTAAATGTAAGAATAAATTATGTGCGTCATCAAAAACTCCAATATTCCCTGGTAATTCCGTATTGCGATTTTGTTCAAAAAAAAGAGCATAATTACCTGGTCCGCTCCCAAACCATGGTTGTCTTGCAATCCCCTGTAGGGAAATCTTCCAAGCATAAAATCTTGACGTTGTATTAGCATCATTCCCTTTCACAACCGCACTTAAAGCATCTGGACGGCTTACACTTAAAAAAATAAAACCGAGTAAACCTAAAACAAAAACTCCGACAAAAATTTTTAAAAAGGTTTTTTTAGCCATGCTAGAATAGAAAAGAAAAATTAGGGCAATAAGCGACGAACCAACCAACGCTAACAAACTTCCTCTACTTGCCAACATAATTATGCCGAATAATATAATAAACGATGAAATACTATAATAAAGTTGAGTTTTAAAAAATTTTGCTTGAGTAAAGAAATATATTACCAAAGGCAAAACGCTGGCTAAAAACATTGCTGAATAATTTGGGTTTCCCAACAAACTCGGCCCCCTATAAAAACCACCGAATTCCAAACCAGCATAAAAAATCCATCCAAAACCTTGTAAATAAGTAATAACTGCAATCACCAACGCATCGAAAGCTAAAATTTTTAATAAAAATAGAAGTTTCTCTCGGTTAATTAACCGAAAAAGTAAAACCCCAAAACACAAAAGCGCTAAATAAAATAATAATCCGCTGGTAAAGCGGTAATAAAAACCAAATATGGCGTAAATTTTATCCTCGGAAAGTAAAGCGGAAATCAGAATCCAAACCAAAGCAAAACCACCCAGCGCTCCTATTTTTTTTGTAATTACATTGTGAATACTGTCAGTTGCAAGGTTTTTTAAATAAAACAATAGTGCCAACCCAGTAAAAATTAAAAATGTTGCGAATTTTACAGATTCAAAATTTTCATAAGAAAATATTGAAAAAATTAATGGAACTAAAAAAACGCAGAAAGCTAAAAGGCTAAATGCGGTTTCTTCACGATAAGGCAAATGAAATTTTTGAAAATCTAACATATTAGACTTGTGGCGAAATAATTTTTTGATGCAAAACTGAGTTTTTGAGACAAATCCACAGATAAAAATTTTGATGTTTAGCCGGAGTCTAAGCGGAAAAATTTTTAGCAAGGAGTTGTCCAAAAATAAGATTTTGGGCGAAATATTATTTCGCTACAAGTCTATTATACTTCTATTCTACCAATAACCGTATAATTAATCCAACTGGATTTTAATTTTTGGCCAGACCATTAATTTGATTCCAACCTTTCCCCGAAAGGTTAAAAGCTCGAGGCAAGCAGTAGTTTAAAGTATAACTGGAATTACTCAGGCGCTTGTATACAAAACTTTGGCTACAATCTTGTGAAATTAAGGAAATTGGAGGAAACTGAGAAAAATAATTTAACATTATATTCACATCTTCAAACTCAGTAACCGAAGGAAACCTATCTTGGTCATTATAAAAATTTTGAAGTCCAGAAACAAGATTATCCGCAGTATTATAAATTATCTCTGCTTGCGCCTTCTCCTTTCCAATGTTTAAACCTTGTATTATTACCACTAACAAAACAACAGCCACTACAAGGCTGCTTATAAATACTTTAAACTTTCGGTTGTGAAGTCCTATTTCCACTTTTTTCTTAATAATTATCTAGTCTTTCTCCGCCTCGCAATTTGCGAGGCGGAGAAAGTTTACTAACACAAATTAAACTAAAACTACTGAATTCCAGCTTGAGTTAAATCGTGTGGACCGGCAGTGTATCCGCCAGTTTGTGCGCCTAAACAGAAACTAATGTTATAGCTATTTGTTAAGGACTGAGTTGCACCCGTACTATTTGCAAACATCCAATACTCGTTGGAATTAGCTCCAGTAGAGGCACAAGTTCCGTCTGCAGGTGAAGGGGCAGCAGGAAGCTGACCAATATAAGTAGGGCTTAAAGGTGCTTTAGTTGCAACGTTAAGGTTACCGCTAGTAAATGTCCCAGGGGTACTTAAAGTTGGATATCCATTAACGTCGTTAAAATACAGTTCCATAGCAGAGGCTATTTGTCTAATGTCTGCCAACCTCTTAGCATCCCTGGACTTGGCTCGAGCCGAGTTTAGGGCAAGTAAAACCACAGAAGCCAAAAGGCCTATGATGGCGATAACAACTAACAATTCGATTAAAGTAAAACCAGCTTTGTTTTTGTTTCTCAATGTTTTCACCCCCGATCCTGTTTAAAATAATCTGAGCCAGTGCGTAACTTCTATTTAAAATATTTTGAAGTAAAGCAGCTCTAGACTACATTCATAAATATTTTAAATACTTACGAAAGGGTCAGATATTATTTTTTTACTACATTAATTGTAACATTATAACTGTTATTAGCAAGTACGGTTATACACATTTACACTATTCCAATCAATTCTAACCGCTAGTACTTGCTAGATTGTAAATTGGCATTAAAATTCCAGCAACCAATACTCCAACCCCAATACCCAAGATCACCATAATTATCGGCTCAAGCAATGTGGTCAAAGTACCAACTTTGTTATCAACTTCTTTTTCATAAAAATTAGCCAGCTTTGACATAATATCATCCAACTGAGCAGTCTGCTCTCCTACTTTAACCATCTGGGTCACAATATTAGGAAACTCTTCATGACCCGACAATCCCTCACTTATACTTTTACCTGCAGAAATTTTGGTCACAGTATCTAAAATAATATCACGATAAATGACGTTATTAATTATATCCGCAACTATTTGTAAAGCCTTAATAATTGGAATTCCACCAACAACTAAAGTAGATAAATTTCTCGCAAATCTAGCTAAATAAATTTTCTTAAAAATATCTCCGATAATCGGTAAGTGTATTTTGGAATTATCCCAATGATGTCTACCGCTAGGTGTGGTAATTGCATACCTAACTCCCAAAATAAGACCGGCCAGAGCCATAAGAAAAATCCACCAATAAACTCCAAAAAATTTCGTAAAAGCGATTAAATATACCGAAACCAAAGGCAAATTACCACCCTGTTCTTCCAATACAGCAGTTAAGTTTGGTAGCACAAATTTAAACATTAAAATACCTACCACTAAAAGTGCTACAAGCACAAACAGCGGATAAGTTAAGGCTCCTTTAACCTTCGCGCGCAGTTCATAATCTTTTTCTAATTGATCTGCCAAATAGACCAAGGATTTATCCAAAGAACCGGCTACCTCGCCTGATTTAACCATGCTAACATAAACACTGCCGAATACATCACTATGCTTTATCATAGCACTCGACAAACTATCTCCATTTTCCACTGAAGTAATTAACTCATCTATTATGCTTAATAGATATTTACCTGTAATTTGATCTTGTAAAATACGTAGAGACTGGATAATAGGAACATGAGCTGAAATTAAGGTTGCTAATTGCCTGGAAAACAAAACCAAATCTTTATTATTTACAGATTTTCCAAAAATATTAAATTTAGCCAAAAAATCATCATCACTTGCCTCCAGACTTATTATTGTAAGCCCGTTTTCGGATAATAATTTCTCTGCTTTGTTTTGATCTACAGCCAAAACTTCTCCGCTTTGGATAAGTCCGTCTTTATTTCTAGCTTTATAATTAAATTTCATATCTTGTTTAAATTACATATTTACAGGTTATTTGCATATTAAGAGATCAACGACAAGAAATACTCGTTATCCAAAACGAAATTTTGTGCGACCTCAAATTCCACCTGACCCTGTTTTACTAATAAAGCCAAAGTTTTATCTAGCGGAACCATACCTTCTTCCAAACTAGTATGAATAATATTTGGAATTTCATAAATTTTATTATCCCTAATAACATTTCTTACCGCGTGGTTGGTCATTAATATTTCGTAGGCTGGCACTCTACCACCACCCACTTTTGGTAATAACCGCAAAGAAACTACCCCAACCAGTACGTTGGCCAATTGACTGCGAATTTGTTGTTGTTGACCTGCAGGAAATACATCAACAATACGGTCAATACTCTGCCCGGCGTCATTGGTATGTAAAGTTCCAAATACAAGGTGCCCGGTCTCTGCTACGGTCAGAGCCGCAGAAATAGAGTCCAAGTCGCGCATTTCACCTACCAAGACCACATTAATATCTTCACGTAATGCGGAACGAAGTGCCCCAGCAAACGATGGGGTATCTAAATACAGCTCCCTCTGAGAAATAATGGATTTGTTGGGAGTAAACACAAACTCAACTGGATCTTCTATAGTTAAAATATGTTCGTTACGAGTGTTATTAATCTCATTAATCAATGCTGCGAGTGCTGTAGATTTTCCATGTCCGGTGGGTCCCACTACTAATACCAAACCCTGTCTGCGTTCAATAAATTTTCTTAACGTTGAAGGTAAATTTAATTCTTCTAAGTTTTTAATGTGGTTTGGTACGACTCTTAATGCCACCCCAAGCACTCCCTTTTGCCTGTAAGCATTAACACGGAAACGAATATTATCCTTAAAAGCATAAGAAAAATCGATTTGCATATCCTGCTCCATCATTTTCTTCTGCGCCGGAGTCAGTAAAACATTCAGCAAATCATTAATATTGTCATTACTTAATACCTGATAGTTATCTAATCTAATAAGTTGGGTATCAACACGAATAATTGGAGGCTCACCCACCATTAAATGCAAATCGGAAGAATCGCGTTCCAATACTACGGAAAGAAGCTTGTTTAATTCTAATTCGCTAGCTTTGTACATAATTAAGTTAATTTAATTTTTTAATATAGTTTGAGCAAGAATTACTAAGTCTTGCGGTCGGCTTAATCTACGGTTGATATGACTGGAGACTCCAACATTTAATAAAGTTTTTAAAATTTCCGAATTCGTATTTAGCCCAGTCGTAATAATAAAAATCTCCGGATTCTGTTTTTTTATATGTAACAACCAATTTGCACTAGTTTTTACATTATCGCTCTCATCGACACTAAACACCAAGAGAGTCGGCTTAAAATTTAAAATATGCGCATTTAGCAAATTAACCGACGGACAGTGCTCAACTTGAAAATTATGTTTGGTTAAATGATGGCGATATAATCCGGCTAAATACTCCTCTGGCTCATGTAGTAAAATCCTATGAATTGGCAATGATATATCTACCAGTTCACCCAGGGTTAATTTTTGTTTAAATAAATAGGCCATAAAAATTATTCGGTAGTAACTCTAATAATCTCATCTAATGTAGTCTGACCTTTAAGGACTTTAATCATTCCATCCTGCTTTAAGCTTATCATACCAATTTTTTGTGCAACTTCATAAATTTTATGTGCCGAAGCTTTGCTAATTATCAAATCCTGTATATCGTTATTGGCTGGCAACACCTCAAAAATCCCAAATCTTCCTCTATAACCGGTATGTCCACATTTCTCACAGCCCTCGCCCTTATAAATTTTATAGTTAGCTTTATCTAAGCCTTCAAAATAATCGTCCGGAACACCCACCAATTCCTTGCGGATTTCTTCTTCAATAGCTTTAGTTAATGGCATTTCTTTTCTGCAATCTTCACAAATTTTTCTAACCAATCTTTGGGCTCCAACTACGTTAATGGAGGCAACCAAGAGGAATGGCTCCATACCCATATCTATAAGCCTAGGAATTGCCCCTACTGCATTATTGGTGTGTAGTGTGGAAAAGACCAAGTGTCCGGTCAAAGCCGCTTGTACAGCCAATTCTGCTGTCTCGCGGTCACGAATTTCACCAACCATGACAATATTCGGATCTTGACGCAAAATACTACGAAGACCTGCTGCAAAAGTTAATCCAATATCCGGATTAATTTGACTTTGGTTTACACCCTCAATAAAATATTCTACAGGATCTTCCAAAGTCACAATGTTCACCGAGGTAGTATTCAGAATCGAAAGAATGGAATAAAGAGTGGTGGATTTTCCACTTCCCGTAGGTCCAGTAATTAAGAAAATTCCGTGGGGTTTTTTAATATTTTCCGTAACCCACTTCAGCCCCCTGCCGGTAATACCTAATTGTTCCAAGGTCGGCACACTACCGGTTTTATCCAAAATACGCATAACAATTTTTTCACCATTTATCAACGGTAAAATTGAAACGCGCAAGTCCACCGCTTTTTTACTGACTTCCATATGGAACCTACCATCTTGTGGCAAGCGAGATTCGTCAATTTTTAAGTTAGACAGAATTTTTATGCGGGTAACAATCGACGGCTGGACACTTTTTGGCAACATGAGCGATGTATGTAAAATCCCGTCAATACGATACCTGACTCGCACATCCTTTTCCGAAGGTTCAATATGGATATCCGAAGCACTGGCCTCAATCGCATTAGTTAAAATAACTTCCACGATCTTAATTATTGGAGCCTCTTCAATTATTTGAGGCTTAGTCTCTTTCTTTTCTTCAGTGGGCTTGAGCGCTCCAGCTTCTTTGACTTGAATATCTTTTAAAGCATCGCCAACCACTTTTTTCAAATTCTTTTTTTTGCCCTCAACAATATCCACCGAAGTTTCAGAAGCTAAGTACAGTTGAACTTGCAAGTTTTGTTTTTGCCCCAAAAATTCTAAGGCCTGTAGAGCCGACAAATTAGTAGGGTCAGTAATAGCTACTTTTAAATTTCTACCACTCAACTCAAAAGGTACCAGATTGTAAAAACTAACCGACTCCTCTGGAATTAAAGCCAAAACTTCAGAAAGAACTTGGATCTGTCTTAAATCTACATACGGAATATTAAAAAAAGCGGCTTTGGCTTTAGCTAAATCTTCTTCGTCCAAAACTTTTTGGGCTATAAGCATTTGGCCAAAATCTTGCCCGCTTTTTTCTTGCAGTGCCTGTATCTCCGTCGCCACTTGAGGTTTTACAAATCCATTATCCACCAAAAATTTTTCAAAACCACCGGCGCCATTACTAGAATTTGTTTTAACTGGGGAAGTCATAAGTAATTATACTAGAGATTGATAATATCATTTGGTTGTATAAGGTGAAATTATTAAATTCTCCAACGGGATACCAATTTCACTATTTGGATCCAATTTCGGATAGCTAACCTGGTTATAAAAAAGATCTTGCTTTTTTAAGACGGTAAAATCCAAAGTATTACCATATGGCAATAAAGTCCCTTGATCCTTTTGCTCAGTTACCGCAATATTTTCATAAATAGTCTGCTCACCACCTTTAAACAACCCATTATATAAAACTATTCCAGCCGTAGAAAAGGCTACAATAATGACAATTACTTGAATTATGGTTTTCTTATTCATTCCGCTCTAAAATTACTGTTAATAAGTTGGAAACATTGTCCACTGTTTAGATTTACTGAGCAAAATAGTAGGCATCAAACACTAATTTTAAACTTAAACTATTATTTTGTCCGCCTTGAATTTCGACATTTGAAATTTGAATCACTCTACCACTAGTTTCAAGCTTTTGCATAAATAACTGAATTTGACTAAAACTACCTAAAATAAACGCCGAACCACTCAATTTTTGTAAAATTCTCGGGGCACCAAAGGGATCTTTTAATAACGCAACATCGCCAGCCACCACGCCAGGCTTAGCACTTATGCTAATATCCGAAACTTGTACACCGGCTGCATCGGCTAATTTCTGTATTAAAAATTGCAGATTTGTATTTTTCCCTTCCAGTGGAATAGCATCGTCTAACTTAGCTACGTCAGCCGTGTGACTCTTAAGTTCTTTCACTAATTTAGTAATTGTATCCAAACTATCTTTCATCTTTTCCTGATCCGCAGTATACTTTTGCAATTGTTCATTTTTTACATTAACCTGAGCCTGTTTTGGCAAAATAATAAACCAGAAAAACAAGACCGAAATCACTAAAAGTAAAACAATTTCTAATAGGGAAGTTTTGGAGTTCTGAACCTGCGGTGGCAACCCCATACTAATTTTTTTTGGTATTTCTAAATTCATAACTTAAAATTTATTGAGCACTACTCAAGCCACTATATTGAATCATAGCTGAATTAAATTTCATGGAAACCTCAAAAGATACACTATTTGCATCTTTAGACTGGACTTTATGATAACCACTTATATTCACACCGCTAAAATTCTTATTAACTTCCGGCAAGTTAAAGACCTGTAAGTATTTGTCCAGATTCTCCAAATCTGGAACGTTCACAACTAAACGCAAAATCCCATCATCAGACACTTTTAAATTGCTATAAGTGGCTTTTTTTAAAGTTACACCTGCAATTTTTGGCATAATTTGTGACCAATAAATATGTCCGTCGAGTAAATCTTTTAAGGCAGCGATCTGTTGCTGCCTGACTAACAATTCATTCCTACCGGCAACTTGCATTGAAGCTGCTCTGGTGAGTTCTATTTGTGTCTTAGTGTTTACAATTTTTTTCACAATACTATTATAACGAAAATACAGCCAAACATAATAAACAACTAGAACAATCAAAACCACAGAAAAAAGTCGAGCCAAAAGTTTAGGAATTAACTCCCAGCTATTGTCCACTACTGAACTTTGCTTTAATAAATTTATTTGAGCCACTTTTGTATAGTTTAGTTTTTGATTTTATAGAGAAATTACTCGTTTCGTAAAGCTAAACCCAATGCAATTGGCAAGCTTAATGCATGCCTTTTTAACACAGGCTCTAAACTTTTACTGTAACCTACCGCTTTTAAAGGGTCTCCCAACTTCACTTCAACGTTTAAATCTTCAAAATATGAGGCGATTCCTGGTAAATTGGCACCACCACCAACCAGAATGATTTGCTGTACTTTCACGTTCTGGGATTGATAAATATTAAGCAACTGCTTTACTTCATTCTTGATAATATTTAAAATCGGCTTGATAGTGTCCGGCACAAACGTATAGCTACTAACTCCAAAATCTTTTTTAAACTGTTCAGCGCGGGCAAAACTGATATTTAAGCTCTCTGCTATTTTATCGGTAATTGTATCTCCACCAATATTTATATTTCGAGAAAGTCTCAGATATCCATTTTCTATTATATTCAGTCCGGTAGTTCTAGCACCTATATCTATTATAACACAATTAATTTGTACAGAACCTATAAGCGAACGAATAAGTGCCAAGGCTTCAATCTCTGCTACTTCAGGTACAAGTCCCGCCATACTAAAAACCTGCATGTAATTCTTAGTAATCTGCTTGGGAACAGCAGTTAGTAAGATTTTTTGGGTAGTTGAGGTCTCCGAGTTATCCCCAATAATTGACCACGATAAATCAATATCTGACAAAGCTAAAGGTACATATTTTTTTGCTTCAAATTCTACAGATGAGGCTATTTCTTTCGGAGACATTTTTGGAAGTTCGATAACTGAAGTAAATACTGCGCTATTTGGAAAACTCAATATGCATCTTTTAGCAGTTATTCCGGCACGTTGAACCAATGACTTTAAAACACTAGCCATTTGAGCAATCGCTACTTCATCATTTTTTCCGCCCAACTGATACGCTATATTAACCATACCGTAAGTATCCAGAACTGAGTTTGGACCATGTGTAATTTGGGCTATTTTAATGTTTGAAGTCCCAATATCAACTCCTAAAATCGAATTTTGCTTGCCAAAAAATCTATCTAAAAACATGTAATTTAAGGTTTTAATTTTGGTTTCTAAACAGCTCG
This sequence comes from uncultured Candidatus Saccharibacteria bacterium, assembly GCA_964348935.1. Lineage (GTDB taxonomy): Bacteria > Patescibacteriota > Doudnabacteria > UBA920 > UBA920 > PALSA-1336. Next base: position 16,519 of record CAYGEJ010000012.1, on the reverse strand, counting down.
TACCCCACAAATTTATAAATTTATAATAATATAATAACCTGCTGTTGTCAAAGTTAGGGACTTTATGCTAAAATTAGCAAAGTCCCCTAGGGATGTTGTATTTAAAAAGAAGTTACGATGTTTAATCATTACGAGAGCATGCAAGCGATTCTAATGCTAAGGACATCTACAAAATATGCACATAAGCGTGTGTAGCTCAGTGGTAGAGCACGTCACTGATAATGACGGGGTCCCAGGTTCAATCCCTGGCACACGCACCACGAACCACTCGCTAAAGCTCAAGTATATGGCGCAGCCATACGAGAGTTTAGCGTATAGTAGTTCATGCAGTGTACCCGAAGGCTGGAAGTCTGAGTGGTTCACTGCTGGTGCGGCCACAAAAAGATAGTAACGATTACTAAAAACCAAAACTATGAACGCATTTGCCAGAGTTTTTCTTTCGATATTAGTCTTCGGACTCGGAATTATTACTATGAAGTATTCTGCGTTTATTACTGAACAAATTACGGGCAAAATTGATCTTGCGGAAAAATATCTTGGAACCGGTATTGGTGCCGGCACCTACACTTGGTGGAAGCTATTTGGCTTAATCTTATGTATTCTGAGCGTTTTATGGGCATTTAATATGCTCCCCTCCGGACCAGCCAGCACCCCTCCACAAGACACATCACTTTTATACATCTTAAAGCTTATATCCTAAATCTATATACGGGCCTGTAGCATAGTGGTAGTGCAATCGGTTTGCATCCGATAGGCGGGAGTCCGATTCTCCCCAGGTCCACCAGACAAAAAATCAACGCTCCAAAGGGGGTGTTTTTGATTATATAATCTTATTCCTATATAATTACCAATATCTTTTACGACTAAAATATGCTACAAACCTTTAAAAAATCAACTCCCGAAGCTTTGGCAGAAGTAGCTGAAGAAAAAAAAATTCGCAAAACTAGCGAACTTTTCTTGCTTTTTTCACTTGGTAGCCAATTTGACCATCTAATAAAGCAAAAGCTAGATGAGCTTGGTGTCTTTTGTTTGGTTGCCGACCCAGCTTCTGTAAGTGCGGACGACGTAACCTTACTTGCACCAACTGGCATTATTCTCTCCGGAGGCCCTGCTTCTGCTTACGAGGAACCACCTTTTGACGGCAAAATATTTGACCTCGGCATCCCAACTCTTGGTGTTTGTTTAGGTTTTCAAATGCTAGCTCACCATATTGGTGTAAAAGTTTCATTATCTCCTAAACGGGAATTTGGTACTCATGTGTTTAAAGGATTAACTGACAGCCCACTCTTTACAGGCCTACCCAAAGAATTTAAAGTTATGGAAACCCATGGGGACATTATTCACCCCAATGATAAGCTAACTATAATTGGTACCACAGACAACACCCCAGTCGCTGCCGGACAATACAAAAATTTATATGGAGTACAATTCCACCCCGAAGTTACGGAAACTGAAAACGGCATAAAAATTTACGAAAATTTTTGCTTTAATATTTGTGGTGCGAAAGATAAATTCCCTGCCAGTGAAGTCGCAAAAAAGAAAATAGAAGATTTAAAATTACAAATTAAGGACAAAAAAGTACTTTTAGCTTTATCTGGAGGAACAGATTCTTCAGTAGTTGCGTATCTTTTAAAAGAAGCCTCAGTAGACTTACAAAATACTAACCCTAACATTCTTGGTGTATACATAAAAGGCATAGACCGCCCTGACGACGAAGCACATGTTATGGAATATTTCAGTAACCAGCCTTGGATTACAGTTAAGGTTGTAGATGCTACAGAAGAATTTTTAAAAGCGCTTAAAGATCAAATTAAAATGCACGGCAAGCGCCTTGCTATGCGTGGAATTTACAAAAATATTTTAGAAACCGAAGCTAAAAATTTTGGCGCAGATTTTATTGCTCAAGGCACGCTTTATACTGACATTTCCGAAAGTGGCGGAGGCTATGATTCAGGAGCCAAAAAAGCTCAAATTAAAATTCATCACAATGTGAATTTAGACTTTAACCTACCAGAAATTCAGCCACTCTCTGACTGCGTGAAAGACACAGGTAGAAATATTGGTAAAAGTTTAGGTGTGCCAGAAGAACTACTACTTCGTCAGCCCTTCCCTGGTCCTGGTCTTGTCGTCCGCATAGAAGGAGAAGTTACGGCGGAAAAACTTGCTACAGCCCGCAAGGTGGATGAAATTTATATTCAAGAAATGCGCAAATGGAATTTATACCAAACCACATGGCAAGCTGGCGCTGTAGTTACCAACTCTATGATAACCTGCACTAAGGGTGATGATTCCGCCGAAGGCCACGTTATTGCTCTTTGGGCGGTTTGGTCTGTAAACGGCTTTACTGCTAGAAGTGCCGAGCTTCCTTTTGATTTTCTTAAACACGTTTCCCAAAGGATGACTAACGAAATTCGTGAGGTTGGTGGCGTAGTTTATAGACTTTCGGATAAACCACCGGTTACCATTGAATGGGGCTAAAAGTTTATTAATTAAAAAGCACATACCTTGGTATATGCTTTTTAATTAATAAGAAAATTTTGTTGACTTTAATTTTAAAAATTATTTTATTGTATCCATAACAACCTTTACTTTCTCAGATTTTATTTTGAGATTATTTGTAATTATTGTTTTATCCAAATCACTCTTTATTTGTTTAGCGATTGCGTAAGCAAAATTTATAGGCACGGCATTCCCTATCATTTTATATCCGTCTGCTACATCCTTATATTTAAAAATAAAGCTATCTGGAAAAGTCTGAATTCTAGCACATTCTCTAACAGATAAACGACGATATAAATATTCTTTCCCTGGTACAAAAATTCTTTCATTTTGAGAAATAAATTTCATTTTCGGAGCTTGTGGATGAATAGGAGCGTGTCGTCCTCCAGCTTGAATTGTAAATGAAGGCTCATCCCAAGAACGAACACGATTTCTAGACATATATATAGAAGAAAAACCTCCGATCATATATTCATGGTTTTGAATTTTTAAATTATTACCATTAGTCTTATTTTTATCTAGGGCGGGATTAGCAAACTTTAAATCATATATAGCATCTTTTAAAACTGGTTTGTTCTTTTGTGGCTCAGGAAACTCAAACTTCTTTTTTAACTTCTTATTGTACCCAATAATAATCACCCTAAGTCTATCTTCTGGGACATTGTAATCATTTGCATTTAGCAATTTCCAAGAAATAGTATAGCCAGCATTTTTAAACTCTTTTATAATATTAGAAAAAGCCTCTGCATGTTTTGGGTGTAAAATGCCTGCCACATTTTCAGCTAGAAAAAATTTAGGTTGTTTTGCTTTAAGTATTCGTATGTAATCAAAAAATAATTGCCCTCTTTTGTCATTTATTCCTCTACCAGCACCTGCTTCACTCCAACTTTGGCATGGCGGTCCACCAATTATACCGTCAACGTCAGGAATCTCTGTTGGCAAGACATCTGTAATACTCCTTCTATCAAGCAGGGTCTTGGGAAAATTATATTGAAAGGTTTCCCAAATAGTAGAATCGTATTCATTCGCCCAGACAACATGAAAACCAGCTTTCTCAAAGCCTAAGTCAAGACCCCCTGCACCAGAAAATAACGAAGCCAATTTCATATTAATCAACTTTAATTTTAAGAGTATTTTTAAACAGATGACTGGGATATTTTAATAGGTTAATATCAAATTTTAAAGATGCCTCTACTCTAGAACTAGCGTTGTGAATTCGAAAAGAAAGTGTCCAATCGTTATCCATTGTTACAATTGCTGTCGTATTACTTTTTACTTTTAATTTGACGTCGAGTATCTCCGTTGGAAGCAAAACTTGGGGAGTTGTAAATTTAGGTAAAATATTCTTAAATGGCAAATTAAGCGTTCCTCTTAAATTGTAAGCATATATCTCTACACTATTTTTTCTCTTTATTACTTTGTAAAAATCTTTATTCCCAACTAGATAAGAAATAAGGTTAGAAGCTACATTTTCAGGATCTTTTTTATAAAGTTTTTTAAGCTCCACTATAAAAGCATTCAACACAGGTACATATATTTTCGAACGATAATTTCCTAGATCACTCCATTCTTTCTTTGCGTTACTATCTTTTCTTATTTTTTCTAAACTATTAAAAATAGGTTCTACCGTATTGAAATATTCTTTAGAAACTTTAACACCAAACCATTTTTCACCAAAATCAATTTTGGATGACAACCGTGAGTGTTTTACAGCGTTATGATTATTTTTTGCAGATACTCCAATTTCCCACTTTTGTAATAATCTGATAGCCAAAACATCCCTGACATCTCCTGTTTTGCCTTTATCATCTGATACAATTTCAAGTTGTAAAATATCTTTTTTACCTATATCGTTTGAAAGTCTAGGCTCTATATCTATTAAAAAATTAACTGCAAAACTTGCGGAAAGTAAATACTCACTTTTTTGAGCAGAACTAATTTGTTTAAAACAATCTTTTGCGATTTTGAAAGAAGAATTATTAATAATTTCAATTCTTGTTTTGTCTTTTAATTTTTCTTGAAACTGTACAAGTAGCGCGTACTCAAAAGACTTACCAGCGGTCATTTGTGTAGAATTTACAGAAGTCATATTATCTTTAAAATCTTACTAATAAACACATTTCTAGAGAACTCCTTTATATAGTAAACAAACGTTCACCTATAGTCAACTAATAATTTTTCGCTATATTTTGTATTATTTTCTAAGTTTTCCACAATCAAAATACATTTTACACTCCTATATTTTACCTTAATTTAACCTATATACAAAATACCCCGTCAAATAGCGGGGTATTTATATTAATCATTTTTATAATTTGGTGCGTGCTTAACTATTTGCACATCGTGGACATGGCTCTCTCTGAGACCTGCGTTAGTAATTCTAACTAGTTTAGCTTTCTTATGTAATTGTTTTATATTTTCAGCGCCACTATAACCCATGCCACTTCGCAAGCCCCCAATTAATTGATCAACGATATTTACCATACTGCCCTTATAAGGAACTCTGGCCTCCACACCTTCAGGTACTAACTTTCCACCGGTGACTTTTTCTTGTCCGTAGCGGTCACGACTTCCTTGGTTCATGGCACCAAGGCTTCCCATACCACGGTAAGATTTATATTGCTTGCCATGCTCTTCAAAAACTTCTCCGGGCGCTTCGTCTGTTCCAGCTAAAAGAGAACCGACCATAACACAACTTGCACCCACTGCCATAGCTTTGGCAATATCCCCGGAATATTTAATTCCACCGTCTGCAATAACTGGAACTTTTAACTTTTCACAAACTTTTACCACTTCCATAATTGCAGATATTTGTGGTACCCCACAACCACTTACCATTCTTGTGGTACAAATACTGCCGGGACCAATCCCCACTTTTACGGCGTCAGCGCCAGCCTTAATTAAAGCTTTAGCTCCTTCAGCTGTAGCAATATTACCTGCTACCACTTCCACATTTTTAAAGCTCTTCTTAATTAACCTCACAGCGTCAATCACACGCTTAGAATGTCCGTGTGCCGTATCCACCACCAATACATCCACCCCAGCTTCCACTAAGGCTTTGGAACGATCTAAAAAATCCCCAGTAGCCCCAACAGCAGCGGCAGAAGGTAAACCCAAGCCATGCACTTCCTTCACCACTTTAGCCTGATCTTCAATGCTCAAATTTTTATGAATAACCCCTATTCCACCCATTTTAGCAATAGTAATAGCCATTTGATTTTCAGTAACTGTATCCATCGCGCTGGATGCCAACGGAATACCTAAGCGTACTTTCGGAGTAAAGACCGTAGCGGTATCCACTTCAGTAGGTACAACCTCGCTATATTGCGGAACTAGCAAAACATCATCAAAGGTTAACGCAGTTGGAAAACTGTCATTCATAAATTGAAAATTAATATTTCTTAGTATACTAAGATTTTGGTGGTATGTCTAGCATATGAAAACCCCGCCCCAAAATCTTTAGGGCGGGGTTAGAAATATTTTCATTAGCTAATCATATACATTATACTGGCGAACATAATTACAAAACTACTATTCGCCACCAACCTTAAATGCTGAACATGCTTTTTAATGGCAATAGCAAGAACCAAACTGGATAAAAGTACTGCAATAAAATAAAGCAAAAATTGTACTTCAAAAGTCTTTGGATCAAAAGTATGCCCTAACAAACTAACTTGTGTTGCCGGAGTAAAATGATTTAAATTATAGTTCTGGATAGTGCCGGATGAAAAATTTGCCAATTGCAATTGCGTGGAAACACCTTTAATATCTAAAGCTTGAATTCTCACGGTACTATTAACCTGAGTTAACTCACTAACTTTAACTTGCCCTTGCCACAAGCCTCCCTCTTTTGCAACTAGCATTACAGCCTTCTCACCAAATAGCACGAGCACTTTAACTGCCGGACCTGAAACATTGGCTTCAACAATTACATTTTCACCGTCTAACTTCACAAAACCACTAACCACAGCAACAGGTTCGGGAGCAACTGCAACAGGCTTAGCTTGCTCAAACGCGATTACTGAATTTTTAACATTGGCTTCTTTAACTGTTTCAAAAACTGGCGTAGTTGACTGCTTCACCTCTGGAGCAGTTTGGCTGGCCTGGACTGGAGCAGTTTGTATTACTGGTGGAGGAACAGCTTCCGTTTGAACAATTGTTGACTTGTCGGCTAACTGAATTTTTTGCTCAACTGGCGTACCGAATTCCTGCACCACAAAAATAGCCGTATGGCCTTGATACTGACCTTCGGCAATACCAACCCCAATTTCTTCAAAATCCTTATTTAAAATATTTGCTTTGTGTCCCGGGCTATTCATCCAAGCACTATCGACATGTTCAGCTTCGGTAAAATTCACCGCTAAATTTTCTCCGGCCATAATGTAATTGTAACCGGCAGCCGTAATAAAACTCCATGGAGTACGACCATCTGGAGAATTATGAGCAAAATAACTATTGGCCAACATATCATCAGCTTTAGCTTGCGCGGCTTTGGCTAATAATGAATTTTGCTTCAATGAAGAGAGTCCATATTCAATACGAGATTGATTGGTTAGGTTTAGTATATTATCTTGGGTAATTGCAGATGAAAAAGCTGGTAAAATTGGACCAAGCGACACAACTGTTAAAATAAAGATTTTTAAAACCACAAGCATACCCGACATTAGAGCTAAACTTCTATGTCCTAATAAATGAGGATAATAGTTATTTCTAGCATGAGGTATAAAATGGTCGTAGACATGAGAAACAAAAAAACCTAAAGGAGCAAAAGCTTTCTTTAGAGTAAATTGAGGAACGCCTATAATATTTAAAACGTATTCCATTTTTATTTTTTTACCACAGAAGCGTAAAAAAAGAATGCCCAGATATTAAGTAGTATCAATTACTTAATCACCTGTTATTACTTCGCAACTTCTATGATCTAATTTTATTTTTGTTTCTGGCCAGTAATATTGCTTTAAGTGCTTTATTACTGGGGGTTTGAATAATAAACTTGTAAAAAATTTTGTCTTACAAATTTATTATTTTGCTTTCCTCTATAGGAAACTTACTTATATATTATAGCACAGCTAAACGATAAAGTCAAATACACCTTTCCCATTTTTAATAGAGATATAATTTATTTATAATAATATAAGTTATTACCTAGGAGACTTCTAATTAGTTGGGTAGGTAAAATTTCTTAAAAATTATTGCTTCTGCAAAATTTGAAAAAATACACCAGTCAACAAAACCTCTACTTCTAACTTTTTTAGTTAAACTTAACAAAAAACCCTCTCCCTTTTAATAGGAAGAGGGTTTAATAAATACTGTTAGTTACTAATTATTCTACTTGGAGAAGTTCTAACGGTAACCGAGCCTGAAGTATCAACATTATCACTAGTGACTATATAGGTTACCAAAGAAATTCCGGTCGTTACCAAAAAAACGATTGTCCAAATAAACCATCTTGGATCATAATTTTCTTGGCTGACTGTTGAATTTGTTGGAGGCATATTTTTGTGTTAATTTTATTTCCTCCAAGTCTGGAGGCTTAATTCTACATTAATTTCGTAACCTCACGCTTAGCGCTACGAATGGCAAAAATGGCAAAAAATAAACTTACTATCCATAACGCAACAATTGGAAGTAGAACTACCACACCTTTGGGATTAAAAAACATGAAGGCATAAGTCACAATTCCCAAAGAATATAACTCAATTAAAAATACTACGACCAAAGCTTTAACCAACTTCCCAACGATAGAGTCAGCAAACAACTTATGAACCTTATAACCTTCGACAATTAAATAAATACTCCCGACAACTAAAATTAAGAGTGCAATCCAAAGGTAAGTAGATAAATCTGTAAAGTTCATAATTTATTTTTTATCCTCGTTCGAAGGATTTTTTGTTTCGCTAGTTTTTTACTTCTTAAATTAATATAGCATATTATACGACAAATGCAAACTTCAAAGTTATGAAAGCTGAGATTTACTCTCAATATTTATATCTATAACTAACAAGGCAATACTAAGCATGTCAGTAACTAAGCAGTATTGGCAAACTTTTTTTATTACAAAAAACTGGATAGATAAGAAGGCCAGGGCGGCAATTGTACCAAGTCCGAGCATGGCGGTTAAAATTTTGCGACAGATCATATAATGATTAGCTAAAAGTGAGTTCACTATTATCAGGCTAAAATAGCCCACCCCCCAAACTGAAAGAGGGAGACCGAGTAACGAAGAATATTTACTACTTAGCACTGCTTCGCAACCACGAGTTAAACTACAAGGGACAGTGAAACCCAAATAATGTGTAATTGCCAAATACAAGCTTACACTCAAACCCACAACAGATAAAATAACTAAAATATCATACTTATGTTTTTTATGCATAAATTTATTATAACATAATGCAAGGTAAAGAAAAACTCCCCTCGCATAATGCGAGAGGAGTTAAAAATCAAATAAAAGATTTTACTTAGTAGCGATCGTTACCACCGCTGTAACCACCACGAGATCCGCCACCATGTCCGCCGCCGCCGTAGCCGCCACGTCCACCGCGATCACCGCCACCAAAGCTTCTCTTTGGTCTGTCTTCAAGTGGTCTGGCTTCCTTAACTACCAAGGTTCTACCACTGTAGTCGGAATTGTTTAATGCTGCTGTAGCTGCATCAGCTTCGGCGTCGTTTTCAAATTCAACGAAACCAAAACCCCTGCTTCTTCCAGTCATTTTATCAGAGATAACAGTAGCAGAAGCTACAGTACCATGCTGGGAGAATAATGCTTGCAGGTCGTCGGATGTGGTTGCCCAAGGGATACCGCCGACAAAAAGTTTCTTAGCCATTTGTATTAGGCTTTCTATAAAAGAGCTCACCTTACACTCTTACTGACTATTTAAATAAAGCTCGACTTATTTAACCTTTATATCAACTTGATATTGAAAAGTGTAACTAATATGAACTTAAGATGATACAATTAGTATACCCTATTCGAGCAATAAAAGCAAGGCCATTGCGACAATTCCAAGTGCAAACCAAGTTAGATACAAAAGCGATTTCGTATTACTTTTTTCTTTATGAATCTCAGGCACAAGGTCGGAAAGAGCTACGTAAATAAAGCTACTGGCAGCCAAAGCAATAAGCCAATCGGGAGTTTCAGTTGTGTTGGGCACAAACACCAATATTACTACCGCTCCCACCACCGCAGCCAAAGCAGAGAAAAAATTATATAGCAAAGCTTTTTTTGTTGTCCACCCACCATGAATTAACACGGCAAAATTTCCTATCTCCTGTGGGATCTCGTGAAAAATTACTGCCATAGTTGTAGCTAACCCAACTGGAATACTCACCACATAAGCGGTAGCTATAATTACTCCGTCAATAAAATTATGTAGGGTATCACCTACTTGAGTTAAATAGACTTCGGAATGAATTTCTTCCGAATGCTCACTGTGTGAATGATGCCACCAAACTATCCTTTCCAAGGCAAAGAATATAAAAATACCACCGAGTATATAACCACCCTGCACTGCTCCAAACCCACGTTCGGACATTTCCGGCATAATGTGTAAAAAAACATCTCCGAGCAATGCTCCTGCAGCAAAACTAACCAAATACAACAAGGAGTTTTTTAATCGCTCAGTTTTAACTGCCAAAGTTAATGCCCCGGCAAAAGAGATTAGGCTAATTACTATTACGCTTGTCAAGGTATATATCCAAATACTAATCATAAAAATATTTTAATCATTAACGCACTTACTGCACACTCCAAAATATTCCAACTGATGATTATTAATTCTTGCAAAACCCGCGATCCTCAAAAGTACCGGGCTAACTGTTTTAATCTCACACATTGAAATATCACTAACTTTGCCACACTCAGTACAAACCAGATGGTGATGATGAGCTTTTTGGGTAAACTCATAATAATCTTTTTTATCCTGTAATCTAATTCTCTGTAATAAACCTAATTCAACCAACTTCTCAACATTACGGTACAGTGTAGCTAGGTCAGTTGATAACTGAATTTTTGTCTTTAAGCCCGCAATACTAATAGGTTTTTGCTCATGGGCAAAAATATCCAAAAGATCCATCCGAGAAGGGGTTACTTTCAGTTTTTGAGCTTTTAAAAAATTAGTAAAACTAGCTTTATGCTCTTTACAGTCCATACAGCGAGTATAAACTAAATGCGAATTATTTGCAAGTAATTTATTTAAATAAAAATCTTAAAAAACCTCCCCCATTTCGGGAGAGGTTTATTATTTAGACTTCAGACTTTATTTCAATTTCAGTAATTTTTTCAGTGTGCGAAATTTTATGAGTCTTATGCGCTAAAAGCAACATTAGAATTAAAGTCACTGCTAGTCCAGCAATAGTACCGATTACAATTTCCATAAGGACCATTTTCGCCCTAGCGTCCACTTCCCTAAGACTGCGACCGGCAACTACAAATCCTTCTCCAGTACTGTCTTTGTAAGGCATAATTACTACTGCTGCCCTGACTCCAACTTTTGGCTCCCAAGTTGTTCTATTTTGACCTTCAGTTTTTGCAACAGCCAAAACACTTTCCGCCAACTCCGGATTTTTACCATCTACGCTTATTGAAGAACCGATTATTGTACCGGTGGCATTAAATACCATTAAAAAAGGAGACAATGTACTGCCAAGTTCAGTTGTACCGAGTGCTGGAACTAAACCGTCTGCTGGTTGCCCTTGTCCAATTGCGATAACCACATCTTCTGCAATTTGAACTTGAGGGTCATTGGCATTGGAACGATAATTATTCCAGGCAGCGCAATATATCATACCTGAAAGAACTATTATTGTGGCGGCAAACGGCAACCAGGCAATGAAAGCTGAATATAATATCTTTTTAGACCCTATAGATGTACTCATATTGTTTCCTTTTTAATACATATTAAATATTAGTTTCTTTAGTATACACTAAGTTTAAAAGGATATCTAGAAAGTAAACTTTAACCTATTTAATATTTAGAAACTTTAAAAGCTGGCTAAGGTTCTCTGTGTTTTCCATCCCAGTTCCAAAATTCCTTAAAATAGTCTTTCCAGAAACCTCATTAAATTCTGAATCGCCTCCGCCAAATTTCATAGAGAAAAAATTTTTAATCCCATATCCTTTTAAGTCACCAGGCTGTGTGTTAAGTAGATTTACTAGGTCTTGCTTTTTAGAATAATTTACAGATCTTTTAGTTTCTAAGCCAACAAATTTCAAAAGTTTTCTGAAACTTTCAGCATCTGTATTACTGCTAAACCTGTGAAGTATCGTATATCCTGATACTTCAGCAAAACCCGTTTTACCTCCGCCGAATTTCATAGAGAAAAAATTTTCTTTGGTGATCCCAACTAAATCCTTAAAATCAATTGAGCCAGAGCTTAACAGAGCTGTTAGATGTTCCTTATTAGAAAAATTTATTTCTTTACCGACTGGAGTATGGATCTTTGGAGTAACTTCCAAACCAATAAATTTATATAAGTTATTTAAATTTTCTGTATTTTCTAAACCACTGCCAAATTTTCTTAAAATAGTATTACCAGTGACTTCTATCAAACCAGAGTCTTTCCCACCGAACTTAGTGCTTTTAAAATTATTATAACCCCCTGCTACAAGCTCATTTAGGCTCAAAGGCCCTGAAGAAAGTAATTTTGTCATTACAACTGAGCTTAAATAATCTATAGCCTTACCTGTTTCTGGAACTACCACTCCAACAAATTTCAATAATTCATTAAGGTTTTTGGTATTTTCTTGGTGGCTACCAAAATGTTTAAGAATGGTTTTACCTGAAAACTTATTGGGTCCAAATCGAGTCCTCATAAAAACCATTAAACCACATGTTGCTAAATTAACAATTCGCGGGTAGCTCTCAAATAATATTAATTTTAGATCATCGGCATTTTCATAATTTATATTCTTTATTTCTCTTTTTGATAACTCTCGAATTAACTGTGCTTCGACTTTCATTTTTGAAATCAATTGCCTAGTAAGTTCTTCGTATTTATCTTTCTTCTCTTTGGGAGGGGTTACGACTGGTGGTTTAGTAATTTTTTTGTCGATACTCTCCGGATCTTGTGGCCCAGATGGCTGAATAGTTAATTCCGTTGGTGGTGCAGGGTCTTCTGAACTTACCAAGGCCTCACTCTCAGGCTGATCTAATACTTCTTCAGATACCTCATCTATACAGATAATCTCATCGGAAGGCACTAAAGACTTTCCTTGATGAATAGCCTCAACTTCAAATAAGTCAAAAATAGTATAAGGTTTTGCGCCGCTTGGAAATTCATCTTCAATTTCAACAATATAAGGGTCTTCTGCTTCATAAATCCTTAATAATCGCCCAATCTCCTGAGTACTTTCTACTTTAGATCTTCTTGGCCTGTTCCTCACTAAAAATTTTGCATTTGGCAAATCTTTTCCGGTAGTAATAATATCAATATATGTAAGGCAATCTATCTCCCCTCTTTTAAATGCTTCGTAAGTCTCGTCTCTTTCTGTTGATGAGGTGTCTTGAGTAATAGATCTTGCTATAATATTTCTTTTTCTTCTAATCTTTTTATCGAAAATAATTTCAGCGCAAATTCTTTCCGCTATATCTCTCGCGTGCTGCCCCCTTTCCCCGGGAAGGCAAGGCACTAGTCCTTTTATGCCTTGACCAACAAATGTCTTTACAAAATCTACGGTAACTTTATTCCTAGCTTCTTTGTTTAATTCCCTAAACACACTGGCTGGATAGTCTACCTCATTACCAATCTGGCCTTCAATTTTAATGTTGGTCCTGTACAAAAAGCCTCTGGGGTTTGCAAGAATACCTAATTCCACCGCTTCCCTAACTTCCATTTTATGAATTAACTCCGGAAGTATATCAACAACACTTCTGCCTTCACTATATTCCGATGTAGCAGTACAGCCAATTTTTAAAGCACTGGGAGCAATTGTCCCAACTTGCTCCTTAGTAACTTCACCCAAAGCTTTATGAGCCTCATCTAGAATTACCACATCAAACTGTTCAGTAAATTTTGGATTTTGCTTTTGTAAAATTATAAATGATTTATAGGTAGATACAACAACTTCGCCACTTAAATCCTGCTCATGCTCATAATAAGCAGTTACTTTTACATCAGGAGCAAACCTAGCAAAGCCTTGCCTGTCTTTTGGCTTTTCAGCTTTTCCAATAGTTTGAACAACTAGGTCTTGAGTAGGTACTAGCACTAAAGTTTTTAAACCAGTTTTCTTATTTTCTCGCCCCTTTGAAAGGGCCTTAACAAGTTCAACAAATAAAACAGTTTTACCAAAACCTGTTGGTAAATCTAAATAACCCGCCTTATGTCCTTTATTCAAAAATTCTGCAATACTGTGAAAAACATCTTGTTGATGTTCACGTAAAAATCCTTCAGGCCTGTCTTTTTCATAAGAAGCAATATAGTTTTCAAGATTATTTATTAAAGCAATATATTTTCTAATCGAAATTAACTCTTCTTCTGTAGTGCCGTTTCCTTTGGCTTCTTTAATTAGTTTTATATACTGCTCGTACCTATATGGATACTTATTCTTAATACTTTCGATGTCCATATCTAAAACCTCTGCTCTTTTTTCATCATTAGGAAAAAATTCAGAACCTAATCTCTGCTCAGTGCTTGATAATTGGGAACTTAGGCCCTCGGGCGATTTATATTGCATAAAATAGACCGTTTAATTGCCTAAATTATAACAAAAAATCGCCTTTTGGGCGATTTTTTACATGCGTATTCCGTTTCCCCATAATACGATAGGGTTTTACCTTAACGGCTAAATAGTGACCCCGATACCACTTATCAAATTATTAAAAGATAATCTGGTTAGTAACATCAGGATTTGCTACGTAATCTGTCTGTATAAATACAAACGGGTACGGGGCGGGTTAGAAAGGCCATGAACCGTAAAGGTACATGGTGCCATACCACACCAATTGCTTCCCGTTAACATTGCAAAATGATTATTTCGGTAGAAACAAAACCTAGTAATTTTATTTAGTAATAAGATCTACGTTTTCTGAATTAGTTCGTCTTAAATTTTCAACTGCAAATAAACTCATGGGCAACGGTTCGGGGTTTACATGCAACATACTAGAGCGTGAATGAGGACTTCCCGGTGCAAAATTAAATACAAAATACCTATCGTACTCTCCGGGCCTTTTTGGCTTTGCCATCTCACTATCTACAAATAACATTATTTCTTCAAAAACCTTAGGAGTTAAAACGCCGTCATGCCTCCTAAGTAACTCTGCTGCGACCATACAATTTTTTAAGAAATATAACTCCTGTTCGTAAGGTTGAAGTCTTGAATAGAAACCTTGTCTTATACTTTTTTCAAATCTTTTAACTCTTGCAAAATTTTTACTACTTCCGCCTAATAATTTAAAAGCTTGCTCGGACGCCCCTTTAATTAAATTGTCTCTTCGTCCAGTATTAATACTTATAGCGCCGGGATTTTTTAAGTGCATCTTGGTTAAAGTATTTATTGCCGAAGCCGGATTATGAAAAAACTTAAAAGCATGTTCTTGCCAAACCGCGACCGGGTCTTGGTTTGATTCCATGTCTTTATAAATATCCGGCAATGGCTCACCTCTGCCTCTTACATCCCTGCCTAAATTCGGAGAATTTTTCGCTCTGCCGGCTTTTAAATGGCTATGCTTTCTGGATCCTAATAAACTTTTAACCTCTTCCGCTGTTGGGGTTTTTAAACATGAAGTCCAGTTGCCGTTATAAAACCATTGTTGTATTTGCACTATTGCTTGGTTTATAAATTCAACCTCTTCTTTTTTACTAATTTCAATTTCTGAAAATTTTCCGTAATGATAAAAGTGTTTTAATCTGTCCCAGTAGTGAGACTCAAGGGAGCCTAAGTCGTTTCCGTCTTTAGGAAATGCCCGAATTAAATTTGGTAAATTTGTCACGTAATATTCTACAAAATCCCGAAGATTTATAGACTCTTTTTGACTTGCTTTACCTAATGGTTCTGTTGTAGGCAACTTATCAAAGGATGTAATTAGATTTTTGCTAGATTCTTGCATATAATTTACACTGATTATAACAAAAAACTACCCTTTCGGGTAGTTTTTACATGCGGTCCGTTTCTTAACGGCTAAATAGTGATTAGAAGGTACCACACCAAAGCTTGCATCAAATTTTTAAGTCATTGAATCATCCCGATTTACATCGGGACGACGACCATGGAATGTGCACCAACGTCCAACTTCGAAAAGTTAGAAGGATGCATATTTTATTCCTTAGAAAGGAGGTGATCCATCGACAGCTTCCGCTACCGATGCCTTGTTACGACTTAGCCCCAGTTACAAGCTTCGGACTAGAATCTCCCAAAGGGAGACGCTTCATCCGCTTCCTGCTTCCATGGCTTGACGGGCGGTGTGTACAAAACCTGAGAACGTATTCACCGTAGCGAGGCTGATCTACGGTTACTAGCGATTCCGGCTTCACGAGGGCGAGTTGCAGCCCTCGATCCGAACTGGGGGAAGTATTGATAGGATTTGCTCCGGATTGCTCCTTGGCGTCCCTTTGTCCTTCCCATTGTAGCACGTGTGTCGCCCAAGGCGTAAGAGCCACGCTGATTTGACGTCATCCCCACCTTCCTCCCGCTTAAACGCGGGCAGTTCTGTGAGACACTTGTAACTCACCGTAGGGGTTGCGCTCGTTTTCACACTTAAGTGAACACCTCACGGCACGAGCTGACGACAACCGTGCAGCACCTGTGTACCACCCTCGAAGGCTACACTATTTCTAATGTATGCAGGTACATGTCAAGCCTTGGTAAGGTTCCTCGCTTACCGTCGAATTAAACCACATGCTCCACCGCTTGTGCAGGTCCCCGTCAATTCCTTTGAGTTTTAGCCTTGCGGCCGTACTCCCCAGGCGGATGATTTAACGCGTTAGCTATGGCACTAAAGAGGGTCGATACTCTCTAGCGCCTAATCATCATCGTTTACAGCGTGGACTACTGGGGTATCTAATCCCATTCGCTCCCCACGCT
>CAYGEJ010000011.1:0-44928 GCA_964348935.1 uncultured Candidatus Saccharibacteria bacterium | reverse complement strand
ATTAACACCCTTACTAGAAATTATTGGAAAAATAAATTGTTGATAGAATAGATGCAACACCACCAACATTACAAAGGTTTGACGATGGTGAACTTACAGAAGAGGATAAGGAAACATTTAATTATAATAACTAACGATTTATGTTTGCTGAAAAAGACCCACCAAATCCTGTACTAAACGACAATACCTATAAAACCTTTGAGCAATTTTTAGCTTCATCTAATTATGTTCCAAAAGAATTCAGTGCTTTACCTGAAACTGGAACACAAGCATCAGAAGACATGCTTAGAGAATTAGTAGGAAGAATTAAAAATATTGACCCGGAAAATTATAAATCAAAAATTCAAAATTTAGTAGAAAAATACAAAGATACTATTCCAAAACATTTTCTTGAAGACATTAATTATTTTCTAAAATTCGGAACATTTGGTTCTAACTAATTTATTAAAACTATGGCAAAAGAAGAAAAGAAAAAAGTAGCAGGTTATACTAGCGAAAATATTACAGTTCTGGAAGGACTTGAACCTGTACGCAAGCGTCCGGGTATGTATATTGGTTCCACTTCCGAAACCGGACTTCACCACCTCATTTGGGAAATTGTAGACAACTCTGTAGACGAAGCTATGGCCGGCCATGCCGACCGTATTTGGGTTACCCTACAAAAAGACGGTGGAGTAAAAGTTATAGACAATGGTCGTGGTATTCCTGTAGATATTCACAAAACAACTAAAAAATCTGGTCTTGAAACTGTATTAACCGTGCTTCATGCTGGAGGAAAATTTGGTGGGGAAGCTAGTGGATATAAAGTATCTGGTGGTCTTCACGGTGTAGGCGCTAGCGTTGTTAACGCTCTTTCCACTGACCTTATTGCCCGCGTAAAAAAAGAGGGCAAAGTTTATGAAATGAAGTTTAAAATTGGTAAGCCTCAAGGACAAATTAAAGCAGTTGGCAAAGTAGATCCAAAAGATCCAATCCAAACAGGAACTGAGATTATTTTCTACCCGGATGATACTATTTTTGAAACTACAAAGTTCAAATTTAAAACCGTGCTAGAACACTTAAGAAGCCAAGCTTATTTAACCAAAGGTCTGCATTTTGTTATTACTAGCGATGAAGAAAATTTAACTTACCAGTATTATTTTGAAGGTGGAATTTTAAGTTATCTAAAACAATTCAACCGGAATAAAAAAGCGAAAAGCTCACCGGTTTACATGTCAAAACAAGTTGAAGAAGTGGCAATTGAGGTTGCTATTCAATATACAGATGATTACGAAGAACGTATTTTGTCCTACGCAAACAACGTCTATACACCCGAAGGTGGTATGCATGTTACAGGTTTCCGTACCGCTTTAACCAGAGTAATTAACGGCTATGCTACAAAAAATAACTACGTAAAAGAAAGCGAAAAGCTGACAGGTGAAGACATGCGTGAAGGGCTTTCTGCTATTATTTCCGTCAAACTCCCAAATCCACAATTCGAAGGACAGACTAAAGCTAAACTTGGTAATCCTGAGGTTAGAACTGTAGCCGAAGCAGTTGTTGGCGAAGCCTTGGAAATTTATCTTGAAGAGCATCCTCAAGAAGCTGGAAAAATTATTGAAAAAGTAATTTTAGCTGCTAAAGCGCGTCTTGCAGCCAGAGCTGCCAGAGACTCCGTTATTCGTAAAGGTGTTTTGGAAGGTTTGGCTTTACCTGGAAAATTAGCCGATTGTAGCGAAAGCGACCCTGCCAAATGTGAAATGTATATTGTAGAGGGGGAAAGCGCCGGTGGTACAGCCAAACAAGGAAGAGACCGTCGAAATCAAGCCATACTTTCTATGCGTGGTAAAATTTTAAACGTGGAGAGAGCTAGACTCGACAGAATGCTTGGCAACCAAGAAATTAAAAACATTATTATCGCACTTGGAGCCGGAATTGGTGACATGTTCGACGTAGCCAAGCTTCGCTACCACCGCATTGTAATTATGACCGATGCCGATGTTGACGGATCTCATATCCGCACACTTTTATTAACTTTGTTCTATCGCTATTTTCCAGACATAATCAAAAATGGATACGTATATATAGCACAACCACCGCTATTTAAAGTCCAGGTTGGTAGGGATTCAAAATACGCTTTTTCAGAAGACGAAAGAGACAAAGTCTTAAAAGAATTAATTTCAGGAGTAAAAGAAAAACGAACTGCCTCCAAAAAAGCCAAGGGTGAAACGACTGTAGCAGAAGCGGAAGAAGTTTCCACCGTTGAAGAAACAACCGGAGGTAATATTGACGGGATTAAATACGGAATACAACGCTACAAAGGTCTTGGAGAAATGAATGCCGAACAACTTTGGGAAACCACTATGGATCCAACACGAAGAGTTATGCTTCAGGTAACTATTAAAGACGCGGAAAAAGTAAGCGAAATATTCCAAACCTTAATGGGTGACGAAGTAGCACCACGTAAGCGCTTTATCACCACCCATGCAAAAGCTGTTAAGAATCTTGACATTTAGTCTAAAAATAGGTAAAATTTAGCAGTTATAATAAATCAACTAGAATTACCAATGTCTAAAAAATATTTACTGACACCCGAAGGCTTGCAGAAAATGCAAGAAGAATTAAAAAATTTAGTAAATGACAAGCGCAAAGAAGTTATTGAGCGCATTCGCGAGGCAGCGGCTCACGGCGATTTAAGTGAAAACGCAGACTACGCCCAAGCCCGTGAAGAACAGAGTTTTATAGAAGGTCGTATTCAAGAAATTGAAGACGTTATAAAAAATGCTGAAATCATAACAACTAATTCTCATGGAAGTGTGGTCACGATTGGATCCACAGTAATTGTTAAAGCCAGCGGGCAAGAAAAAAAATACACAATTGTCGGGAGTAACGAAGCTAACCCGAAAGAAGGAAAAATTTCTAACGAATCTTTAGTTGGAAAAGCCCTACTTGGAAAAAAAGCTAATGAAAAATTTAAGGTTACAACCCCAGCAGGGGACATGGATTACGAAATAGTAAGTATTGAATAAAAATATGTCGGAAACTGGACAAAATTATTTAAAACAAAACCGTGATATTTCAGCAAAAGTTGACGGTTTAAACAGATTATTAGAGCAAACCTTAACCGATAAAGAACTTGCTAATGCAATATTGAACTTAGATAATTCCAATATTAGAAAATTGGATAATGCTACAGACGATTTTTCAGATTTAATAGACACCATTGTTCACAAAAACAATAAAGAAGAGGCTTTAAAATTACTAGAGGAAATATCTCTAGAAAATGACCGTAATATTTTAGATCAGAAAATCCAAGACTTAGTTAATTTGGCTAAATAAAAATTCCATCCATCAAAAACCGCACTTTGCCAAAAAGTGCGGTTTTTGTTATAATAAATCATATTATTATCATAATTTTGTACCTATGTCAGACAGATTAGAAGACATAATTGCCGGCAGAAGAAAGAAACTAGAAGAAATAATTCAGGCTGGAATTGACCCGTATCCTTCAACAAATTCCCGCAGTCATAGCAATAAACAAGCTTTAGACGAATTCGAAGAAGGCTCCGAACATATTTTTACCTTAGTCGGTAGAATTCGTAGCTGGCGCGATATGGGCAAAATTATTTTTTGTCATATTGAAGATGGAAGTGCCAAAATTCAAGTTTTGTTCAAAGAAGAAAATATGGCCAAAGAAGAATTCGCCTTTCTTCTGAAGCATTTTGATATTGGAGATTTTTTGGAAGTTACAGGACCACTATTTACAACAAAAACCGGGGAAAAAACAGTAAAAGCTAGTAGTTATAAGCTTTTGGCAAAATCCTTACGCCCCCTTCCAAGCGAGCACTTCGGTTTAAATGACGAAGAAACAAGATTACGAAAAAGGTACTTAGATATTCTAATGGATCCTAGCATTAAGGAAACCTTTATAAGAAAAAATAAATTCTGGACCTCGATGAGGGAATTTTTGGTCAAAAAAGGTTTCTTAGAACTTGATATGCCTGTTTTGGAAGCAGTACCCGGCGGTGCCGAGGCCGACCCTTTTATCACACACCACAATGCTTTGGATCGAGATTTTTATTTAAGAATCTCCTTAGAGCTTCCTCTTAAAAAAATGCTTGTTGCCGGTTATGAAAAAGTTTTTGAAATTGGCAGAATTTTTAGAAATGAAGGGATTTCTACAGAGCATTTACAAGACTACACCCAAATGGAATTTTATTGGGCTTACGGTGATTTTAATAAGCTCATGGATATAACTCAGGAAATGTACCAGTATGTTATTCAAGAAACATTTGGCACCCTAGAATTACCGTATCAAGATACTGTAATTAACTGGGGAGGTACTTGGCCTCGTCAAGATTATTTTGAACTATTTAAAAAACACACCAGGCTTGATTTAAATACTGCCACTGAAAAAGATGTCAAAGAATATGCGGATAAACATCACATTAAATATGAAGACTTTGCCGGAAGGGGGAGAGTTATAGATTTAATTTTCAAAAAGAGTATTCGTATCCTACCCGAAGTCGCCATGCAGCCAAGCTTCCTAATTAATCAACCAATAGAATTAGAACCTCTGGCAAAACGTGACCCAACGAACCCTAAAGTAGTACAAAGAATGCAAATTTTGGCGTGTGGAAGCGAACTCGGCAAAGGATTTGGTGAACTAAATGATCCAATTGACCAGCGCGAAAGATTTAGTACGCAAATGAAACTTAGAGAAGCAGGGGACAGCGAAGCACAAATGCTAGATGAAGACTATGTTGAAGCTATGGAATACGGTATGCCACCCGCAGCCGGTTTTGGTTTATCCGAAAGACTCTTTGCTGTATTATGTGATAAATCTATTAGAGAAACTGTAATTTTCCCATTAATGAAAAAAGAAGATTCTCAAGAAAAAACAGGAAAAGATAAAGATACAAAAATTGCTGTTGCGTTAATTAATAATTCTGCGGGTTTGGAATCCTGGCAAAAAATGAATACCATTGCACATTTAAATGCTGCGTTTGGAGCCAGAATTGGTAAAAATCTTTTCTATCAAGATGAAATTTCTACCAATGACAATAAAAAAATTAAACTAAATATCCAGCATGCTATTATGATTAAATCTTGTGAGTCAAATTCCGAGATACTTGACTTATCCATAGAAGCCAAAAATAAGGGTTTAGAAATTGCAGAATTCACCAGGGAAATGTTAGAAACTACTGATGATAAAAAAGTTATTGCAAATACAAAAAATAAACCCTCTACTGAAATAGAATATTTAGGTTTATTAATTTTTGGAAAAAAATCTGTTGTAGAAACACTCACCAAACATTTAGAACTTTATAAATAATGTACAGCGATCAAATAACAATTGTAGTAGCGGTAATTACTAACGATAAAAATGAAGTACTCTTAGCTAAAAGACATCAACCGGATTTTCCACAAGCTCATAACAAATGGGAATTCCCCGGAGGTGGAATAGAATTAGGAGAAGAACCTATTGAGGCAATAAAAAGAGAAGTCCGAGAAGAAGTCGGGGTAGAAATTAAAGTAATAAGATTACTACCAAAAATTATTTCCGATACTCAACCATCTCCCAATGGGGGAACAAGGCAAGTGCTAATTATCTCTTACGAATGTAAAATAATTTCTGGCGTACCAACAGCAAACTTAGACGAAGAAATTACCGAACTTAAATTTTATCCATTCGACGAAGTTAAAAATTTAAATACTTTTTTTAATACACACCCAACCTTACAACTAATAACTAACGACTAATCCCATGTTGGATATAAAATTTATAAGAGATAATACAGATAAAGTTAAAAAGGCCATTCAAGACAAGCGTATTAGTTTAGATTTGGAAAAACTTTTGGATTTAGACACCAAACGCAGAGACCTACTGACAGAAATGGAGAGCCTACAGGCCACCAAAAATCAATTCTCTAAAGAATTTCCAAAACTTTCGGATACGGAAAAAAAAGTTAAACTTTTGGAAATGAAGGAAGTGGATAGCAGAACAGCAGGACTCAAAAAAATGACCGACGAAGTAATTTCGGAATACGAAAATTTAATGTCCATTGTTCCAAATATCCCAAGTCCAGAAACACCTGTCGGCCCAGATTCTTCCGGAAATATTCCCTGGCGATACTGGAGTGAAGCAACTGGCAATATAGATCCTACTAAAGAACCAGAAAAGGTACCGGAAGTTCCAAAAAAGTTTGATTTTGAAATTCAAGATCATATGACCTTAGGTAAGAATTTAGACCTCATAGACACCGAAGCTGGAGTTAAAACTTCCGGATTCAGAGGTTATTATTTAAAAAATGAAGCTGTGTTAATGCAATACGGACTTATTTGGCACGCCTTAAAAAAAATGCAAGAAAAATCTTTTACACTAATGGTTCCTCCGGTGCTTGTTAGAGAAAACCCACTATTTGGTAGCGGACATTTTCCGGCAGGTAAAGACGAAATTTATGAAATAGGTAACCCAGCCACTCTAGAAGCAGGAAAAGTTAAAGAGAAACAATTTTTAGCAGGAACATCGGAGCCGTCATTACTTGCGTACTACGCAGACAAAACTCTAAACGAAAAAGACCTACCAATTAAACTTTGTGGAGTTTCTTCCTGTTACAGAAGTGAGGTTGGCTCTTACGGTAAAGATACTAGAGGCATTTACAGAATCCACGAATTTATGAAAGTGGAACAAGTTATATTGTGTAAAGCCGATATAGTTGAGAGCGACAAATGGCTAGAAGATATGCGCGAGATTGCCGAAAGCATGCTCCAAGATTTAAAACTACCACACAGAGTATTAAATATTTGTACCGGGGATATGGGTGCTGGTAAATATAAGATGTATGATATAGAAACCTGGATGCCTTCCCGAGCCGATTATGGCGAAACCCACTCCGACTCCAACTTGACCGACTGGCAGGCTAGAAGGCTAAATATTAAATACAAAGATAGTGAAGGCAAAACTAAACACGTATATACCCTAAACAACACTGTCATTGCCTCTCCAAGAATTTTAATAGCAATTTTGGAAAATTACCAACAAAAAGACGGCAGTATTATTGTCCCGGAAGTATTAAGAACTTACGTAGGCAAAGATGTCATTAAAGCAAAATAAATTAAATGTTTGGCAATAAAAAAACCAAAATTGACTCAAAAATACGTTTCCAGAATCCTAGGTTTAAAAAACATCTTCAGAGCGCCAGAGGCTACAAAAGATCCGCAAGATCGTTGCCACAGACGGACTGGGGTGTTTTTTTGTCTAAAATTGGACTGGATTCCTGGATGACAAGAATTATAAGCTTCTTAATTTTAGCATTCCTAATTTATATAGTTTATTTTCCAAATTTATTTTTTATTAAAAATATAAGCCTCGGTGGGGTAGCCGAAGAAAATTATTCTTCTGTTATAAACTCAACCAATTCCTTTTTAGACAAAAAATTACCCCTACCTCAAAGAAATATATTTTTACTATCTAAAACTAAATTATCAGCATATATCTTAAAAAATAATCAGAAGGTTTTTAAAGTCACTAAAATAACAAAAAAATTCCCTTCAAGCTTACAAATAGAGACTGAAGCCAGAATCAATATTATTGAACTACACCAAGACAACGATAGATATTTAGTATCCAATGACGGCATTATCACCTCACATATTGAACAGCTGGCCTCTAACACCTTGCCAAGTTTACCTATTTTAATTAATATTAACAACATCGACAGTATAATAGTCGGCCATAGAGCGTTAACGCAGGATACTGCTAATTTTATACGAGAGCTGAATAACAAACTACCAAATATCGTTAGGTCTGAAATTACAAATTTTGAACTTTCTGGACTAAATAACTCCGACCTCACGGTATATTTTAACAAGAATTTTAAGGTTTTGTTTGACATTACCCTAGACACTACGCAAACTCTTAACCGGCTTGCCTTACTATTTTCACAGTATTCCGATGTTGATATCAGCAAATTATATTACGCAGATATGCGCTTTGAAGGGCGAAGTTACGTTTGTAAAAAAGATAGTCCTTGTATAAAAGACATAATTCTTCCCAACAACTCTGCCTCAACCACCCAGTCAAATATTAATAATTAGAATATCCAATGACCAAATCACACCCAAAAAACAAAAAGGATATATTTATAATTTCTCTTGGAGGATCTTTAATCAACTCAGGGGAAATAGAGCCACTATTTTTAAAAAATTTCAAAACTTTACTCCTAAACCAAGTAAAAAAAGGTAGTCGTTTTATCTTAATTACAGGCGGGGGAAAGCCGGCAAGAGATTATTTACAAGCCTTGAATCAAATTAGCAAAGTCACCAGTCAAGACTTAGATTGGATGGGTATTTATGCTACCAGGTTAAATGCACAGCTGATCAGATTAATGTTTGGCAAGCTGGCACATAAACAAATAATTGAGGATCCAAACCTTAAAGTTCAGTTTAAAGAAAAGATCATAATTGCAGGAGGCTGGATGCCTGGACGAAGCACAGATGACGATGCGGTGCGCTTGGCAAAGGCCTATGGAGCAAAAACTGTTATAAACCTCAGTAATATAAATTACGTCTATACCAAAGATCCAAAAAAATATCAGGACGCCAAAAAAATTACAAATATTTCTTGGAGAGATTTTAGAAAAATTGTCGGAAACAAATGGGATCCCGGAAAAAATTTACCTTTCGATCCAACTGCCGCCAAGCTCGCAGAACATTTAAAGCTTAAAGTTATAATTGCCAATGGAAAAAATCTGAGTAATTTAAAAAATATAATTGTAAACCAACCTTTTGAAGGTACAATAATTTCTTAATAAAAAATCTCCAAATTTGGAGATTTTTTATTAAGAACAAATTAGTTAACCAGATATTTAGTAATATAAATTGTGGTCCCAAGATAAGGCCGAACATCCGGATATTCCTTTTCTTCCCCAATTTGTTTCCAATTTAAAGGAACCTGAGGCTTATTCGAACCAAAAGCATATGTCCAAACTAACCAAACAGTATCTTGCGAATTCACCGCTGTTGCAAAATCTGGTACCAAATCTGCGTCTTCAAGCAACGCAACCCCTTCTACGTGCGAAAGCTGACTTGAATAAGGTCTTCCACCAGTAAATAGCAAAGGTCTGGTAGGAATTATATCTACTGCGGTTGCATAATATTTATAGTTAAAAAACTCATAAGAAGTACCCAGGAACACATGATGCTGTGACTCCACATTCTGTTTTAAATAATCTGCAGCGCCTGACATTCCTTTCCTAGAGTCCACATCTAATTTCTGCCAATAATTAGCAAAGGCAATCAAATTTAATCCACAGTAAATAACAAATAATAAGACCGAAAGCCATTTAATTTTAATCTCTTTCATCCAAACTGCCAAAGCCACGGAATAGTAAACGCTGGCAAACAAAAAATACCTGTCTAAATACACCGAAGAATTACTTCCTTTTAATTTTGCCATTAAGGCAAACAACAAAGCCCCGCCAAAAGGAGCGAGAACCGCAAATAAAACCAACCACTTGGCAAAACCCTGGGTCTTTCTTAAAAATCTGTAAAATAAAAATAGACTAAATAGCGAGACAACGATTAACAATAATTGGGTTGTAGACTTACTGGCATCTCTGGAAAATCCAAGTAACATATCCCAAAAAGTTGAGGGAATACTCCATACGGTCATTTTCTGAATCCAATAGCCAGCTTGAACTTGTTTGTATTGAAATAAAAATACTTTAAGCCAAGGCAAAAACGACGCAATAATAACTATAAAAGATGCCAACAACGGAATAAACTTTTTCCAATTCCCTTCGTGGTGAAAATAAACATAAAGCAATCCAAACAACCCCAAAGCGCTAGCTGTAAAGAAAAGGTAATAGTGAGTATAAATAATAACCACCATACTCAAAGTAAATCCTATAAAATAAGCCCAAGTGATTCTTTTCTGTTTTATTAAATCCGGATGATTAGGCATATTTTGCCCGGTCAAAACAAATAAAGTCTTTTGTGAAGTCAAAGCTTTAAGCAATAAATATCCGGATAAAAGTGTAAAAAATGCTCCCATTGTGTACATTCTAGCCTCAGTAACATACTTTAGCTGGAAAGGATTCACGGCAATAAAAAAAGCAGCCCATAGCGCTGCCTTTTCGTTTTTAAAGGCTTCTTTAGTAAACAGGTAGGCAGCCCAAATTGTCCCAACTCCAAAAAAAATAGACATTCCTCGAAGTGAAAGCAAAGACTCACCAAAAATATAATGCCAAATTCTTAAAAATACATAATAAGCTGGCGGATGCACATCTAAACCAAGCCTATAAAACATTTCACCCCAAGGGTATCGGATCATTAAAGCACTAAAGGCCTCATCATGCCAAAGAGAAATATTGAGATTGTTATAAAATCTTAAAATTAACCCGAGAAACAAAATAATTAAAAGTGAACCTTGTGATTTTGAGATACTCATCTTCATAATATATAAGTTATTTAATTGTATAAACTGCTAAAATTGCCTGGCCAAATTTATTACGCATTTCCATTTTTAAATGAGCGGAAGGATGATACTGAATAAACTTTTTAATGTCGAACATACTACTCTGTGTAAAAACAATCTCATCTTTAGAAGTCAGGCCTTGCATTTTCCAGGAATCCTCAGGATCCACTTGCTTATAAGGAACACTGCAAGTGTTACTAAAATTTCCTTTCGGATCACTGGTAAAATAATCGGTTGTTTGCACGGAAAATTTATCCAAAACCAAATAGGTATGATCTTTGTCGCAACGCTCAATTAAATATTTACTAACCTGGGTTAAGTCAGATCTAAAATAATAGAAGTTCACTGGATCGTTATATGCAGAAACAAAATATAAAAAATATGCCTGAAAAATAAGCGCCACCACAAAACTCACTACAACAAATTTTAAACTAAAGTTCACAATTCTCATCCCAAATGGTACAAAATGATTTTCTTTAACCCACTTCGGATCTTTATACTGATAGCAGTAATGTTCCCAAATTTTTTTATGAAATTTCCAGATTAAACCCGCAAACTCATATAAACACCATGCCGAGATAATAAACACCGGAGGAATAACACCAATACTTCTTAAAGCATGGGGGATACCTTCCGCTGTTGTTACAACAGGCATTAACATTAACCAAAACCAAGAACCTAATAAGAAATATTGCCAGTAACCTTTACGCTTAGACGGAGCTATAAAATACCACAACATAAAAAAGCTAACTACTATCAGCCCTATGCCAAAAAAAGGACTGTAAAGCGCCGAGAGCATTGGCTCACCCGAAATATTAGACCTCCAATTCAAATCACCATTTTGAAAAAAACCAACTATCTGCACCTTCGTCACTTCCAACACAACTGGTAACACAACTCCCATAGGTGGCTTACCGGTTAACTGCTCACCATTCACCAAGTACAAACTAGGGTTAAATACACTAACCTGACCGGCACGACCAATAAATGATCCAGGATTATTGTAAAAATATTTACCTAAAGGGAAAAAAATAATTATAAAAGCTATAAAAAAGTATACGGCAGGTAAAAAATATTTTTTAAGGGTTTCAAATAAACGAGATTCCCGAATTGCTCCAAAAAGTGGCCAGAGCAATAATCCAAACAATAACCCGACCATTACCCGAAAGGCGATATAGGTATAAAAACCCCCTGCAAATGAAGCACCCGCTAAAAATGCATTAATTAATTGGGCTTTTCGGGTTTTAGCCTGAAACACACCAATTAAAAAATAAAAGACCAAAGCTGAAAATAGAGGAATTAAAATAGCGCGAAACGCGGTTCGCGATAGCACAATATGCCAAGTAGATACTGCCATTAAAAAAGCTGAGAGTAAAGCTATATTTATAGCCCGTTTTTTTCCAGATTCATCATTGTCTTCAATATTTAAATTAAATAGTCTCCTAGTGACTAAAAAACAGGCAATTACAGACAAGACTCCGACAAGTGCAGAAATTATATGGTGTTGCCATGGACCTTTACCAAAAATTTCAACACTTCCCCAAATCATATAAAAAAATAAAGCCTCTCGACCATTACCCCTTTCGTAAAAAGGTTGTAACTGACCGGATTGCATTGAGTTTATATCCAGACCATTAGCAGCCTCATCGGGGAATAATCCGCCGGGCATTTGAGCTATCTGGTAATATCTAAAAAAAATAGCGAGTAAAACAATAAACACTAAGACAAATTTTTGTTTGTAGTTCATTTTGTTTTTATTACAGCTAACTATTTATTAATTATCTATTTCAACACAGCCTAAAGTTATTGAAAAAAACATTCATTTATGTTATAATTTACTAAGCGACCTCTTATTTAAGAGCAATTTTTTATGCAAGATGGACTTTTTATTAAAGTTAAACCTTATATAACCAATGTTTTTTTTCTATGGGGACTTTGTTTGTTACTAAATATTATAACATTCTTATTTATCTATTACAAAATTCATCCCGGAAACAAAACCTTAGCCTTGCACTATAATGTATTGGTTGGTGTCCAATGGTATGGCAAAGGTAAAAATCTATACTTTATACCAGGGGTAGGATTTGCTATTTCCGTAATTAATTATATTTTGTTTCGCACTTTCAAAAATAGCCAAGAATTCTTAGCTGTACTGGCGATTTTTGTCAGTATTTTTTCACAAGTAATACTTTTAATTGCAGCTTTGTTTCTAGCTCAGGTAAACTAAGTATAAATTATGTTTAGAAAAAGATCTAAAACCGAAAGATTTTGGGAAATACTACCGGGACTTCAGTTCTGGTTTGTTTTCTTTGGTAGTATTTCACTTTCATATTATCGCCCAGTATGGGCAGCACTGTTTATAATCTGTTTTGACCTTTACTGGGTCTTAAAAGCTCTGAATGTCGCCACACACTTATTTACTGCCTATGTTAAATTCAAATCAGTAGTAACTATTGACTGGATGATGTATTTATCAAAATTAAATACCTTTTCAGAATTCGAAAAATTTTTGAATACACAAATTCAAACTGTTAACAAAATAGCTACAAAAAAATACTTATTACAAGAAATATCTAGATTACAAAAATTACAAAAATCCCAAAATGCACCAAAAAACTATTTGGAATTTTACCATGTTATTCTTATTCCCTTTATTGATGAAAGTTTTGAAGTTTTAGATTCGACTTTTAGTGCCATTGTTAACTCCAACTACCCCAAAGAAAAAATGATAATGTTACTTGCCAGTGAAGAAAGAGCAGGGGAACAAGGGCGAATTACCGCTAATCTGCTAAAAGAAAAATATGAACAAAATTTTTATAAATTTTTTATTACCGCACATCCTGACGGTCTAGAAGGAGAAATTAAAGGTAAAAGCGCAAATGCCACATATGCTGTTCGCACAATTTTGCCAGATTTGGATAACCTCAGCATTAAACCAGAGCAAGTTTTAGTTTCTAATTTTGACTCGGATACAATAATTCATCCGCAATATTTTGCCAAAGTAATGTACGAGTTTTTAACTGCAGAAAAACCTTACCAAAGCAGTTACCAACCAATTGCTGTTTACAACAACAACATTTGGGACTCACCAGCGATTATTCGTGTAGTTTCTGTCTCTAATTCATTTTGGCAGTTCACAGAAAGCAGTAGGCCAGATCGCCTCAGAACCTTCTCCTCCCATACCATGACTTTAAAAGCTTTAATAGAAGTCGGCTTTTGGAAAAAAGATATTGTTAACGAAGACGGCTATATTTATTGGCAATGTTACCTTCACTTTAAAGGTGATTACAAAGTTGTTCCGTTGTTTATACCAATAAGCTTAGATACTTGCTTGGCTGAAACTACTGGACAAACCTTAATAAATCAGTACAAACAAAAACGGCGCTGGGCTTACAATGTTGAGTATTACCCACATTTAATTCTCCCATTACTTAAAAATGAAGCACCATTTTGGGACAGAATATATAAACTGTACCAATATGTCGAAGGAAATTTTAACTGGGCAACTGCCAGTATTTTAATATCTTCTTTAGGCTGGCTTCCGTTATTTTTAGGCGGAGACGCTTTTAATCAAAGTGTAATTGGTCACAACCTGCCGTTTGTAACCAAGACTTTAATGACCATTGCCACATGTTTTTTGATTTTAAGCGTATACATTAATTTAATCCTGTTACCACCCAGACCTGCCAAATACAGCATTTGGAGATCTGTAATGATGTACCTGCAGTGGTTCCTTGTCCCTATTACTTCAGTTGTCTTTGGAAGTCTCCCAGCAGTAGAAGCCCAAACCAGACTCATGTTCGGCTGGTATTTAGAATTCTGGGTTACACCTAAATCCAGGAAGGGAGCGAATACCGGACTCACTATGAAAGAAATGCAAAACGTAAAATCATAACGCACCCATGACGTATTTCATATATTTTGTCATATCATTTATACTGGCTTTATTTATAACTCCAATTGTAAAAAAAGTTGCCAAGTATTTTAATGTTTTAGATTTACCTGGTCCAGTAAGAAAAATCCACAGCAAACCTGTACCCCTGTTCGGAGGACTGGCAATTTATTCGGCTTTTGTAATTTCCCTAATCTTATATTTAACTTTTGGACTTCCAGATTTTAATATTGTGCCCATGAAATTTTATCTTGGCTTAATTTTTGGCGGGGGAATTTTAATTGTTGGCGGGATTATTGATGATAAATACAACCTACCTCCTAAAATTTTATGGATATTTCCAGCACTGGCCAGTTTAGTGGTAGTGCTCTGTGGTATCGGTATTGGTATAAAATTTTTAACCAATCCGTTTGGCGGACAAATTTCTTTGGATTACTATATTTATAATACTCCACTTTCAGCCATTTTTATCTGGCTCTGGATGATGGGTATGATTTTTACCACCAAACTTCTCGACGGACTAGACGGACTCTGTAGTGGCATTGCCTTAATAGGTGGTCTGACTATTTTTGCAATTTCATTGGGAGAAAGAATTAACCAACCCATTACCGCAACCCTCGCCATTATGTTCAGCGGAGTATTATTTGGATATCTAATCTTCGCATTTAATCCTGCTTCTATATTTTTGGGAGAGAGCGGTAGCACTTTTTTGGGTTTTGTATTAGGAGCTCTTTCTGTAATTCTTGGAGCTAAAATCGCTACTGCGCTCCTGGTTATGGGTATACCAATTCTAGATGTAGCCTGGGTAATTGTAAAAAGATTATGGTACAAGCGTAGCCCGTTTTCCGGGGACCGCCAACACCTGCATTTTAGACTTTTGGATATAGGCCTTTCCCAGAAGCAAGCCGTCCTGGTTTTATATGGAATTTCAGCAATTTTTGGCACCATAGCTGTGTTTTTACAAAGTATGGGTAAACTTATAGCCCTCTTATCTTTGTTCGTTCTAATGGTAATAATTGCCTTAATTATGGTAGTCTTGTACAAAAAACAACATCCTCATATACCAGATACAAAAAAATAGGGTGTATAAACTACTTTTGGCGTATTTAAGGGCATTTTTAAATAATTAACAACTCAAGTTATAAGAGTTTCCCATAATTAAAACGGGGTTGACGAAAAAGCAAAAAAATGATAGAATTATTGGAGTTAAATACTAATCACTCGTAACTTTTTTATGATAGCTATATTCGAATCCGGCGGAAAACAATACTTAGTCTCCGTTGGTGATAAAATCCAAGTAGAAAAATTAGAAGTAGAAGAGGGTAAGAACGTAACTTTTGACAAAGTTTTGTTTACATCGACCGGAACAGATGCAAACGTTGGAAAACCTTTAGTCTCCGGAGCTACTGTTACAGGTAAAGTTTTAAAACAAGGCCGAAGCAAAAAAATTCATGTTTTAAAATACCGAGCTAAGAGCAAATACAGACGCAAGCAAGGACATAGACAGCACTACACTGAGGTAGAAATTACCAAAATATAATTTTAAAACCACCCCTATAAACGGGGTGGTTTTTTTGTGCCTAACTCTAATTTTTGACCACTCAGAGCGGAGCGAAGAGTCCCTTTATTCTTTTTTAAGGGATCCTTCTCCGTGAGAGGCGGATCTGGATGGTTAATTTTTAACTACACTAAAATATTTGCTAAAAGACTATATAAAATTATGTCAATTTGGAAAAGTAGGAAATTAGTGCTCACCAATAATCCAAATATATTATAATTCAATTTCCTTGTTTAATTCCATGCCATTAAAAATAATTCCTTGAGTTTCTATAAATCTTTTTGGAACGGTATAAAATGGACCAGGAATTTTTAAAAAACCGTCATGAACTGGAAAAACAACCTTTGGTTTAAGCTCAAGCGCATAATTTATACTTTCTGCAATCTTAAGCCAGGGCGCTACAACCGGCAAAGCAAGTATTTCCACCTGTCTTTCTGGGTTAAAGAAAGAGTCACCTGGGTAAAATAACCTTCCAGCAATAAAGTAACCAGTATTTTGAACATCTAGCACACCTTGGTATATTTCTTCATGCTTACCATCAAAGGCTTCTTATAAAACATTACCAAACATTTTAGTACTTTTTCCTTCTAGTATCTCATACTTAATATTTTCAGCATCTAACAACTTTCCAACAGCAGTATTGGTAACCACAAACGCTTCAGGGTTATTTAACAAAACCTTCTTTATAGACTCAACATGAAAATGGTCTGAATATTCATGAGTAATTAAAATTACATTTATTCCGGTAATATCATTCTGCCCAGTTGTAAATAACCCTGGGTCAGTTAAAAAAGTTTGTCCATTTTCTTTTATTAACAAACAACAATGTCCAATTTTTGTTATTTTCATAAAAATGAATTATTTTTTTGTGACAGTTATTACTAAAATTTCAAGTCCTTCTCTTGAGTTAGAGGAATTAGGTTCAGGCCTAAGCTCTCTTTGCCAGTTTTGTAATTTTTCATGCTTGCTAATGTACTCTAGAACTTCATCAAAAGGCTGTCTACCTCTTACATCATTTTCAATACTTAACCTTTGAATAATTTTTAAAACTCCCGCTGTTTTAAGAACTCTGATAGATTCATTAACAATTTGTATTAATCTATTCTTTAAATCGTCTGCAAAACCCTCTTTATAAAATTCTTTATACCTATCTAATTTATCATAAGATACTCTTTGAATGGAACCATCATTTAATTTCTCAGTTTCATTTTCACCTACAACATGTGAGTTTAAAATATCTGGTAAAACAACTTCATCCATAGATTCATCTGCAAATGGTAGTTTAACACCATCACCTCTTACTAATTTTACATCTTCATATTTACTTGCAGATTGCAACCTTTCAGTAGTAATATCGAAACCAATATATTGATCATTTTTTGAAAGTTCTTCATCTTCTTTTGCAAAACGCTTATAGTATGGCATGAAACCAATCCCAATTTCCAAAATCCTTCTTTTGGGAAACTCTCTCTCTTTGTGATTTATTTCACCACCAATTTCTCCCATACTAATAATCCCTTCTACCTTCCATAGCACGGTTAAGAGTTATTTCATCTGCATATTCTAAGTCTCCACCCATTGGCAAACCTCGAGCAATACGGGTAATTTTTAAACTAGGGGAGCGAGCTCTTAAAATTTTTTGCAAATGCATAGCGGTTGTCTCACCTTCAAGAGAAGGATTTGTGGCTATTATAACTTCACTCACAAGTTGACTGGCAACTTCGCTTACACGCTGAAGCAAACTTTCCACTTGTAAATTTTCCGGACCTATTCCTTCTAAAGGATTTAGCACACCGCCAAGTACGTGAAAAACTCCGTTAAATTGTCCGCTTTTGTCAATTGCCTGAGCATCAAGTGGCTCTTCTACCACACAAATTAAAGAATGATCGCGACGGGGATCACTACAAGTAAAACACTTTTCCGACTCAGACATATTATGACAAACATCACAAAACACAATCCCATTTTTTACCTGAGCAATGGATTGCGAAAGATTATTTAAATCAATATTGTCTTTTTTAAGCAAATAAAAAGCTAAGCGCTGAGCAGTTTTTGGTCCAACACCAGGAAGCCTACTTAACTCATTAATTAATTTTTGAAGTGAGGAAGGGAGCTTGGTCATTATTGTTTGTTACTAGTTGTTTGTTTCTAGTTACTAGTAACTCGCGACTAGCGACTAGGTACTTGAATTTACACCTGTTCTTCTGGCAAAGCCACACTTTCCATAACCGCGTTCGGGGTAACGTCAAAAGTTTTATCTAAATTTTTAAAGCTGGTTTTTTCACCATCAAAGTACAAATCCACCTGACCAGTTGGTCCATTTCTGTGCTTTTTAATATGGATTTCAGCGACGTGAGGACGCTTTGAATCTTTACCTT
Source organism: uncultured Candidatus Saccharibacteria bacterium (assembly GCA_964348935.1). Taxonomy (GTDB): domain Bacteria; phylum Patescibacteriota; class Doudnabacteria; order UBA920; family UBA920; genus PALSA-1336. Next base: position 26,641 of record CAYGEJ010000011.1, on the reverse strand, counting down.
TATACATATCTTCTCGATAAATAAACATAACCACATCCGCATCCTGTTCAATAGAACCGGATTCACGAAGGTCGGAAAGTTGCGGAACTTTGTCGGGACGATTTTCCACACCACGAGAAAGCTGGGACAGTGCAATTACCGGTACGGCAAGTTCTCTAGCGAGTAATTTTAATGCACGAGAAATTTCAGAAACCTCATTCACGCGGTTATCCTTGCTTCTACCTTCCATTAACTGTAAGTAGTCCACCACAATTAGACCAACACCGTTTTCCGCCTGAAGTCTTCTGGCTTTAGTACGAATTTCCATAATATTTGAGCCTGCTGCATCATCTATATATATTGGGGATTCTGATAATTCTCCCATAGCCTGACCAATTTTTTCAAAATCTTCATCGTTTAAGTGTCCTGTGCGAATTTTATATAAATTCACATCGCTTTGTGAAGACAGCAAACGGTCTACTAACTGATCTTTGCTCATTTCCAAAGAAAAAATTCCAACAGGAATTTTTGCGTTTACCGCTACGTGACGCATAATATCCAAAGCCAAAGAAGTTTTTCCCATAGAAGGACGAGCGGCTAAAATTATCAAATCGGATTTTTGTAGACCGCCTAACAAATTATCCAAATCTATATAACCGGTTGGCACACCGCGTAGTTTGCCTTTTTCCCTATGAAGCTCGTCTATTCTTTCAAAAGTAGAATGCAAAATATTTCCAATAGAAACAAAATTTTGCTTCATATGTTTTTGGGAAATACTAAACAATTTTTGCTCGGCTTGGTCTAAAATATCCTCAATATCACCTTCTTCAGAAAAAGCTAATGCTGACATTTCACCGGAAGCATTAATAAGCTTTCTCAATGCCCCTTTTTTTCTAACAATAAAAGCGTAGTGAGCAACGTGGGCGGAAGAAGGCACAGCGTTAACCAGCTGGGTTAAATAGGTGGATCCTCCAACTTTTTCCAAAAGTTGTTTCTCTTCGAGCAAGTTAGTAACTGTTAAAATATCTATTGAAATATTTTTTTCATTTAAACCAATAATAGCTTCGAAAATTAATTTATTTTTACTGTCATAAAAATCATCAGAAGTTATAACATCTCCAATTTTAATAATAGCGTCCTTATCCAACATTAAACAGCCTAAAATTGACATTTCAGCTTCGAGGTTTTGTGGGGGTATTCGTTGTAGGAGGGAATTTTCAGCCATATAGTTTATATATTATAACGGTTTTTATTATTGCTTGAAAGACTAAAATTACCCCAATATATCAGCAATTTGGGGACTTACGGGGGACAGAAGGGGGATATGTACCAATAGGTGAAGTTCAGAATTTTATAAACCACCCTTAAATCTCTTTTTATACTAAAATTTCTTCCATAATACCAAGGCTAAAGCGGGAAAATAAAACGTTTTGGGAAGAAATAGCTATAATTTTTTCTTAAGTTTTTGGCCTTCGGGTGTATCCTTTAACTCGTACCCTAAAGCTTCTATCTGTATTCGCAATTCGTCAGATTTTGCGAAATCTTTTTGATCCCTGGCCAGTTGTCTTTGATCAATAATATTTTTAACATTTACCGGAATTTCTATGTCTTCCAAAATATTTGGCTTACTTTCTAATTTTAAGCCCAAAACTTTATTTAATTCCAAAACTATTTCGTCTTGAGTGTGAATATTAATTTCCATTTTATTTAACACCGACCAAATAACTGAAACAAATCCGGCCAAATTAAGTTCACTTTCCAAATAAACTTTAGCTTCATTTACAAATTGGTCAACAAATTTTTGTTGCAGCTCCTGATTTTCTCCAATTAACTTGTGAGATTCTAATATATTAAATAGTTTTTCCAAGGCTTTATAAGCTCCAGTAAAGCTTTCTAAAGTAAAATTTTGTTGAGCACGATAGCTTCTTTGCGTAAATAAATACCTTAACGCAAGCCCGGCAAGCGGAACTTTAATTTCCAAATCTTTTAAAGTATAAAAGTTATTAGCACTCTTAGACATTTTCTTACCATCTACCAACAAATGCTCACTATGAAACCAGTATTTTACAAAATTATCTTTTCCTAAAAGCGCTTGGCTTTGAGCTATTTCGTTAGTATGATGAGGAAAAATTAAGTCCACGCCACCGGTATGGATATCTACCAACTCACCGCCAAATCCTACTTTGTTAATTACCGAGCATTCAATATGCCAACCAGGACGACCTTTTGGAATTTTAACGTCTGGGTCATTTATAGTGTCCTCCCAAAAAATTTGCCCGTCAGTTTCCGAATCATGAGCTTTCCAGAGAGCAAAATCGCTTAAATTATCTTTTTCGTATTCATCCACTGCAACTCTAGCACCTACTTTCTTACCTTGAATAAATTTTTCTCCAACTAACTGTCCATAATCCCCAAAATCTTTTTGGTATTTTTCAATACTAAAATAAATTCCGTCTTCTGTTACATATCCATAACCTTTTTTAACCAGTTGTACTATATATTCTTGAATTTCTAGTATTACCTCTGATACTCGAATTATTTTTATTTCGTTCACTAATACATTAGTTTCTCGTAAATTCTTTATAAACTCTTCTAAATAAAAACCTGTAAATTCATTTAATTCCTTAACACCGGAATCCGCTCCGTATTTTTTTATTGTATCGCGAATTGTTTTATCGTCTACATCAGTAATATTCATAACCCAGCGAGGATTATAACCTTCGTACTTTAACGACCTATATAGCAAATCCGCGCTAATAAAAGCTCTTAAATTCCCAATATGGGCATAATTATAAACCGTAGGACCACAAGTATATAAGTTTAAATGGTCCTTTTTTTTAATAGATTCGGTGTTTTTTGAGAGGGTATTATATAAATTTATCATGAATAAATTATAGCAGAGCTGTAAGGTTTTTGGTATAATATGAAAATGGATCCCCCAAATCCCTCATTAGTGGTATACATGCTGGCATGTATTGCACTGATCGGAACAACTATGAAATGGGCGGAAAGCAAAAATCGCTCATCACAAAAGTTTAACGACGCAGTCTATAACCCCGACGGTAGCAAAAGCTACCACACAAGCATTGTCTACAATCTGCATGAGTGCAAAAACAAAGGAGGGCAAAATTGATTTAGCAAACGAAAATACGATTAATAAACGCCCCGCCATCTTTACCGGCGGGGCATTTCTATTATTTTGTTTGCTCGAGCAAAATTTCTAAATGGTGTTCACGTAATTTTTTAAGTCCTAAAAGCCCATCTTTATCTCCTAACAACTTGGCTAAGTGCAGACCCCCCATAAAATGTGGGGAAATAACATAATCAACTTTTTTACCATATAAAATTTTTGTTTCAATTTCATCCTGGGCCAAAAAAATAAGTTTCGGCTTTCGCCTTCTATCTAAATGTTCAATTGTATCTATAATGGCCAAATTATCGTTAAAGTCGGGGACAGTAGAAACAATCATTTTTGCATTTTCCAAGCTTATTTGTTCTTGAATATAGCTGTCGGTAATATCACCACACACCGCCAACATACCCTCACGATTATATTTTTCAACAATTTCCGGATTAAAATCAACGATTATAAAAGAAGTTTTATTTTTAATTAATGAAGCTATTAGATGATGCCCCAGTCTATGCGCTCCAACCAAAATAATATGATTCTTTAAAATAACTGTATGTAAATGTTTTTCTGCGGAACCTTTTTTAAAGTCAAAGTATACCAATATAAATTTTAATTTTTCATAAATCTGTGCAGAATACATAATCATGTACGAGGACATAGAAATGGTTATCATTGCGACTAATGTAATTAATGCCACCTCATTTTGCCCCAGTTTGCCTAGCTCTTTACCGGAAGCAACCAAAATTAAACTAAATTCGGAAATTTGTGCCACTGTTACACCTGCTAAAAAACTGGTACGGGGTTTATAGCCAAAAAAGCCAAGCATTATTATTACAAACAAGGGAGTAGCGAACAGAATAACTGCCGAAAGTGCCAACGCCGGAAGAACCAACTCCCCAATATTGGAGATATAAATTTCCGAACCAAGGACAATAAAAAATATCATTATAAAAAAATCGCGAATTGGTTTAATCTTTCCTCCAATCTCGTAATGTACCCCGCTCCGACCAAGAGCAAGACCTGCCAAAAAACCACCAATTTCTAAACTAAAACCAATTAATGGCATAGCTACAAAAGTTGCCAATCCAAGTGCCCAAGCCAAAGAAAATACCAACATAAGCTCGTCATTATGCCCAATATTTTTTACTACCTTTGGCAAAACCTTAGCGCTCATCCACCATACTGTTAAAATAAGAATCAAAGCGCGCACTAAAGCCATTATCAAACTTTGCCAAAGAGGCAAACTAGAATAAATTCCGCCACTGGTAGAATTCAGACTAGAAAGAGAAATTAATATCAAAATGGCAACAAGATCCTGGGTTAAAAATATTCCTACTACCAACTTACCATACAAACTTTGCAAATCTTTTTTCTCACCCAACAGCTTGACTACTATAATTGTCGAAGCAAATGCCAAAGTTGGCGCCATGTAAAGTGCTGTAGAACTGGAAAAATTTAAAACTCTTAATACAAAATATCCCAGAATGCTAGTGAAAGAGACCTGAGCGAGACCAACAAACAGCGCGGTCTTGCCAATTTTTTTCAACTGGCCAATATCTAACTGCATCCCCACCATAAACAAAAGTAAGGTAATACCAATTTGCGCCAAACCAGCAAAAACGTCTTCATTTTGCAAATGATAATATCCAAGCGGTCCGATAATTAATCCGGTAATTATATAACCAATAATACTCGGCTGCTTCAGCAAGCTAACCAAGTAAGAAACCACCCCGGCAAGAATGAGGATTATTGAAAATTCAATAAATAAACTGTCCATTTTTAATTTAAATTTTATTTCTAACTTCCGTGTAAGTATTTTATTTATTATAACATAACTTTGAATTTAATTGCGACTTTTATGTTTCAAACTCTTTCTACTTTCTAGGAGAGGAGTAGCGCAGAATACATATCATTTTAAATTTGCCAATTATCCCAATTTATTCTATAGTATATGAATACATTAGTTAAATAAAAGTCCTAAAAATATAATGAACGACGACATGTCCCGCAAAGCGGGATCCGCCTCTGGCGGAGAACTAAATACAATCTTTTTTATTGGACCACAAGGATCAGGTAAAGGCACTCAGGCAAAACTGCTTGCAAAAACCTTAGATTTTTTTTATTGGGAAATGGGAGGAATTTTGCGCGAAGTAGCTGCTAGCGACACTATTTTAGGAATTCGTATTAAACAACTTATAGACTCAGGTGTATTGCTCCAGGATGAAGACTTATACCAAGTGGTAAAAATGCGATTAAATGAAATTCCAACTTCTAAGGGAGTAATTTTTGACGGTATTCCAAGACGCTTGGGTCAAGCAGAATTCCTGCTTAATTTCCTTAAAGAACAAGGTAGAACTAACTTTACAACTTTATACGTAAGTCTTCCCAAAGAAGAATCTGTAGCTCGTCTTTTAAAACGAGCTGAACTAGAAAAAAGAGCGGATGATACTTTGGAAAAAATTGAATTCCGACTTGCCCAATACAATAAAGAGACAGTTCCGGTTTTAGATTTTTTAAAAGCCAATAGCAATTTTTACGAAATAGATGGCAAGCCTGAAATAAGCGAAATATCTAAAAATATTAGAACTACATTAAATATTTAATATGAAAAATAATTCGCCATTAAACATAATTTTACTTGGAGATCCCGCAGCTGGAAAGGCTACGCACGGAAAATTTTTGGCGAAAAAATATAATCTCTATGACCTAGATATGGGTAGAGAACTAAGAGCTTTGGAAAAAAATAAAGCTTTAAGAAAAAAATATAGACTAGATGAAACTTTAAATAGTGGGAAGTTAACTCCAACAGAGTTGGTTAGAAACTTACTAAAAGATAAAATACACAGCACAAAGGCTAATAAAGGTATACTTTTTAATGGTACTCCAAAAATGTTAGGAGAAGCCAAGTTAGTTGCCAAATGGCTAAAAGAAGACAAAAGAACAAACGTTTTATTTTTATACCTTTCCATTCCTTTAGAAGAAACTATTTCAAGAATGACAGCTCGTACTACTTACTTTAGAGGTAAATTCTCCAAACGTCCGGATGATAACAATGAAGCATTGAAAAATAGAATTTCTTATTACAAAAAAAATATTAAACAAGTAGTTGCTTATTTTAAAAAACTATATCCATTTGCCCAAATCTCCACTATGGGAACCATTCCGGAAGCAAAGAAAAGATTACTAAATACTTTAGTTAAATACAATTAGAATTTTTATCTAGATTTAATAATTTAAACTATATTCATGGGGAAAAAAGGTCTTATTAAAACTCAAGAAGAAATAGAAATTATCGCCGAAGGTGGAAAACTTCTTGGCGATATTTTAAAACGTACTGCGGGGCTAGTGACTCCTGGTATTTCAACTATGAAGCTAAACGAATTTGCTGAAGCAGAAATAATTAAAATTGGGGGCAGGCCAAGTTTTAAAAATTATGGTCCAAGCAAAAATCCATTCCCTGCTGGGCTATGCACCTCAGTTAACGACGTAGTAGTTCATGGCATACCAGACAAAAATACTATTTTAAAAGTTGGCGATATTGTTGGGCTAGACATAGGCATGGAATACAAAGGACTATACACCGACCATGCGGTGACAGTTGCCGTTGGAGAAATTACACCAAAGCTAAGAAAATTATTGGAAGTTACAAAAAAGAGTTTAAGCCTAGCTATTAAAGAAGTTCGCCCTGGAGCTAAAACAGGTGATATTGGTTTTGCAATACAAAGCTTTGCAGAAAATGCTGGCTTTAGTGTTGTAAGAGATTTGGTTGGTCACGGAGTAGGTTACAATGTTCACGAAGAACCAGCCGTTCCATGTTTTGGTAAAAAAGGTACGGGGGATACTTTAAAAGAAGGTATGGTAATTGCTATTGAACCAATGCTTTGCACAGCAGAACATTACTTAAGTGTAGATAACGATGGCTGGACTATTCGCACTGCAGACGGAGGCATGTCTGCTCACTTTGAACATACTGTTGCGGTAACTAAAAATGGTGCAAGAATACTTACCTAGCTTATAGTTTTTAGCTTTTAGAAAATAGTAAAAAACAAAACCACCCCGATGAACATCGGGGTGGTTTTTCTATAAGCTAAGCGTTAGCGCTTTTTCTCTATTTGTAAGTTTATTTTCTCAATAAATTTCTTTACTGTCATTACTCCCAAATCTTTTCCTTCACGAGTACGAATAGCTATTTTTTTACTTTTCGCTTCCTTTTCACCCAAAATTATTTGGTAAGGAACTTTTTGCATAGTTGCCTCACGAATTTTCTTTCCTACACTTTCATCACGATCATCCAATTCAACTCGCAACTCGGAAATCGCAACTAACAACTCTTTCATAACTTTCTTAGCATAAACATTTTGTTTTTTGCTAATTGGTAGAATAGAAACCTGGACAGGGGACAGCCAAAGTGGGAAAGCCCCAGCGTAATGTTCAATTAAAATAGCGAAAAATCTTTCAAAAGAGCCTATTAATGCCCTATGTATAACTACCGGAGTTTTTCTACTGCCGTCTTTGTCTATATACTCCAATTTAAATCTCTGAGGTTGTTGAAAATCCAGTTGCACAGTTGCTAATTGCCACTTCCTACCTAAAACATCCTTAATATTCATATCTATTTTCGGACCATAAAAAGCACCTTCACCAGGATTGATTTCGTATTTCCAATTGGCTTTTTTCAATGCCTCTGCTAATGCCTTTTCCGCCTGTGACCATTCCGCTTCTGTACCCAAAGATTTCTCCGGTCTAGTGGAAAGGAATACATCTTCTACTTTCATTCCAAAAATACTGTAAATCTTTTTGATCCTCTTCAGTAATTCAGCGACTTCATCACTAACTTGTTCGGGAGTTAGAAAGATATGACAATCGTCTTGAGAAAATGCTCTAACTCTTGTTAAACCTCCTAATGCACCTGAAATTTCATTTCTGAATAAAGTGGTCATTTCGGCAAACCTTAAAGGCAAATCTCTATACGAATATAAACCTTGCTTATAAAGCAGCATATGCCCTGGGCAATTCATGGGCTTCAATGCAAACTGTTTACCTTCACTTTCCAGTACAAACATATCATCTTTATAATGTTCCCAATGCCCCGAAGTTTTCCATAGCTCTGAGTCAAACAGTTGAGGTAATTTAACCTCACTGTACCCTGGACCATATGAAATTTCTCTAACAAATTTTTCTAATTCATTCCTAATAATCATTCCTTTAGGCTGATAAAAAGGAATTCCCGGAGACATTTCGTTAAACAAAAATAAACCCAATTTAGGACCAACCATGCGATGATCACGTTTGGCCATTTCTTCCTGCAAAGTCATGTAAGCTGTTAGCTCTTCCTTAGTTTCAAAAGCTAGTCCGTAGACCCTTTGCATTTGCGGGTTAGCCTGATCACCCCGCCAATAGGCTCCAGAAACTTTTTCTAACTTAAATGCATCTGTCTTAATTTGAGAAGTATTTTCTACGTGTCCACCGCGACAAAGGTCTATAAACTTCCCGGTTTTGTAAAGGGAGACTGTTTCTAATCCGGTTGATGCAAGCTCGTCACTAGTCATTGATAACTTTTCACTTGCTAAAATCTCGTCTGCCTTAGTAGTCCCGTACTTTTCAATATCACTTATAAGTTCAACTTTAAAAGGTTGATTCGCCTTTGTAAAAAATTCTTTTGCTTCGGTTGTGCTTTGGTCTATTCTTTCAAAGTCTAATTTGCTTTGTACCAAAGCGCGCATTCTTTTTTCCAAAACTTTAATGTCCTCAGGAGTCAGGGGGCGGGGGAGCAAGAAGTCATAATAAAAACCATTTTCAATAACTGGACCTACTCCAAGTTGTGCCTTTGGAAACATTTCTGTTACTGCACTGGCTAAAATATGTGCGAGAGAGTGACGAATATTATGTAGTTTTTGATTCTTTTCCATGGGTTTGCTCCTTGTGTCATCCCGACCGAAGTAGAGGGATACATTAAGATATTTTATAAATTTTATTCACCCTATCACCATTGTGATACGGATCTTCATTTTTCAATTCAGAAGCTACACCAACTATTTTTCCAGCGTCTACATAAAATCGTAATTTAGAATTATAGTTATCTGATAATTTAGTATTATTTTTTTGAAGATTTAAAAAATCCTTTGAAGCGAATTCTCCTGCCCATAGCCCATATTCTGGAATAGTTGAATAGTCCTCTTGTCCACCACTCCGAAAAACAGCTTTTTCAAAAACAGGATATATTAAAGGTTCATCTTTCTCTGGCCTATAAGCAAGTATTCGTTTAACTCTTAAAGAAAGACCTGTATGTGTTACGTAATACAATGAATCTTGAGGTGAAGTAGTCAGTTGCTCCATACTTCCAGAACCCGGTTGAGTACTGAATTTATACTTCCAAATATCTTTTGAATCCAAAACTTTTTCAATTTTTTCAAGCTTTTTTATTGGGTCAGCTTCCGTTACTTGAAGCAACTCCCTACGTAAACTAAAAATATTATTAAGCTCGTATGCAGAGTAAACTTCTTGTGTTTCTTTGGAATTCTCAATTTTATCTTGTCTTCTTTTATTCTTTGCCTCTAAGTCTGCCCATAAATCATCACTTGCCATACTACTTAGACCTTCAGGTGTATTAGTTTGGGGTTCATTTTGAGGAGTACGACCAAACTTTTTATCTAACTCGTTTAAAACCCGTTCTGTACCGAGCCTTTTATAGATTTCTTGTAACTCTCTTTCGTCCATAAAATTAAATATTAAATATATGGTACTACTATTTTTTTAATTTCAGATGGAGTCTACCACCTAATAAAACACAAAACCCCAGAATTTATCTATCAAAAGTTTGATAGATAAATTCTGGGGTCTCAATGTGAGACGTTTCCGTCCCAGAATCTTCGCCGAAGCGAAGCTTTTCATCTGAATGTGGCTCTAGAACACAAGCAGATTTATTGCTATTTGTTTCAAGCTCCATGGGTTGGTTACCCATATCAACGCTCGAAGAACTAACTTTAAAAAGTATAACAGTTACCAAAACCTCTGTAAAGTAGACTTTTCCACAAATATACCTGCTTGTCTAAAGTTTCTTTCCAAGTCTACTCTTGATAAAAAGCTAAAAAAGGAGCGTAATTAAATCTTTGTCCAAAGAAGAAGGCTGTGTTTAGCTAATATCAACTTTCAAAACTTCTGGAATTTTACTTAAGGTGGCAATTAGTTCGTTGGAAATTTTTACCAGACTCTGTGTTTTTATTTTTCTTCCAGATAAACCGCCCCCGAGTGAAATATAAACCTGTGCACTCCCTTTAGCAGTTTCCAATATTTCTTTAATCTTATTAAGAGATTCTAAATTAGCCAAACTCTGCATATGCAAAACTAAATTATGTTTCTTCTCCATTTCATTAAAAGCCATGTCGTACAAGTCATCGGTCGGTAGCGCTTTAATTTCTTCGGCTATTAACTTAAATTCTTCATCTTTATCACTAAGCCTTCCTGACACTTGAACAATTTTGTCATTATCTAAAAAGGGGAGAGCTTTTTCCATAATTTTTGGAAAAACTAATACTTCAATATTTCCAGTCATATCTTCCAATGTAAAAAATGCCATTGGGTCATTTTTGCGTGTTAAAGTCTTTTTTAACCGTGAAATTATCCCTGCCATTACCACATTTCCGCCCAGTTCATCTAAGCTTAAACTTTTAACGTTTCTTAACGTACCGAGCACTTTCTTATAAATATCTAGAGGATGAGCGGAAACATACATTCCTAAATGCTCTTTTTCCCACAACAACATTTCTTCTTTCGTGGCAGGAATAGAATCTTTAAGTTTTAATTTTCCCATTTTTATACTGCTTCCAAATAATGAGGACTGGTTAACATTGTCAACTTTAAAATTTTCTCTAACAAAATTTAATACCTCTTCTGTATTATTAACTAATTGACCACGCTCACCAAAAGCATCCAGAGCTCCGGCTTTTGCCAAAGCCTCCCACGATCTCTTGTTTAAATTTTTAGTATAAGCACGAGTAAGAAAATCTTCAAGTGAGGTGTAAGGTTTTAGGTTTAAGGTTTTAGGATCTGCTTCACTTAAACCTGCAACCTCAAACCTTGAACCTATTACTTTTTCTATAACATCACTTCCTAAATTTTTAATAGCATTTAATCCGAACCGGATGGTTTTCTCGTCTACGACTGTAAAATCTCCTAATGATTCATTAACATCTGGGGGGAGTACTGCAATACCTAAAGACTCACAGTCTTCCACAGCTTCATAAATCTTATCTTCGTCTCCACTTTCCGCAGTCATTAAAGCGGCCATAAACTCCACTGGGTAGTTGGCCTTCATGTAAGCAGTTTGGTACGCCACCACAGAATAAGACGCAGAGTGGGCTTTATTAAACCCATATGCAGCAAAAGGTTCTATCCAGCTCCAAATCTGCTCTGCCTTAGCATGGCTCCATTTACTGGTTTCCTGACAACCTTGCACGAACTTTATTTTTTGCTTTGCCATTTCTTCTGGAATTTTTTTACCTACGGCCTTACGGAATTTATCTACTTCTTCCCATGTGTAACCAGCTAAGTCGTGAGCTATGGTTAACAAGTCATCTTGATACACCAAAATTCCATTTGTTCTTTTTAGAATTTTTTCCATTGCAGGGTCCAAATAGGTGATAAGTTTTGGATTGTGCTTACGAGCAATAAAGTCTGGAATAAATTGCATAGGACCAGGACGATACAGAGCTATCATAGCCATAATGTCAAAAATAGTGTTTGGCTCAAGTTCTTTTAAATAACGAGTCATTCCAGAAGAACCAAGTTGAAACACTCCAAAAGTTAAACCTTCAGAAAGAAGTTTAAAAGTTTTTGGGTCTGGATGTGGAAGGTTATAAATATCAACTTTAACTTGGTGCCTGGCTTCAACAATTTTTACAGCATTTTCCAAAATACTCAAGTTACGAATTCCAAGTAAATCTAGCTTTACAACACCAATAGCTTTACCATTAGCGTTAACGTCTAGTGCGTACATATCGTACTCTGTAATAATACGTTCGCCATCTGGTTCTTTTTGCAACGGCATATATTCTGTTAAAGCCTCAGGAGTAATAACAATTCCAGCAGCATGCACCGAAGCGTGACGAGCACAACCTTCTAACTTTTTTGCAATTTCTAAAATTTGTTTTGTCTCAGGGTCTCGGTCATAAATTTCTTTAAGTTCCGGACTTTTTTCTAAGGCTATACTTAAAGTCATTTGGAAACCCTGTTTTCCTATTGGAATCATTTTAGAAATTTGGTCACACTTAGAATAGGGAACACCCATGGCTCTACCTACGTCTCGCACCGCAGCTCGAGCAGCCATAGTTCCAAAAGTAATAATTTGAGCAACCTTGTCTTTACCATAATGCTCGGTTATATAACCAATAACCTCGTCACGGCGGTTGTCGGCAATGTCCAAGTCTATGTCGGGCGGGGTAGGGCGGTGCATGGTTAAAAAACGTTCAAAGGGTAACTCGTAATACAAAGGGTCTACATTTGTAATACCTAAAATTTTTCCCACAATACTACCAGCGGCGCTACCTCTGGTATTGGTAACTGCACCAATTTTATGAGCGCCTTCTACTACATCTGCCACCATTAAAAAGTAAGTGTCGAAACCTTTTTTACAAATAATATTTAATTCGTAATCTATACGTGCTTTAATTTCTTCTGGAATAACACCATCTTTACCGTAAAGCGGAATAGCTTTTTCGTAAGTAACTTTTGTTAGGTAGTCCGCGGTGGTGGTATTGTCGGGAATTGGAACTTGAGGAAAATAGCGTTGATCTATTAAAATTTTTAAGTCACACATATTTGCAACTTTTTCAGTATTTTCTACAGCTTCAGGAATATCGGCAAAAAGCTCCAGCATTCTTTCTGGGGATTTTAGTGAAAGGTCGTATCCACGCATGTCTAAACGGTCTGGATTATTTATAGTAGTCCCAGTACCAATACACACCATAACGTCCTGCGCTTCTACGTCTTCAGGATAAATATAGTGACAGTCAGCAGTAGCTACAATTTCTAAACCATTTTTTCTAGCTAGGGTAATTAGTTTTTGATTCAACTCTTCTTCTTTTGGGTCTTGAGTTCTGCTATTTCTCTGAATTTCTATAAACAATCTTTCTTTAGTAAAAATATCTACATATTTTTCTAAAACTTTTTGTGCTTCTTCTTCCGACTTATTCATTACTGCCTTGGCAATTTCTCCGCGCTGACAACCAGACAAACAAATAACCCCCTCTGCGTGATTTTTTAAAAGTTCCAAATCTATTCTTGGCTTGTAATAAAAACCTTCTAAGTGTGCCTTGGTGGTAAGCATCATTAAATTTTTGTACCCGCGGTCATTCTGGGCTAAAAGAGTTAAGTGAAAATAATCACTATCTACTTTTCCTTCTTTTTCTTTCATTCCCCTCGGGGCAATATAAGCTTCCAGGCCGATAATAGGCTTCACGCCCATTTCTCTACACTTATTATAAAATTCTATCGTTCCATACATTACACCATGATCAGTAATAGCCAAAGCTTGCATACCTAGCTCTTTTGTTCGTTCAACAAGCGGATCAATTTTAGAAAGACCATCCAGAAGTGAAAAATGACTATGACAATGTAAATGAGTAAAGGACATGTATTCCCTAAAATTTTAAGTTTTTCATATACTAGTGTACCAAAAAGCTCTAAGTTTTGCTATACTAAAATCATATTAAAATACAAACAAACCTAACCTCAGCATGTCATTTTTAAAAGACAAAATTGAACTGTCAATTCAAGAAGCGGAATTTGCAGCCCAACAGAATTTAAACAGCGTCTCGCCATTTTTTAAATGGCTTTTAATTTTAGGAATATTGGCCGTACTCCCAAGTTATTTTATCGCCAAAAATATCTCTTACAATATTTGGAAAAATACTTACTCCCAAGACTTAATTTCACCAAAACCCAGCTTCACCAACCCTAAAGAGCCAAAAGTTACTCCAGTAAGCGTCACCACTATGGGGCAAGGGATTTATGCTGCTGTGGTCAAAATTTCTAACACAAATTTAGACCTTTCTGCTAACAATATTCCATACACTTTTAATTTTATAAATTCAAAAAAAGAAACAGTCTATACCGAATCGGGAAAATTCTTCCTTTTACCTGATCAAACTAAATATATAAGCGTGCCCAGATTTTCAACCCAAGAGGATATAGCTTTTACAGAATTTTTAATAACTAAAGAGCAATTAATTTGGCAAAAAAAACTGAATATTCCAACCGTAAAAATAATTACATCACAGCCTAATTCATATGAACAATTCACCCCCTTGGCTTTTGTTGTTGAAGGTGATTTTACCAACCAAAGCCCTTATACAGTAAAACAAATTCGCTTAAACTTTATTCTATTCGACCAAAAAGGTACTATTATTGGCACTAGTCAGCGTGATGAATTTACAGTAGCGCCCTTTGAAAGAAGAACCTACAAGCAACTTTGGCCTGGTACCTCCAACATTAATATTGCCAATGTTAAAATTTTTACCGATACCAACACTTTAGACCCTAACAACTTAAGCATAGAATCTTTTCAGGACAACTCTTCTTCAAACTTGAACAGACCAAAAACCCAGAACCCCTTTTAAATATAAGCTCCTCGGCTCGCTTGCCAACTAAAGTTGGCAAATTCATCTACGTCGCTAATAAACAACAAAAATAAAAAATAACTCAGAAACTGAATAAATTAAGTCAGCTTATTTTATGTTTAAATTTCTTGGAAGATTAAAATATTTCGACGTCCCACTGCTTGTAACCACACTACTTTTGGCACTAGCGGGATTATCCATACTGTATGGCACCACTCTTTCAGAAGGAGTAACCACAATTTTCTATCGCCAGTTAATTTTTTTTACTGCTGGACTTGGAGTATTTTTCTTTGTCAGTTATTTTGACTACCATAGTCTTACCAAGCTCAACCGAGTTATATATATTATATTTATTTTTTTGCTTATTTATTTACTTATATTCGGCTCGGCAATTCGAGGTGGCACACGCTGGATAGACTTAGGCTTTTTTAGGTTCCAACCCGCGGAATTTGTAAAAATCGTTATGATTCTTGGACTTTCCAGACTTCTATATTTAACCAGGGGACAAATTAATTCCTGGAAAACAATTATCTGGTCTTTACTTTATGCACTTATTCCTGCTGGCCTTATTGTAGTAGAACCAGATCTCGGATCCACTATTATTGTTATGAGTCTTTGGGTTGGCGCGATTATGCTCAGCCCTATCAAAAAAAAGTATTTAATTATTTTATTTATTGCTTTTTTGGCCTTTGTCGGCTTCGGTTGGAAATTTTTACTACACGACTTCCAAAGGGATAGAGTGCAGGTATTCCTGAACCCGGATCTGGATCCTAGAGGAAAAGGGTATAATGTTCGTCAAGCCACAATAGCAGTCGGAAGCGGCCAACTCTTAGGTAGAGGATTAGGCAAGGGTGTGCAAAGCCAACACAAATTCCTACCAGAAAGACAAACGGACTTTATTTTTGCTGCAGCCAGCGAGGAAATCGGTTTTTTAGGTTCCGTTGCTTTGCTCGGCTTGTACTTTTTCCTTTTGACTAGGCTTTATAAAATAATGAAAAGTGCGCGCGACGATTTAGGGATGTATATTGCCGGTGGAGTATTTTTCTTTTTCTTTTTTCACGTACTAATTAACGTTGGAATGAATATGGGAATTTTGCCAGTAACCGGAATTCCACTTCCGTTTGTCAGTGCCGGAGGAAGCTCTTTAATCGTTAGCTTTATTGCGCTTGGACTTGCGCAAAATGTTGCCAGACAGTCTAAAGTTTTACGGTTCTAAAGGATTATGATAATATAGATATATACTTTAGTAGCGGAATAATAAATTTAATCTGAACTAATATGGCTTCCGGAAATTCATTTGGTGGAAAAAAATTTGATTTTAAAAAAATTGTGGAATGGCTTGGCTTTATTTTAAAATGTCCAATTTGTGGTTTTAAATACAATTTAGAAAAAACTCGCGTAGTAGAAAGCGAACAAAACGAAGCCTTTGGCGAAGCCAGAATTTTAATCCATTCCGACTGTACCAAGTGCAAAAGCTCGGTTATGTTTAACGTAGAAATAAAAGGCCCTGAAGTCTTTAGCGTAGGTATGGTTACCGACTTAACCGGACAAGACAGCAATAAATTTCAAAAACTTGCACCAATTGCAGTAAACGAAATTATTGGTATTCACGAAGCCCTTAAAGAATTTAAAGGCGACTTTATAAGCAGTTTTACAAAGTAACATATTAAAAATACGCCGTCCAGTCTGCAAATTGCAGAGGGACGGCGTTTTTTGGTTAGGCGGCACGACGGAGTTGGCGACGTAGAGGAGAGGGCTTTTTTTTCATGTTAAGCAAACTTGCCTGACGATTTCCTGATTCGGGATCATCTTCTTCACAAGGGCAGTCTGGGTAGTGTGAGAAGTAAACCTGAAAACATTTTTTATTTTCCCAATATTCTCCAAGTTGAAACATCCGCACCCGTCTCTCGTATTGTTGTCCAGGATAAATCCACGACTGGTCATAATCACCAGATTTACAACACCAGCACTGCCTCTCTACCGTAGTCCGTTGAACGCTCGAACTAATTGTCCGAGGTAAGTGGGTTGGAATAAAACGAACCCCTCCCTCAAACATTCGTTCCCAAATAAACGAGGCAGATTCCGAAAGGGCCTTGGCCGACAAACAATTGGGTTTTAAGTGATAATTCTTCTTCCCAGAACGCCGGAATTCCTGACCAGGGTAGATACCCTGAAAGCAACAATCACAGGTGTAGACTGTCATGACCTTGTCCTCCGTATTTATTTACAATGAAGATACACTAAATTATACATAAAAGCAAAACCCTTAAACCCTTGTCAAAAGTAGGGGTTTTTGTTATAATATACAAGATTTAAATTTAAGATTGGTGAGTAGGCAAGTAATATATCATTCAGAATTTGGATGATTTACCAAAACCGATGGGCTAATCACAAAGAAAGAACCACAATGGACAAGCTCCAAATTAAGACCACAGTTAGAGATTTAAGCAAAGAGAAACCAGAAAAACTCCGCAGAGTAGGAAAACTTCCTGCCGTATTATACGGTCATAAAATTGAAAATCAGAGCCTAACTTTAGACGCGAGAGAATTTGACAGAATCTATAAAAAAGCTGGTGAAAGCACCATTATTGAAGTAATTACAGAAGATGGCAAAATTCACTCTGTACTTATTCACGATGTACAACATCACTATCTGACATCGGTTCCTACCCACGTTGATTTCTACGAAGTCAGTATGACCGAAAAACTTACAGCTAAGGTATCTCTTGAATTTACCGGTGAAAGCTTGGCTGTTAAATCTTTGGGTGGTGTATTAGTCAAAGTCCTAAACGAAGTTGAAGTTGAATGTTTGCCAACAGATCTTCCACACAACATTATTGTAAATTTGGATGTATTAAAAACCTTACAAGACACCATTCACGTCAAAGATCTTATTGTTCCAGCTAAAGTAAAAATTATTACTGAAGCCGATGAAATGATAGTTAAGGTACAACCTCCACGCGACGTAGAAGCTGAGCTTTCTACACCGGTGGTAGAAGACGTCAGTAAAGTTGAAGGTGCTGCAGAAGAAAAGCCTGCAACCGAAGTTGAGAAAAAAGAAGAAAAGAAATAATATTCAAATTAATCCCGTCCCGCTTCAGCCGGGACGGGATTTTTAGTCTAAAAATGAAATTTTATAACACCCCAAAACTTAAATTATTTATATTTCTATTGTTTTTAGTTATTGTCCACAATATATATTACTATCAAACAAACCTCCTAAAAGCAAAAGCAAACCCTCATACCCAAAACCTAGAACAATCAAAGGTATCAACACTTATTGGCCCATTGCCAATACCGGACAAAGAGTTGAATATAAAACTACCAATCCTAATGTTCCATCATATTGGTACTGCCCCGGACAACGCGAATTCTACCAGGGAAGATATGACTCAAAGCCCTGAAGATTTTGAACTGGAAATTAAATGGCTTTCTGAGCAAGGATTCAACAGTGTTAGACTTGAAGACATATACTTATATTCACTGGGGAAGAAATCTTTGCCTGCCAAACCTATAGTTTTCACTTTTGACGACGGCTATGAAGATGCATTTATCAATGCAGTTCCAATTTTAAAAAAATACAACTTTATTGGCAGTTTTGCCATAATTACCGGCTGGCAAGGGGAAACTTTTGGTGATAATACCTATGCAACCTGGAGCCAAATTGCCCAAGTCAAAAACGAAGGAATGGAAATAATATCTCATACTCAAAACCATTTCGATGGTTCCAATGCCAAATTTAATTCTGATTATATTTACCAAAATCTTACTGGTTCTATTGTTGATATTGCCAACCACTTAGATTTTACCTCGAATATCTTAATCTATCCATACGGACACTACACAAGCGACTACATTAACCAAGCTAAAAAAGCTGGTTTTGTCATGGGCTTAACAGTTCATGAAGGAAGTTATATAAACCTAAACAACTTAATGGAAATCCCTAGAGTTAGAGTTCATGGAAAACAAAATTTTGAAATTTTCAAAAAAATTATTCAAGAATAATTTCTACAAACCTCCACATTTTTGCATAGTCTTTATGGAACGTTACCCTAGCAGACGGTAGCGTTCTTTTTATTAATACGGCAAGATTCTGCTTTTGGCGAGGATCGAATTCTAAATAAATTAATTTAGGCTTAACTTTTAACCCTACAATTTGCTCAAGTAATTCTCTAATTAATTTAAGACCATTTTCTTCTGTAAACAAAGCAATTTGAGGTTCAAATTTTAAACCTTTGGTTGCAGCGCTTGAATTATTCTTCCAAACTTTCCAACCATAAGGTAAATTAGCAACTATAATGTCAAAACTATTTTTTACATTTTTAAGTAAATTGCTTTTAATAAATTTAATTTTAACTTTGTGTGCTTTTGCATTCTCTTTTGCTACAGCTAACGCTTTATCCGAAATATCAGATACAGTAACTTGAGCCTCGAACCTCGCACCTTGAACCTGCTTAGCTAGCGAAACAGCTATCACGCCACTCCCAGTACCAACGTCCAGGATTCTTACTGGTTTCTTCTGTTCGATACTTTCTACTTTTAACTTTATACTTTCCACTAACAACTCTGTCTCCGGGCGGGGGATAAGTACACTTTTATTTACTTTAAATTTTAAACCTAAAAAATCTTTATAACCTAAAATGTAAGCTATAGGTTCACCCTTTTCTCTGCGTGTAATTAGTTTTTTTACACTTATTAGCTGACTAGCTGATAACTTATAAGCTGGTTCCATATACAAAAACTCTCTTGGCTTTTTAAGTACATGCGCCAAAAGAATTTCTATTTCAAGATTATTATATTTTTTTAATATTTCACTTATCTTCATATTATGGTAAATTATATATGTTCAAAAAATACAAGGAGAGAAAATAGAAAATGGGAACGAGTTTCAGTTCGCTACATCCTGAGTCTCCCAAGGAGTCCAGGAGTATTTCAGTAGGCACTATGGTGAAGTTTAACTCTACCGGACTGTTCTGGGCAGGGCCTAAAAGAAAAGGGCCCTTTTGCGAGCCTGTTATTTGGTGGTATTGGGTTGTCCCAGAAGGCACAACTGTGCAGTTGGAAAATGACTCCGGGGAAACTCAAAATGCTATTTACCGGAACAAGACTTTCGTTTTTATTGACCAGAACAACGCACCTTTCGGTGACAGCCACACCATCTATAGCGTCAAAGGAACCCACCCCAAACCGTTCAAGGTTTTAAAAGTACCGGAATAAAAACCGGTCAACCAGCCTAAGCCCTGCTTTTAATTAGCGTGGGCTTAGGGTTATTTTTTTAACGCTTCCTTTTTTGCCTGCAAATCTGCTTTTTGTAAGGCATCCATTATAAGACCAAACTTACCTTCCATAATAAGATTTATTTGGTTAAAGTTTTCGTTTATGCGGTGGTCGGTAACACGGTCTTGAGGGAAATTGTAGGTACGTATTTTTTCACTGCGATCACCAGTACCAATTTGACTCTTAGTTAAGTCGCGAACTTTTTTGCTTTCTATTTCTTCGTAGTGCGCAGCAACACGCGCACGAATAACTGCCAAAGCCTTTTCACGGTTTTGTGCTTGGCTACGCTCGTCCTGACACTGCGCTGTTATACCAGTAGGAATGTGGACAATTCGAATTGCAGAATAAGTAGTGTTTACGCTTTGCCCGCCGTGACCGGAGGAGGTAGTAGCTTCAATTTTTAAATCTTTCTCGGCAATAGCGTAATCTTTTTCTTCTAAAATAGGTAACACAGCTACAGTAATGGTAGAGGTGTGAACACGTCCACTTTTTTCTGTTTCTGGAACACGTTGAACTCTATGCACACCACTTTCGTATTTAAATACAGCGTAGGGGTGCATTTCGGCAGAAGCGCGGCCATGAATTTCAAAAATAACTTCTTTAAAACCACCAGCGTCACTTTTGGAACTAGAAACAATATGAGGTTTAAAGCCTAACTCTTCGGCATATTTACCATATGCACGGAACATTTCTGCAACAAAAAGAGTAGCCTCGTCACCACCAGCACCAGCCCGGACTTCCACAATTACATTTTTATCATCGTTAATATCACGTGGAAGCAAAGCATCTTCAATTTCCGATTTAAGATTTAAAATTAAAGTTTCAAGTCTATGAGCCTCATCCAAGGCCATAGATTTAATCTCCGGATTACTGTCGTCCAATAAATTTTTATTTTCTTCAAATTCGTTTTCAAATTTTTCTAACTGCTTAATCTTTTCAACAATAGGGGAGAGCTGGGATTGCCTTTTGCCTAGTTTGGCCATATCCAAAGACCCACCGGCAGACATCTGCTCAGTAAGATTATCATATTCGTCAATAATTTTTTTAAATGATGAATCCATAGTTTTATAATTATATCTCTGATTACTAACATATTCTAACACAAAACCGCACCAAGAAGGAGCGGTTTTGTTATAGTGAGTAGTATAGCTATTTCTTTGCAGTTCTGACTTTACGTTCTTTTTTAGGCTTAGCTGCCGCTTTAACAACAACAGCATTTGCAGTGCGTTTTTTGAACTTCTCTACATTTCCAGCTGTATCCAATAATTTTTGCTTACCTGTATAAAAAGGATGGCAATTACTGCATATTTCAGTATGGAGCTCTGAAGCTGTTGAACCGGTAGCAAAAGTATTTCCGCAAGCGCAAGCTACTTTTATACCAACATTAAATTGTGGGTGAATATTATCTTTCATATGGTTTTATTATATATCCATAATATTTTACACGCTCTTGCCAATTTAGTCAAGCCCTGGTATAATATACGGGTTATTAATTAAGCACATTTTGCATACCTATCTGTCCCAATAGACCTGAGGGTCGTACTGGGATCCGCAAAATGGAAGACCCCGCCGAAAGGTTAGGGGAAGAAGGAATACAATAAGATGAGAGAAATATCTCTTTTAGAGCTACTTAAAAGTGGCGCACATTTTGGTCATACCACCAGCCGTTGGAACCCAAAAATGAAACCGTTTATTTTTACGGTTAGAAACAACATCCATATCCTGGATTTGGAAAAGACCAAAAAAGCTTTAATTAAAGCTGCAAAGTTTGCCTCCGACATTTCCAGTCGCGGTGGTACAATTTTATTTGTTGGCACCAAACGTCAAAGCAAGGACGTCGTAAAAAAATGGGCAATAGCCTGTAACTCACCCTACGTAAACGTTCGTTGGCTTGGTGGTAGCTTTACCAACTTTAAAACCATACAAAGAACCATTCGCAAAATGGAAAAACTGGAAAACATGAAAATGACCGGCGAGTTAGAAAATAACTACACCAAAAAAGAGAGACTCATGATTGAACGCGAAATTGAAAAGTTAAAAAAACTTTTTGAAGGTATAGCGAACATGAAAAAATTACCAGATGCCATTTTTGTCACCGACGTAAAGCACGATGCAATAGCTGTAACCGAAGCTCAAAAAAGCAAAGTAAAAATTATTGGCCTAGTCGACACAAACTGCAGTCCTGCCCAAATTGATTACCCGGTTCCATGCAACGACGACGCTACCAAAGCCATAGAAATTATGTGTAGTGTTATTGCTGAAGCAATAAACGAAGGCCGTTCCGCCCAAGTCGTAATTCCAAGCCAAACTATCCCTAAGACAACAAAGCAAGAAGAAACAAAATAATTAATTAACGACTTTACAAAATACGAAAACGTACTAAAGTAAAAATTCGTTCTTCCTAAATAATTTATGTCACACGATTTATTAAAAGAAATTCGCGAGCTCACCGGAGCCGGAATATTGGAAATTAAAGGTGCCCTTACAGAAGCCGGCAACGATAAAGACAAAGCTATTGAAATCCTTAGAAAAAAGGGAACTGTTAAAGCTGGTAAAAAAGCGGATAGAGTAGCCAATGAAGGTATTATTGAAACATATATTCACCCCGGCTCACGTGTTGGAGTTTTGGTTGAGCTAAACTGCGAAACTGACTTCGTAGCTCGTACCGATGACTTCAAAAACCTAGCCAAGGAAGTCGCCCTACACATTGCAGCTGCCAACCCTCTGTATGTAAATTCCTCAGAAATTCCTCCAGAAGTTGTGGAAAAAGAGAAAGAGATTTATAAAGAACAGGTTAAGGGTAAGCCGGAAGATGTTATAAATAAAATAATAGAAGGCAAAATTGCAAAATATTTTGAAGAAACCTGCCTCATGGATCAAGTATTTATTAAGAATCCTGACCAAAAAATCAAAGATTTAATGGCAGTCAGCATTGCTAAAATGGGTGAAAACATTGTTGTGAAAAGATTCGCCAGATTCGTTCTTGGAAATTAGTTAAGACAATTGACCATAATTTAAATAATTGACATAATTAAATTACCTAGAATCCTGAATAATTTTGATCAATTTTTTTAAATTACCTTGTCTTACCAAATTTTACCTAACATAATATTTATTCTTTCTATTCTGGGAATCCTTCTGATAATCCTCAAGCATTTACCAGAAGCCTCTATGGCTATTGGAAAAGAACCAAAAGAAAGTGCAGAAAAAGCTTTGATTGAAAAGGGCTTACCTGCACAGGCTATTTCCAAAATTAAAGTAAGTATCGGACTAATTACAAAAAAAATCTGGAATTTTGCACTTGAAGCCAAGGATCTTAAACCTCACGAAGCTACGGGCTACAAAATGAAAAAGATTTTTGGTGGAAGACTACCGGGATTTAAAAAACCCCCAATTGTTATTCCTAGAACTTTTCACGAAGTTAAAAATGAACAGTACTATCTGGACATAATTAAGCTAGAACCAAAAAATCTAACTCATTATGACTCTCTTGGAAAATTTTATTTAGATAACAACAATATTAGTGACGCCAAAGATATTTATCTATACGTCACTAACCATCAACCGGGTAACGAAGCTTACCAAGCCAAACTGGCATACTGCTACTACCAATGCAAGGAATATGGCAAAGCTTCCGAACACTATCAAAAATCCTTAGCACTTGATTCAACTCAGCCAAACAGGTATTATAACTTCGGTCTAAGCTTAGACGCCTCGGGCAAACACACGGACGCAATTAACGCTTTCAAAAAAGCATTAGAGCTAGAACCGAATAATGAAAAATATAAATTAGCCTTAAGTAAGCATTCTAAATAATTTTTAGGCTTTCCTTGAACCTCAAGGAAAGCCTAAAAATAAGGCTAAACAAAAAAATATCTACGCCCACTTAGCTCATTTGGCAGAGCAGCTCCATGGTAAGGAGCAGGTGATCAGTTCGAATCTGATAGTGGGCTCCAGTTATTATTTAAATAATATTAAAACCCAAGTCCAAAAAGATTTGGGTTTTTGTTTTGTGATAAATAATGATAAAATTAGAATATATTAACAATCAACCTTATGAACTGGTTTAAACAAGACAAAACAGCCAAAATTCTTTTAGTTCTCTATATTACTCTGTTTATTGCTACCTCTTTCAACCCTTACGAAAGGACCACATGGTGGGCGGAAAATTTACCTATAATATCAATTGTCGTGGCCTTAGGAGTGTTATACGCCAAAGGAATTAAGTTTAGCCCGCTATCCTATATCCTAATGAGTGTACTAATTTTTATGCACACAATAGGAGGTTACTATACTTTTGAACGAGTCCCGTTTGGTTTTATCACCAATCTCTTTGGTTTTGAAAGAAACCATTATGATAGAATTGCACATTTTACTGTAGGGTTTTATGCCTATGCTATAGCTGAAATTCTATATTTAAAACAACTTGTTACCAATAAACTTATGCTCGTTTTGTTTCCAATTTTCTCAATTGCCTTTGTTGCTATGGGTTATGAATTAATTGAATGGGTTTTTGCCGCTTCTAACGGTGGCACGGCAGGCGCAGCCTTTCTAGGGAGCCAAGGCGATATTTGGGACGCGCAAAAAGATATGCTAGCAGATACTCTTGGTGCAATAACAGCAACTACTATTTTCTTTTGGAAGAAAAAAAATATTAAATTTTAAAATATGTCTATTGAACATAACCGTGGGGCAGAAGTAGATTTTTATGGCACCAAATTTAAAAGTCAGCCAGATACGGATATTCAACTTTATTTAATGGGTGTAATTACAGGTGTACAAGCAGGTAAAACTTTAGAGCAAATTCACGACGAAGATTTAAAATCTTCGTCGGGCTCAGAACTGTATGATGACGCTTATGAAAAAACTAAAGCTACTATAGAAAAAGCAATAAAATTTTATATCGAAGAAAAAATATAACTTATGTCTAACAAATCTACATCTTGGGGCAAGGTTGCCAATTGGTACGACAAACACCTTGAAGAAGGGGAAGATACATACCAAGAAAAACTTATTAAGCCAAACCTACTGCGCTTACTTGAAGTTAATAAAGGACAAACTATTTTAGACGTCGGCTGTGGTCAAGGCTTTTTTGCACGCGAAATTGGAAAACTTGGAGCCAAAGTTGTTGGCGTGGATGTAGGAGGCGAGTTAATAAAAATCGCCAAGGAAAAATCTGGAACTAACGAAACTTATTTAGTAATGTCCGCCGACAAAATGACAGGCCTACAAACTGAAAGGTTTGACTCAGCAATTTGCATACTTGCATTACAGAACATAAAAAATCTTTCCCAAAGCATTGTAGAAATTGCTAGAGTTTTAAAAAAAGGTGGCAAGTGTTTACTTGTCTTAAATCATCCAAATTACCGTATACCAAATTCTAGCTCTTGGGGTTTTGATGAAGAAAAAAATACCCAATATCGTAGAATAGACTCTTACATGTCGGAAGTATCCCAAGAAGTAGACATGACCCAAGGTATAGCAGATATAAGCAAAAAGAAATTTACCATGTCTTTTCACCATCCACTTCAAGTATATTTTAAAGCCTTCTTTAAATCAGGCTTACTTGTTAGTAGGTTAGAGGAGTGGGTGTCGCACAAAATAAGTGACAAAGGACCAAGAAAACTTGCAGAAGATAAAGCTCGCAAAGAAATCCCTCTTTTTATGTGTTTAGAACTAATTAAAAAATAACTATATGGAAAGAGAATACAAATTGGGTCCGGACGATGAAGATCGTGGACTAACCAAAGAACAATACGACCAAGCACAAAAAGAGCTAAGAATCCGGACCAGCGAATACATTAGTAGCATGGCCAATAAACCTTTAAGATTGTTTTACATATTTGAAAATCACAACCAGCAACAACAGGCTTTGGAACTTCTAAAAAAGTCTGAATTCTATGACGAATTAAGACAAACTTATAATTCAGGAATAGACCCCGAAAGACCAGATATAGGTATAAGAATGGATTTTAAAAAAACGCCAGAAAATTTTGAAGATAAACTTATTTCCTTATTTGCAAAATCAGGAATGATAATAAAAGAAAAATATTATCAAGAAATTCAACCCGTAGATAAACCTTTTAAAAAAATAAAGGAAACTGAACCTATAATACAAAAGGGTACTGACAAAATCCTACAAATGAAAAGTCTTAAGCAAACTAAAAAGCCTGACGGTTCAGAAATTCCAAAAGCCGCTTAATAATAAATTATATAACTTATGGGAATTAGAGACTTACTCGAAAATTTACAACCAAAAGACGAAGTTGACACTACAATTAAGCCAAAGAAAAAGGACACTAAAATCCAAACGGTCAGTTGGCATGCCAAACAAAAAAAGAACAGCAGGCAAGTAAAACATAACCTAACCAGAAGAATGGGCAAATAAAATGAACGAGTTTAAACTCTGGTACGAAAAATATAAAGCAAGTAATTCTCCTTTTAAAAAAATAATTGGTTTTATTTTAATTATTTTGGGTTTTTCAGCCCTAGTTACACCTTTCACTCCTGGTTCCTGGTTAATTTTTGTTGGCTTAGAATTTTTAGGTTTTCGCTTGGCGATTTGGGATAAAATTAAAGAGAATATTTTTAGCGGAGAAATAAAAAATATGCACATTAAAAAAATAATTTTAGCATTACT
>CAYGEJ010000010.1:0-48878 GCA_964348935.1 uncultured Candidatus Saccharibacteria bacterium | reverse complement strand
GGAGGAACCCCATAGAATTTTAGAACGTTCTTAATTTAAAAAGACCTTCTTATAACAAGAAGGTCTTTTTAAATTAAATTATTTTTTAATTACTAACCGACTCAGTATAAATCATTTTCGAAATTTCTTTAATTGAATTTGATAGCTTATTTGCATCCCATCCTCTGGTCATTACGCATATGAGGTAGTTATTGTCAGGGACATAGACAATACCACAATCGTGTCTTTGAATTTCACCGTTAGTTCCTATCCGGTCTCCAAATTTATGCGCAATGGGAATATGGCTTGGTATGCCAGCAGCAATACCTTCTGAAAACTCGGCCTGTGTCAGTAATTTTAAGGCTTTCTCCGACATTTCATTGTTCAGGTATGCGGCGTTGTATAGTACTCGGTATATTGAGGCTTGAGTTTTAACGGAAATGAAGTCGTCAATTTTATTGGGGTCCGTTATAATACCCAAATCATTTATAGTTTGGAGATAAAGGTCAAAATCAGGGTTAATTTCTTCTAAATATAACAGCAACAGTTGTTTGGATCTATTGTCAGAATACTTAATCATTTTATCAATTAGCTCTTGAATAGTATATTCAGTATGTGCTTTAATACTTTGGTTTATATCTGTAACATTCATTTCCGCTGTGGGCTCATAATCTTTCCCGGTTTTTGCTTCTAGTATTTTAGGGTTTACTTCGGCCATTTTATAATACATAAGCATTATAGGAACCTTAAGGAGACTGGCGGGGGTAAAGAGGGTGTCTTCGTTAATTGAAATAATTGGTCCGTTGTGCAGGTCTCGGTAATATACTGAGATATCTTTTGCTTCCCCGGTTCTAATTTTTTTATTTACCAAATCTTTGACGTCTTTTTCAATGCGAGCCAAAGCAGTCCTCTCGCTAATAATGCTGCCTTCACAACGAAGAGGGTTAAGGTATAAGTAGTTGCATTTTTTATTTTCGTCAAAGTGTGGATGTTTCGCAGTTTTATTCTTAGATTTTAGGATTGCCTGACTTATCAGCATTCCTGCTGAAAAAACTAATAAAGCTCCGACAGTAATTTTGATTGTATTTTTCATATCTACAAATATTATATCATGTTTATGTTTACAGTATAGGCTGGTGACTTACTAGAATATTACAGTGCAGTGCTTGTAATAATACCAGTGGGTTCCCTTTATTTTGGCCAATTTTCTACAAGAAGTAGTTTCTTTTGGTTTAGTTTTCCCCAAATCTCTTCTGTGACAAAAGGCATGAAAGGGTGGAGAAGTTTTAGAATGGTTATTAAGTTGTAAGTTAGTATGTTGTAAGTAGTTTCTTTTTGGACTTCATTTTGAAGTTGTATTTTGCTAGCCTCAATATAAACGTCTGCAAATTCTTTCCAGGTGAAGTGATAAATTTCTTGTGCGGCCTCATGCAAGCGGAAATTTTCTATGTGATCGGTAGAAGATTTAATTACTGCTTCTAGTTTAGTTAAAATATCTTTGTCCGCATCTGTTATTGGTGTTGGCTTGTTATTTGTAACTTGTAACTCGCCACTTGCCGATATTACATATCGGCCAATATTCCATAATTTGTTGGCAAAGTGCTTCATGCCTTTTATTTTGTCTTCTGCCATTGCCATGTCTGTACCTGGGGCAGTGTTAAAAATAATAGCAAAGCGCAGTGCATCCGTGCCGTATTTTGCAGTCATATCTAGCGGGTCTATAACATTACCTTTACTCTTGGACATTTTTTCTTTGTTGGCGTCACGAATAATTCCATGAAGGAAAATGTTTTTAAAAGGTATTTGTCCTGTGAGGGTGGTGGTCATAAGTATCATTCTGGCAACCCAGAAGAAAAGAATGTCATAACCAGTTTCTAAAACGTCAGTAGGATGAAAGGTTTTAAAGTCGCTTAAGTTATTTGGCCAGCCAAGTGTGCTAAAGGTCCACAGTCCACTACTAAACCAGGTGTCTAGTGTATCTTCATCTTGTGTCCATCCGTCGCCAGTAGGTGCATTTACACCGCAGTACATTTCATAGTCACCGTAGGCGTGTGAATTTGCTTCACCGCCGGAGGTTCTTTCGGAAGGGGTGGTATTGGCGGGGAAACCGCTTTTTGGGGTTTCTCCGGCCAAAGATTTTTTATACCAAACAGGAATTTGGTGTCCATACCAAATTTGTCTGCTTATACACCAGTCTCTTAGGTTGTCTATCCAATGAAAGTATGTTTTTTCAAAGTGGTTTGGAATAATTTTTGTTTGTCCACTTTCAAGAACATGGTGCATTAATTTTTTTAAAGTTACATTGTCGCCAGATTTTATTCCAGTAAGTTCGGAGTGGGGAAGAGTAAATTCTTTATTAACATTTATAAACCATTGAAGCTTTGGAAGTGGCTCAATAACACCTCCAGTTCTTTCAGCGGTAGCAACATTTTGTTTTATTTCTTCTTCCTTTTCTAGTAAGCCTTCAGTTTTTAACCATTCTACAATAACTTCTCTTGCCTCGGTTGTTTTTTTACCAAGAATATTTTCTCCACCAACAAGCATTTTACCAAACTCATTTATAACTTGCTTCATTGGTAAATTATGTCTTTGCGCAATTTCTGCATCTATCATGCTATGGGCAGGAGTAACACCAAGGGCACCAGTTCCGAATTCTTTTTCTACTGAATTATCAGCTACTATTTTAATATGAATTGGAACGCCTGCAAAATTTATATCATATTCCTTGCCAACAAATTGTTTGTAACGGTCATCTTCTGGGTGTACGGCTACAGCTGTGTCGCCAACTTTGGTTTCTGGACGAGTTGTAGAAATACTAATAGGGAAGTCTTTGCTGTATTTAAAAATATAAATTTTTGCAGTGCGTTCTTGGTGTACAACTTCGTCGTCGGAAATTGTAGTTTGACCTTTTACATCCCAGTTAATTACCTTGTGTCCACGATAAATTAAACCCAAATCGTAAAGTTGCTTAAAGGCTGTTTTTACAGCTAAATTCCTGTTTTCGTCTAAAGTAAAAGCTTCGCGACTCCAGTCTAAAGAAGCTCCCATTTTTTTAAGTTGAGAAACAATAGTGTCGTGGCTATCTTGGGCAAATTTATTTACACGTTTTAAGAATTCTTCTCTACCTAAGTCGGTTTTTCTTTTGCCTTCCTCTTTGTCTAATATTTTTTCTACTTTACTTTGGGTGGCAATAGCAGCATGGTCAGTTCCCGGAAGCCACAAAGTTTTAAACCCGTTCATTCTTTTGTAGCGGATTAAAATATCTTGGATGGTTGCAGTTAATGCGTGGCCAACATGAAGTGTGCCAGTTACATTAGGAGGGGGGAGAATAATAGTATAAGGAGTACCAGAAAGACCTTCCTTGTCGGCAGGCAGGTTGTCCGGATTAAAATAGCCAGAGTCTTCCCAAGCTTTATAAATTTTATCTTCAACCTTAGTATGGTCGTAGGCTTTTTCAAGTTCTATCATAAAAGTGTTATTAGTTATTAAAGAATAGAGAAAAGGATAAAATAAAACACCGTAAATACGGTGTTCAAGAGTTCCGGAAATGAGGAACGGTACCATCTTGATATGCTTTATTTACTTCTTTAACGGGAAGCCTCCGACTGGGTCTATTGATTCTTAATTAGAAGAATGTTCTTCCAGTGCTATTGATTTTGGTGACAGCCAAAACATAAGCTTATTTATATTATATAGGGATAAATAAAAGGTGGCAAGATCTTAAATTTTGTAGTTTAAGCAGTTGCTAAAGTTCTAGGTTGGAATTAGCTTGGATAGTTTTGTAGTTTTTAGGTTGAAATCCATTATGTAACATATAAGCACTGGCAATACCTATCATTTCCGCGTTATCCGTGCAAAGGTTTTGGGGTGGAACAAAAAATCGCACTTTCAATTTTTCACATTCAATTTTCAACTTTTCACGAAGTGAAGCATTTGCGGCAACTCCGCCAGAAAGTGAAATTGATTTGGCTCCATATTCATTTACCGCACGTAGAGTTTTGGAGACTAAGACATCCACCGCTGCATCTTGAAAGGCTTTGCATATGTTAGCTTTGGTTTGTGTTGATAAGGTTTTGGTTTTGAGTAATTGAACATGGTAAAGCACCGCGGTTTTTAAACCAGAAAAAGAAAAATTATAATTTTTAGCATTAATCATAGGACGGGGGAAAGTAATCCGCCCGTTGGCGGATTGGCTTGCCTTCATTGCTAATTTGGATACTTCTGGTCCGCCGGGGTAAGGGAGCTTTAAAAGTTTGGCAACTTTGTCAAAAGCCTCACCCGCAGCGTCGTCCACGGTTTGTCCCAAGACTTTATAGGTACTAATACTTTTCATTAATACCAGCATAGTGTGCCCACCGCTGACAATGAGTGCAATTTGAGGAAATATGCCTTCAATTTTTAACTGCTCATTTTGAACTTTTAGCATAGGCGAGTAAAGATGCCCCAACATATGATTAACCGGAATAAGTGGTTTGCCAGTTGCTAAAGATAAAGCGCGCATAAATTCCACGCCGACAATTAAGGAGGGGATTAAACCCGGGCCAGCTGTTACGGCAAAGTAATCAATTTCATTTAACTTTAATTTTGAGTCAGTTAGGGATTTTTTTATTACCGGAAGAATATTTTTAATATGGGCTCTGGCGGCTACTTCCGGCACCACGCCACCCATTTTGCTGTGGAGTTGGATTTGAGATTTAACCACGGAAGACAGTGTGGATATTTGAGGGTGACTTTTGCCGTTAGTTATTGTTAAAATAGCTGCGGCGGTTTCGTCACAGCTGGTTTCAACAGCTAAAATAATTTTTGGAGTTTTCGATTTTTTCATTTATGAAGCCTTGGCTAAAAATTTATTTTTAAGGCTAGTTATATTTTTTTGAAGATAGTTATCTAAGCTCCAAGTTCCGCCATTGTTAAAGAATAAATAAATTGCCAAAGCAAGGAGGATAATGTGAGGCCAGACCGATTCTTTAAAGAAGGCTACGGACAGTACCATAAGTCCAAAAGTGACTAAAGTATTAAGTCTGGTTTGAAAACCGAGTATTAAACATATGCCAACCGCAATTTGTGCCATGCCAGTGCCCAGAGCTATAAGTAGAGGATCCTGGGGAAAGAGCCAGTGGAATTGCATAAGGTTGTATTGCTGGGCTACTTGTATAATTACCTGTGGGTGAATTATTTTATAAGTAATAGCCGGATAAATAACAGAAATACCGTATGTAATTCTAATTAAGGCGAGTTCGGCGTTGTGGTATTTTTCGGCAAAAGCTTTGGCTTTGTATAAAAGTTTGTCTAAAGAAAAAGTTCTAGAGCCAAAAAGAATTAACGCAATAAATTCGCCGAAATAGTTGAAGTAGGTGAGCATATATTCTTTGTAAACCCAAGTGCAGAGCAAAAGAATAATAAGTGCTGCAACTCCAGTGAATTCTGACCATAAGCCAAATAGCATAAGTCCGCCAACTATATAGAGTGCTGGTTTTAGATATTCCGCAAAGGGAATGCTAGACAAGTGGATTTCCGGTCCTAAGAAGGAATTAAAATAGGCTGAGGCAATAAGAGAGCTGGCCAGTGCGATTCTTAAAATTGTGTGCCCAAACGGTTCAAGGGAATTGAGTTTATTGTCCAGTTTTTTTCCGAGCTCCGATTGCTGAAAAAAGAAATACAAAATAATACCAACTAAAGATAATATGGCAACCGACAGGCCTACCCGTAAGTTTCCGGGATTATTTAAGGCACTAAAAACATTTATTCCTTTAACTGCAACAGCGGTATTAATTTGCTCTTTGGTCAATACGTATTCCTCATGAGCAAAAACCAGTTTTGGGAAAAAAGGAATGACTAAGAGTAATAAATAAGAGTATTTTTTACTCAGGAATGTTTGGGGGTGCATATGTAGTAGAGCTTATTGTTTAATTTTTTAGGGCGGTCTATTTTTGCATTATACTTAATTTATCCATTTTTATCAAAGCAATATTTATGTTACCCTTAACTTATGAGTTTTTACCAACAGCTGTTAGAATTTTTAAGTTTTTCTAAATATTTAGTAGTCTTTGTACTGTGTATTGTGGAGGGTCCGGTAGTTATGCTGGCCAGCGGATTTTTGTATAGACTTGGACAGTTTGAGCTTTTGCCTTTGTATTTATCCCTGATAGCCGGGGATTTTGTGGCAGATATTGGCTGGTATGCAGTAGGGAGGTTTGGAGCTTGGCCGGTAATAAATAAGTACGGCAAGTTTTTAAATATTACCGCTGAAGTGGTTTATAAAATTGAAAAACGGTTTAAAACTTACCAAAATAAAATTTTGATTATTTCTAAATTAACAATGGGTTTTGGTTTTGCTTTGGCGACTTTAATTGTTGCCGGATTATTAAGAATGGATTTTAAAAAGTATATAATTTTGAATTTTTTGGGCGGATTTATTTGGACCGCTTTTTTGCTGACAATCGGGTATTTTTTTGGCAATGCTTACGAAACTTTAGTTGGTCCTGCAAAGGCGATATTTATAGTAGCCCTGATTATTGTAGTGGCTTGGGGCCTTTGGGCAATTAACAGGTATTTGGTTAGGACGGAGATATAGTTCTAATAGAGTTAGTATGGAATTTAAATTAATTTAAAGGTGTAAGTTATGAATAACTTTATTTTATCTGAAGATTCAAACGAAACAATATCTATAATTATTCCAACTCTTAATGAGGAGAAAATTATTGAGCAAACCTTAAAAACCTTAAAAGGTTTAGGGGATATTAAATATGAAATTATTGTTTCCGATGGGGGTAGTATGGATAAAACTGTTGAGCTGGCTAAGCGGTACGTACAAAAAGTCGCGGAACATAAAGCGTCTTTTCGGCAAAATATTGCAGAAGGAAGAAATTTAGGAGCAAGTTTGGCAACAGGTAAGTATTTGGTGTTTATTGACGCAGACGTTCATATTCCCGATATTAATAATTTTTTTAAACATGTTATTTCGTTATTTGAAACAGAATCTAATTTAGAAGGGCTGACTGTATTTTTAAAAGTTTTACCTGAGCATGTTACGCTTTCAGATAAATTATTTTTCGGTTTAGTAAATAGACTTAATCAAATTCAAAATAATCTTCTGCATATTGGCGCGGCTGCCGGCGAGTTTCAAATGATGAGAAGGGGTACATTTAATAAATTGGGTGGTTATAATAGTAAGATTGTAGTGGGGGAGGATAACGATTTATTCTCACGCTTGAGTAAAGTTGGAAGTACGAGAGTGGTTTCTGGTTTGCACGTAATGCATACCTCTAGACGTGCGCACGAAGTCGGCTGGAGCCAGTTGTTATATTTATGGTTAGTAAATTTGCTCTTTGTGAAAGTCTTAAAAAAATCTTACAGCAAGGAGTGGAAGCCG
The DNA here is from genome assembly GCA_964348935.1 of uncultured Candidatus Saccharibacteria bacterium. Taxonomy (GTDB): domain Bacteria; phylum Patescibacteriota; class Doudnabacteria; order UBA920; family UBA920; genus PALSA-1336. Next base: position 41,527 of record CAYGEJ010000010.1, on the reverse strand, counting down.
GTTCGTTAAGCCAGAGGAGTAAGTAGATTGACAGAAAGATAAGCTTGATATATACTTTACCAATCAAATATTAATAAAGTTATATTATGGCTCTTATAAGTAGTAAATTAAAATTCATTTTTCAAATAGGTAAGGCCCACGCTTACTTAGCAAGACGTTTTAGTAGTCAGGGTTTGGGGTTTGGTGATATGGCGGTTCTGTATCAAATAAGTAAAGCTTCGGGTCAAAAAATTCGTAGGGTGGATTTGGCAGAAGCTGTTGGATTAACTGCTTCTGGTGTAACTAGGATTTTAGTTCCGTTGGAAAAAATAGGAGTTGTTAAGCGTGAGTCTAACGCCCGGGATGCCAGGGTTAGCTTTGTAACTCTAACCGAATCCGGCAAGGAGCTACTTAGAGATTCTATTAAATCCGCAGAAGTAATATGTGACGATTTAATTCCAAATGAGAAATCCAAAAAGTTAGAGCAGTTTTTTGAAATAATTGAAAGGATGAAATAAAATGCCCAGTAATACAACTTTCAATATAGTGGGTTAAGTTGTAAGCTTAAGGTATTGTAAATAATTGTTAAAAACAAAAATAAAAGCTTGGCAAACGGTTAGAATAAATATAGCTATCAGAAATAGTTTAATTATTTAAGAATTAAAAATTGATAACGCGGTAAGAGCGTTTGCAATTGAAAGTTGATATACTGGGATGAATATTACTTCTGCAAAATTTGTAAAAGGTTTGGTAGGTGAAGATGAGATTCTTCACGACGGAATGCCTCAAGTGACTTTTATTGGACGTTCCAACGTAGGAAAATCTAGTGTCATTAATTCTATTGCTAACCAAAAAGCATTAGCCAGAACTAGTTCCTTTCCAGGTCGTACCCAAGAAATAAACGTATTTTTATTGAATAAAGATTTTTATTTGGTTGACTTGCCAGGATATGGTTTTGCAAAGGGTTCAAAGGAAATGCAAGAAAATTTACAAAGGTTAATTTATTGGTATTTTTTTGAATCCCTCGCAGTGCAAAAGAAAGTGGTGTTAATTATAGACGCTAACATTGGGCCAACTAATAACGACATGGAAATGCTTTACAGTTTAAAAGATGCCGGCAAGGAAGTAGTAATTGTGGCGAATAAAATAGATAAAATTAAGAAAAATATTTTAACTCAGGAAATAAAAAAAATTCAGCAGGAAGTTGGAAAATATAAAGTTATTCCATATTCTGCAGAAAAGAAAATTGGTGTGAATGAATTAATTCAAGAAATTATCAAATAATGACGCATCAAAATAAAATTTATGATGTCGTGGTTATTGGTGGTGGTCCGGCGGGTATGATAGCCGCTGGCAGGGTAGGCGAACTTGGGGCCAAAGTTTTATTATTGGAAAAAAATCCAAAGCTCGGCAAGAAATTACTAATTACCGGCGGAGGAAGGTGTAACATTTTAAATGCTGAGTTCGACACAAAAAAATTAGTTGCTAGGTTTGGGCGCAGTGGAAAGGCACTGTTTGGCTCTTTTTCGCGTTTTGGGGTAGAGGACGCTATGAATTTTTTTGAGAGTAAAAACCTGCCTTTAAAAGTAGAAGCGGAAAAAAGAGCTTTTCCTGTTAGTAACAAAGCCGAGGACGTGTGGAAAGTTTTAGTTAGCTACATGAAGGATGGCGGGGTGGAAGTACTTTCTAATACTCAAGTGGTAAAAATCTTAGCCAGTGAGGGACAAATTACTGCTGTAAAAACTGCTAAGGGTGAAATAAAAGCCAAAAGTTTTGTGGTGGCCACAGGGGGAAAATCTCGTCCAGAAACTGGCTCTACCGGAGATGGTTACTCGTGGATGCAGGACTTGGGTCATACCGTTGAAGAGTCAGACCCAGCACTAGTTCCTGTAAAAATAAAAGAAGAGTGGGTAAAAAAGCTTCTTGGGACTAGTTTTACAAACGCAAAGCTTACAATTTTCCAAGGCGGGGAAAAACAGGAGTCACGAGTAGGTAAAATATTACTTACACACTTTGGAATAAGCGGGCCGTTGGTTTTAAATATGAGTAAAAATATTGCTGAACTGTATAAATACGCGCCAGTAAATTTGGAATTAGATTTATATCCAGATTTAGACTATGCAGGTTTAGACAAAAAATTACTTGAGCAAATTACATCTTCCCTTAACAAAAAAATTAGGAATAACATGGGGGAAATTGTACCGCCAAAAATGATTTCGACGATTTTGGAAATGGTGCAGATAGACGGGGAAAAGCCTGGTAATGCTTTAACCAAAGAAGAGCGTTATAGAATAGTTAAGTTAATAAAAGGTTTGCCAATGAATGTTTCTGGGTTTTTAGGGGTAGAGAAAGCTATTGTTACCTCTGGGGGCGTAAGCCTTAAAGAAATAGACTTTAAAACCATGCAGTCAAAACTATATAGCAACCTCTATTTAGCAGGGGATATAATAAATTTTGATCGCCCTTCTGGTGGTTACTCCCTTCAAATTTGCTGGACCACCGGCTATCTAGCAGGGGAGAATGCAGTAAAATAGGGTTGATAAATTCTGAACTTTATGGTAGAATGCGTGAAGTGCAGTTTGTATTCATTCTTAATTCTAAATTCTGCATTCAACATTCTAAATAAGGCGCTATCGTCTAATGGTTAGGACAAGTGGTTTTCATCCACTAAATCGGAGTTCGATTCTCCGTAGCGCTACCAAAATAAAATACCCCAGCATTGGGGTATTTTATTTTGTCTTGAGTTTGTTGAAGGGGATGATAACTAAAGAATATTTTTCTATTTATCTATTATTTTATAAGACTGGTTGCAAATAAAATTATAGTGCCAAGTGCTAACCAACATAGAGTGTAAATAAATAATTTAACAGCGTTGCTTTTTTCGTTGTTTAAATACATGAGCATTGGTTTACCTAAAACTAGTCCGCCGGTTACACTGGCAGAAAGAACAAAGAGCATTAAAAAAGCAATTGGGGCAACGGCTTCATTTATTTGCCCAAATAATTTCTCTCCATTTTGCATAGTAGTTCCTACGACTGCAATATAGGCACTAGTGCCTAAAGCATTTAAAAAACCACGAAGTATTAGCTTTTTCATAAATTTATGGTTTAATTTTATAGTACAAGCATAACAAATATGTATACCTAAAGCCAATATAAAACTCCACAGTTTGCGGAGTTTTTAGAACTTTTGAATGTTGTATATAACCAATTTTTGCCAAGGTGTGAGTATTTTAGTTTTTAAATTTTTAAATTAGAAAGCATATTTTTTATTTTTATAAAAATTTTTTTAGATTCAGTCTCAGTTGCTGTGGTTTCCTTGAGGGTGAAAAGTATGGTAAGCGTGATGGATGTAATTATTATCATTGTAAAGAAATAAAAGTATTCTTTTAGGCTTAATAAACCTATAGATAACAAAAAAAGGAAAAAGACAAAAATCAGTTCACCAAAAATGGTTGAAAATATACCAGGTATATTTTTATTTAGAAATTTATTTGTTCTTACAAAATCAAATTGTAAATTCATTAGGCCGCTGAAATAATACATTGAATATACATAATTTATTCCTATATGAACTAAAAAAGCTCTAATTATAAGTGGTTTTCCGTATTTGTCTTTAAAGGTTAAATAAAATGAAAATAATTTTAGAACTAGAAAAAGTACAATGGTTGCAAGGCTGGTAATAAAAACTGCATCCCAAGAAGGTAGGGAAAATGAAAAGAGTTTAAACGTTGCTATGAGTATGATTAAAAAAGTAGCTGGAAAAGTAAAATTTGCCCATGCCATTAATTGAGAATAAAGAGAAAATTTTTGTTTCCAATTTAGATACGGTGATTTTAATATAGAGAAAAAATATTTTCTTAATACTTGGGCATTACCTACCGCCCATCTAATTCTTTGTAGTTTTAGGTCTAAAAGGTTGTGAGGCATTAGTCCTTTACCCATAATTTTAGGTACATAAATTCCTTTATAACCAGCAAGCGCAATTCTGGTTCCTAATTCCGCATCTTCAGTAATGGTAGAGGTGTTGAATCCACCTAGTTTTTTTAACATTTCTATGTTAAACATACCCAAAGTTCCAGTAGCATTAACGCATTCCAAGTTCTGTGCTTTTATCATGTAGTTGTCGAAAAAATATTCGTATTCTATTGCAAGACCCCTGTTTAGTTCACTAACATTGCTATATGCTTGAGGTAATTGGACAAAAGCGATTTTTTGATCTGTAAAATCGTTTACTGTGGTTACAAGAAAATCGGGGTCGGATTGGTAATCAGCGTCAATTATTGCAACATACTTTGATTTAGGATTAACTTTTTTCATTAACCAATTTAACGCACCAGCTTTAAAGCCCCTTAAGTTTTCAACATGATAAAATTTAAACTTAACGCCTAATTCTTCACAAAATTTTTGTACGGGTTTCCATACTGTCTCATTTGAGGTATTGTTATCAAGTACTAAAACTTCGTAATTCTTATAATTTTGTTTACTTAGTGATAGTAAGGTGTTATTAACTAAAAGAGGTGGCTCGTTATATATAGCAACGAGAACAGAAACAAAATTTTCATTAAGTTTTTGAGAATTAAGACATTTGGAATTATTTTGACTATTTGTATTAAAAATAAAATATGAAAATAAATTTTTTATTGCAACAATACAAAAATTTATAAAAGCAAATAGGAGTAAGGATAACGGGTATATAAATATTGCCCCAAGTGCAAATATTAAAATAATAGCTTTTAGCATTATGTAATTATAACCCTTAACCCACCTTTACAATAGAGTGAAATATAATTCAGCTTGTAGATAAGACAATTATTATATTTTCTGGCTTTTGTAAGGCTTATATTCAAAAAAATAAAAAACGTAGTGTATGTTTCTATAGTTATAATAACTCGTAATTATTATAACTTTACAATTCACAACCCCAAACCATTAAAGGTTTGGGGTTGAAAGTAGAAAATTAATTGGAATAATTTAGTGGTTAATTGTTTTGGAAGTTCATGTGTCCTGGGCCAAAATTCCCATGACCTCTACCGTGACCCATGCCCAACATCATAAATTGTTGAGGGATGTTATTGTCTATCATCCATTGCTTCATTGCTTGGTGTTGGGTATTCATAGCTTGCTGGCGTTCCTTTTGGGTTTTGCCATTCAAACTTTGCATAAAAGTTTGCATTTCTTGGTGTTTGGAAGTTATTAAATCCGCTTGTTGTTGAGTTAGCTTGCCGTCTTTGACTGCTTGAGCTAAACGGTCTTTAAACTCTTGCTGGCGTTCGGCTTGCATTTGGGTACGTTGTTCGTCAAAGACTTGTTGAACATCGCTTGTGTTTAGGTTGAATTTCTTTGCTAAAGCGCTAACAATGTTATTCATTGGACTGGTTGAATCGCTGTTTGTGGCGGCATGAACCGCTCCCACGCCTGCAGTTGCCAGTCCCAATGTTAGGGCTGTTGCAACAAGCAGAGTGGAGGCTCGAAATTTTTGCATATGTTTATTTTTTAATTATTAGTCGAACTTTCCTAGGTGTTCACTTATTACTACAATGGAATTTAAAAAATATTTCATAATTCCAAAAGTTTCGAATAAGGAAACTATCTATGCATATTTTTATAGGGGTATTTATCGGAAAGGGGTTGAATGTATTCATTATCATTAATCTTGCGTATGCCATAAGCCTGGATAATGTAGCCGTCGCGTTCGCCAATAACTACAATTTTATCACCTATAATAAAATTACTGCCAAGAGGGTATTTAGTAGTTGGGGTAACAATAATGCTAAGAATTTCTTCTTGTGGAGTGTTAATACTGTAACCATTTTGTAATGCTTCCAAAATTTCTCCTGCGGTAATGTTGCCATGTTGGGGCGGATGTCCGTATTGCATATACATACTTCCGCCAAATGGCAGGCGATTGTTCTGAGCTTGTAAAAATAAATTTTTATGTACCGAAGTCATTGAAAGAATAAAACCGCCGGTAGCTACAATTACTACAATAATCATTATTGAATAAATTAATGGCTTGCCGTAGCTAAAGGAATATTTTTTTATTAAAACTTGTAAAAGTGCAATAAAAATTATTGCTACAAAAACAAGAAGCCATGGAAAATCGAAAAGTAATTCCCTTAGGCCTCTTAAGCCAAAACCTGGAGCAAACCATAAACCGGTTTGATGCAAAGTAAAAATAATAAAACTGATTAAATAGAGTAGGCTGAGCATAGCAAAAATTATCCCTGTAATAAGCAGGACTGCATGAGTAATAAAATGCCATTTCGGCTTCATAGTAACTTTACCGGAATCAATTGCCTGAAGTACATTGTCTTTTATTGAGTTGTTTTCTTCGGAGTTCATATGTTTGATTCTATTTTTTTTAACAACTGTTTGGCTCTATTGAGCCTGACACCTACTGTTGAAGTTGGGATATGCATAATATCGGCAATTTGTTGGTAGTCCATATCTTCATAATAGTAAAGCACTAGGGGTTCGCGGTATTTAGGATCGAGCTTTGTAATAAATTCATCTACCAGAGTTTTTAGTTCTTGTTCTTTGAGCTCATCGTCGGCTTGTTTTGGCGCAACTGGGTGAGGGAAGAGTGTGTCGGGGTCAAAAAAGGATATAGGTTCTCTACCACGTTTTTTAATTTCGTTAATAAATTCATTGTGGGCAATCCGGTAAATCCATGAGTTAAAAGATCTTGATGTGTCAAAGCCCTGTATATTTTTAAAAGCTTTAATAAATATGTCTTGAATTAAATCTTCCGCGTCTTCGTAGTCGAACAAAAAACGTTTTGCGTATCGCATGAGTTTTTTGTCGTAACGTTCAACTAAACTTCCAAATATAGAAGTATTGCCTTTTTGGACTAATTTGGCTATATTTTCATCTGTTTGTTCAGTCATAGTAACTGTATTATAGCTTAATTTTGAGCTATTGCCTCTTCCTTTGTAATACAACTTATTCCTAAAAATATTTCATTATGATATTTTTAGGAATTTCTTTTTAAATGGTATAATACATAAAGTAATATAATATTTGTAAATGAAAAATTTAGACGGGATAAATAAAAAAATAACTAATAAAAGGCATAGAGTAACAGTTAGGGTTGAGAGTAGGACAGTAACAACTTTTCAAAAATTACCCAAAGAGTATAATACAATTTTTGATTGGAAAAGTTATTTTATACTTCCAACTCGAGTTCCTGTTATGGTCGTAGTGGTAGCGTTGTTATTGGCTTTTGGTGCAGGGTCATGGTCAGTGCTGTCTACCGAAACCACAGAGGCAGAAACAAAGACTCTAGTCTTAGGCGATTCGACAGAGAATTTAATTAAAGTGACCACCCAGCCAACTTCAGTGCAGGACGGCGGGCGAGAGCCAAATGAGCAAATATTAAGTTTAACTTTAAATCAAATAGAGGGTTACTTGAATGAAGCTTTAAAAACTCCGGAAGTAAAAAATGCCGAAATGTTGGCGAGTAGAAAAAAGAAGCTTAAGGCTTATCTAGCGGAAAGGAAATCTCCTTTTATTTCTATTGTCGACACGATTGCTGAGTTGAAGCATTGGAAGCTGGTGTTAGCTATATCAAATTCTGAAAGTACGCTGGGGAAACGTTGTTATACCAATAACTGTAGCGGTATTGGTGTAGAGCCGGGGCATCCATTATGGCGAGAATATGCTTCTACTGCAGATTGGGCAAAGGATTTAGACAGATTAATTGAGCGTCGCTATAAAGATTGGAAGCTCGAAGAAATGAACGGGGTTTATAATCAGCCGGGGAGTAAAAATTGGATACTTGCCGCAACACAGATTATAGAAGATTTAAAGGAGAGGGGTATAGAATAAATTGAATTTAGAATTAAGAATATTGAATTATGCCCCGTAATACAACTTCCAGTATGTTCTTCTATGCTTACATTCTGGAGAGCTTAACAGACGGTAAAAGGTGTATCGGCTATACTAATAATTTAAAGCGTAGAATAGAAGAACATAAAAAAGGCAAGGCCATATCAACAAAATTTAGATTACCATTTAAGCTTATTTATTTTGAAGGTTGTTTGGATGAAGAAGATGCCAAACGCCGAGAAGATTATTTAAAAACTAACCAGGGACGCCGATTCTTGGGTTTACGATTAATTAAGTACCATGCCAAAAAGGCGTTTGGTACTGGAAGATGATATACGGGGATGAATAAAAAATATATTGTAACTTTTGTAGTTATCATTTTAGTATTTGTGGCAGGTCAAGCTACGAGTGCAACTATCAAACTTAACCCAATAAAGCCAACTGCGAATAATAAAAATTTAACTGACGAACAGCAGGGGATATTGGCGGTTCGTACGGTAAAAGCTTCTGTGGTAAATATTATAGGAGTACCAAAAGTTATTAATTTAGATTCAAAAGTTAGTGGTGATACCATAACTTTAAATTTACCAGCTTCAGCCGTCTCAGGTACGGGGTTTATTCTTGAGGCAGATGGGTTAATTGTAACTAATAATCATGTAGTCGAGCAGGTGGACTTGGATTATACGGTGGTATTTGCCGATGGAACCGAGTATCCTGCCACCGTTATCGGCAGAGATAAATTTGATGATGTGGCATTGGTAAAGATTGAAGCTAAAAATTTACCTATTGTAAAACTTGGGGACTCTAACGCACTGGAAACTGGTCAGACAGTTTTTGCGATTGGTAATTCTTTGGGCAGGTATCAAAATACAGTGAGTAGAGGAGTGGTTTCCGGTTTAAGCAGGGCAGTAGACGAAAGTAATGTTAATTCTTTGCCAACGACTCATAATTGGATTCAAACCGACGCAGCTATTAATTTAGGAAATAGTGGAGGTCCACTGATTAATTTAGCAGGCGAAGTGGTTGGGATGAATACTTTGTACGATACTGCAGGGACTTCATTGGGTTTTGCTTTACCGATTAGTACAATTAAAGACGCTGTGTCTCAACTTAAAACTTTTGGCAAAGTTTCCAGGCCATATATTGGGATTAGATTTTCAACTATCGATACAAGGTTGCACTTAGTTAAAGAATTGCCCGTAAAAAATGGTGCTTTAGTGGTAGAGGTGGTAAAAGGTGCTCCGGCTGACAGTAGTGGGGTGTTAGCAGGGGATATTATTATTGAGGTAAATGAGCACGTGATAAACCAGCAAAATCCTCTAGATGCAGTGGTACAAAAATATCAAGCAGGGAATCAAGTTACTTTAAAAATTATCAGAGCTGAACAAAATTTATCATTGCCCGTAGTGCTTGGGGAATTAAAATAATTTTAAATGAATGAAAACCGGTTGATTATTAGTCAACCGGTTTTGCATTTTCCATGTATCGGGAGTTTATGGGTCGAATGGCTTTTAGTCACTTCAAAATGAAATGAAAATTAGCCCTCTGCTCCTTCTGTTCCCGATGTGCTTGCCACCACTATAGCCAGCAAAAATAATGCAGCTACTATGTTCACAATTGAAATATGCTCTAAGGCTTTTAACAACTCAGAAACCTGAGTAGCCATTACTAGTATAGTAATTGCGCGTGGCAGGTAGCGATGGTTGCCTGAATGTTTACTAAGCGCGTTTTTTAGCTTTGCATTGTCGCGCACTGAGCTTACAATCATTAACCCCGCTCCCAAACACAGGAACAGTAAGGAGTCCATAAAGTCTCCTTTCTCCCTCCATAAATTTTCTCCCCCTTTGAGGCTTGTAAGACTTTGCCTTAGCCGGGGGACCGGCTATTATAGTTAAAATATTGACAGATGTCAAGGCTTAAGCTATATTCACTCTATACCCCCCAGAGGGGGGTATAGAGTGAAAAATTATATGAAGAATATTAGTACGGAAAAAAATAAGAAAGACGTGGTTAATCGGCTTCATTACGCCGAGGGTCATATTAAAGCTGTCTGTAAAATGATAGAAAATGATGCGTATTGTTTGGATATTATTAATCAGAATCACGCAGTAATTGAAGCGCTAAAGAAGATAAACCAGTTAATTTTAAAAGGCCATTTGGGAAGCTGTGCCTGGGATGCGGTAAATAGTAAAAATACTGCCAAGCGCAAACAGGCAATATCAGAGTTGGTAAATTTATATCAATCTAAAATTTAATTCCGTTAATTTTTTATTAGGAATTAAATGGGAAATAATAAATTATATGGAAAATAATAACAATATTTTAAACGAGGCAGATGGGAAAGCAATTAAAAATGTGGTAATTATTGGCAGTGGACCGGCGGGTTTGACCGCTGCTCTTTATTCCGCAAGAGCTGAGTTAAAGCCAGCTTTAATCGCTGGGCTTAATCCCGGAGGGCAATTAATGCAAACTACGGAAGTGGAAAATTTTCCGGGATTTGTTAATGGTATTCAAGGTCCGGAGCTTATGGATAATATGATGAAGCAAGTTGCTAGGTTCGGAACCGATATTATAAATGAAAATGTAATCTCAGTAGATTTCTCAAAATCACCATTTGCGATTAAAACAGAAAACGTTGAATATTTTGCCAAGTCGGTAATTATTGCCACAGGCGCCGAAGCAAATTGGTTGAACTTACCAAATGAACAGCGCTTGCGTGGAAAAGGTGTTAGCGCCTGTGCCACCTGCGACGGTTTTTTCTTTAAAGATAAAGAAGTGGTAGTTATAGGCGGGGGCGATAGCGCTATGGAAGAGGCGACTTTTTTAACTCGGTTTGCCAGTAAGGTGACCATTGTGCACAGAAGGGACGATTTTAAAGCATCTAAGATAATGCTTACCAGAGCTCAGGCAAATCCGAAAATAAGTTTTTTAACCAACGTGACAGTGGTTGACGTTTTGGGTGAAAATTTTGTAGAGGGTATAAAAGTTAAACATAATATTACTGGTGTAGAAACTACTATTAAGGCCGGTGGGTATTTTGCTGCTATTGGACACACTCCAAATACTAAAATTTTTAAAGATGCGGGTATAGAAGTAGATGATAAAAATTATATTATTGTGAAAGATCATAGTAAAACCAATATTGAAGGAGTGTTTGTGGCGGGGGATGTTAATGACCCACACTACAGACAAGCAATAGTTGCAGCAGGTATGGGTTGCATGGCTTCACTAGATGCAGAAAAATATTTAACCTTGAATCAAGATTAATTTTATTGTAACAAATTTATGAGTTTTTCTTGGAAGAGAATATTTAAAATTTTATTTTATTTTATATTAGTATGCACCTTAATTGCTGGTTGTTATTTTGTTGTTGTCTCTAAAAAATTTAAAATTGCTTACGCGAGTTTTATTTTAGACAATCGTGAGCATTATACTGACTGTTATGGATTACCGTTTTTTGCTCAAGTAGAAAAATCCATAACTGAACATGGTGATATTATAGATAAATTAAAAGTAGTAGGAGCAGAAAGCATAACAGCAGAAAAGTTAGTTTGTAAGGGTTGGGATGGTGGAATAGAACTAATAAAAGGGGATATTAAAATAGAATATAACTCACACGATCAAAGAATTAAAATTGAAGAGTTGATTGGTGATAATTTTTTTGGAATTCCTTGGCGAGGTGAGAATCACTAACATGCATAAATTTACAAATGATCAAATACAAATTTTAGGAAAAGTTATTCATGGTAATGGTTTTGGAAAAGTACTTGGTTGCCCAACAGCAAATATAGACAGGCGAGATTATAGTAGACAAAAGTTAAATTTAAAAATTGGAATATGGTCAGGGGAAGTAGTCTTTAGTCTAAAGTCTATAGACTCAAGACTAAAGACTTATAAGGCAGCAATAGTAATAGAACCAAAGGACAGCAAGGGACTGCCAAAAATAGAAGCTCACCTAATAAATTTTAAAGGGAACTTGTATGGGAAAAAAGTAAAATTAACTCTTTATAAATTTATAAGACCCTTTAAGAAGTTTAAAAATATTGAAGATTTGAAGTATCAGATTGGTAAAGACGTAGATAAAATTAAGAAGTTATAAAACATGCCCCGTTAGAAATCGGGGGTTAATTAACAATATTAGGTTATAATAGTAAATTTTATTAATTATTTGAACATAAAATATTATGGGAATTTCTAACGGGGTGGAGAGCAATTTAACAAGGAAAACAAATAGCGGACCACTCTTAGTTTTTATTTCCTCATTGCTTTGGGCAGGTGATTCGCCATTTAGAAAACCGCTTTTAACTGGTGGTCTTGGAGCAGGATTTATTGCTCTTTTAGAGCATGTGCTTAATGCTTTAGTTTCTTTGCCGTTACTTTGGAAAAATAGAATACAGTTCAGGTCTTTAAACTGGAAGCAAGTTTTAGGGTTGGTATATATTGGGGCAGTTGCTTCTGCATTGGCTGCAATACTTTTTGTTAAGGGTGCGGTATTAATGAATTATAATTTTACTATTGCAGCATTACTTCAGAAATTCCAACCGATTTTCGCCATAATACTCGCTTGGATTTTTTTGAGAGAAAAAATTAGCTCTAAATTTTGGTTGTTGGCTATTCCTGCATTAGTAGGTGCGTACTTAGTGACCTTTGGTAATGCTTTGCCTAGTGCCTTATGGGTAAGTGGAGTTGGTTTGGCTGGACCCCTATTAGCTGTGTTAGCAGCTTTATTTTGGGCAGGGGGTACAGTGGTTGGTAGGTCTTTGTTAAAGGGGTTAAATTTTGAATTTGTGACTGGTATGCGATTTGTTTTTGGGTTATTGTTTTTATTGTTTTATGTGTTTGTATTTGAGAAAATGCAGTTTGATTTAATGAATTTTTTGTATTGGAAAAATACAGCCATAATTGCTTTGCTAACCGGATTTTTTGCTCTATTTTTGTATTATTACGGACTGAAAAGTACTAAGGCTTCGGTGGCGACCTTAATGGAATTGGGGTACCCGCTGGCGTTAACTTTTGTAAATTGGAAATTTTTAGGAATCGTCCTAGATAAATGGCAGATTATGGGTACAGTTATATTATTGACTTCAGTTACTATAATTGTATTTTATGGTAATCAAAATAATCAGGAGCAAGTGGAAAGTTAAGTTAATGTTAAACAAAAAGTATGTACGATGTAATAATAATAGGCTCCGGTCCTGCAGGGTTGGTAGCCTCCATATACACGGCTAAAAATAATCTAAAAACTTTAATTTTAACCAAAGAGCTTTTAGATTATAGTGAGCATAATGATTTTCAACTCTTAAGTTTTGCCAAAATTCAAGACGAGTTTGAAAATGTGGTTAAACAAAAACCAGATTTATTAGAACTTCAGCGAAAAAAAGAAATTATATCACTTGAAAAAAATATTGTAAGTTTTTCAGTTGAGGTGAAGAATGGTACTTTGTATTATTCCAAAGTTATTATTGTTGCCTGCGGGGGAGTTTCCACGGAGTTCGATTTAATTACGCATAAAAATTTAGAAGGGAGAATTAAAATTAATGCGAACATGGAAACAAATATTCCAGGAATATTTGCCGCAGGTAATGTTACTCAAACATTAAAAAATGATATTTTAACTAGTGCTGGACAAGGGGCTAAAGCCGGTAATTCTGCAGTCCAATTTCTTAAAGCTAAAATAAAAACCGATTGACAAATAGGTGGTATTTTATAATAATATAGGGTCAGCTATTATTAACAAGAAATTTATGAATATAATCACAAAAAGCTTAATTTTGAGCGTTTTTTGCTCAATTCTTGCTGTGGGTGCAGTCTCTCCGGTCAAGGCTGCCACTCCGGTGCTGTCTGCTACATACACTAGCGTTAGTAGTGGAAATGTACAAATAACGGTTAGTAATGCAAACTCTAATAGTCAAATTAATTTTTTTACCAGGCAGTCGAGCAGTCTTTGGACTGAAGTAAAAAATATTGGCCAGACTGACTATAACGGTTATTTTAACCAAGTAATAAGTTTACCAAGTGATGGTACTTCTAGTTCCATACAAATGTATGTTGTAGTTGCCGGGCTTCAGTCTTCGGTTGTATCCGTCTCATCTTTTGGTAGCGGAGGATGTACTTATAATTGCGGTTCCCCATACGGTATTTCTTTAAGCCAAAATAATTTATCTTTGACTCAGGGTCAGAGTGCGACAGCTACAATATATAGTAGTAATAATTATTACAGTAGTTATTATATTGCCAGTAATTCAAATTCCAATGTAGTTTCAGCTTCCATTTCCGGAAATGTTATTTCAGTAAATGCACTCAGTTCCGGCAGTGGCTCTATTAATATTTGTCAGAATGCTAGCACTAGCAATTGTACTAGCTTGTATGTAACTGTCACCGGGGGTTCAAGTTGTAGCTATTATGGCTGTAGCGGTTCTCTTTCTTTAAGTCAGGCGAATTTGAATCTGACAACTGGACAAAATTCTACAGTAAATATCTATAGTAGCACCGGCTATTCAGGCAGTTATTATATTTCCAGTAATACCAACCCAAACTATGTTTCGGCTTCCATTTCCGGTTCCACTGTATATGTAAATGCTTTAAATAGCGGAAGCTCAGTTATTAATATTTGTCAAAGCAATAGTAGTGCTTGTATTAGTTTGTATGTGCTTGTATCTGGAAGTGGTTGCGGTTACACAGGTTGTAATAATGCTCTATCTTTGAGTCAATCTAACTTAAGTCTAAATGTTGGACAAAGTGCTTCTGTGTCGGTTTATAATTATGGTGGTGGATCTTTATATATTTCATCCAATAGCAACTCCAGCGTAGTTTCCGCCACTGTTAGTGGCTCTTCGATAAATTTATACGGTATAGGTAATGGAATTGCCACTGTGTCCGTTTGTGCTTATAATAGTTCCCAGTGCGGTACAATTTATGTTACGGTAAGTGGTTCAAGTACAGGCGGTAATATTTGGTTTAGTACAAGCAATCCAAGCTTGAGTGTCGGGCAAAGTTTAGCAGTGTCTATTAACAGTAGTATGACCTACCAAACTTACCCTGCTTATTCTAATGCTTATTATATTTCATCCAATAGCAGCTCCAGCGTAGTTTCCGCCAGTGTGTCCGGTACGGTACTTAATTTAAATGGTTTGCAAAGCGGTTCTTCCAGTATTTCTGTGTGCCATACTGCTCTGGGTTTTTGCAGTACGGTTTATGTTACGGTCAGCGGTAGTAATTACGGCGGAAATTTAACCTTAAGCCAATACAACCTTGCTTTAAATCAAGGGCAATCTGCCACTGTAAATATTTATGGAAGCGGAAGCTATTATGTTTCTTCTAATTCCAACTCATATGTCGCGAGTGCAAGTCTCAGCGGGGGAGTCTTGAATATTTACGCTAGCCAAGCTGGGAGTACGACTATTGCGGTTTGTCAAAGTGGTTATAGTTCTTGTGTAAATTTATATGTAACTGTCAGCGGTTATTCTTACGGTGGTGGAGGTTTGCAATACCCAGGTGGTAATGTATTAGGAACCAGTGCTTATCCAAGCGGGCAGTTAATTTCCGAGGGCGGAACAGTTTATATGGTTTATAAAAATACCAAAACAGGTTTCTCTTCAGCTTCAGTTTTTACCGGATTGGGATTTAAGTTTAGTAATGTTTTGCCAGCTGGTTATTCTAATTTAAATAACTCTGGCTACATTGTGACCAGTGCGCACAGTTCGCATCCTTGGGGAACTTGGATAAAAAACGGAGCTTCTACAGTATATTTTGTTCATGAATCCGGCCTTATTCCGGTGCCAGACTGGGGGACGTTTATAGCTAATGGTGGGCAAGCTTCATTTATTGTTTCTGCTAATAGTGCTGATTTTACCCTTCCGATTCTCACGGTAATGGCAAATTCAGACTCAAGATTAAAATAAATTTAAAACCCCTCACCCGAGGGGTTTTAAATTAGCCGGATTAGGCGTATAATTTAAATGTAGAATTAATTCCTCATTTATGAAAATTCAAAAAAATCATAATGGGTTTAATAAGAAGAAGAAATTGGGATTTTTATATAATTTTATTAAGGATCGCAAATTAGCGGTACTCGCTACAGTTTCTAAAAGTGGTTTTCCAGAATCTTCAGTAATGGGTATTGCAATTACTAAAGAGCTGGAAATTATTTGTAGTAGTTTTAATTCTTCCAGAAAATTTCAGAATTTAAAAGCGAATTCCAAGGCCTCATTGGTTATTGGTTGGGAGAAGGGGAAAACCGTACAGTATGAAGGTGTGGCAAAAGAAGTTTTGGAAAAGGATTTAGACGATGTTTTAGAGCTGTATTTAAAAAGAGTCTTTTCCATAGCAAAATATGTACCTCGAGAATTTGGCGTCATATATAAAATAAAGCCAAAATGGATACGCTACAGTGATCTGGGGGTAGAGCCGTGGGAAAGATTTGATGTAAAGTTTTAGATAGATAGGAATTTAAAAATCCTCTCCCTTTTGGGAGAGGATTTTTCTACAACCTAAAATCTAGTACCTAAAACCTAGTTAGCTCTTTCTACATATTCTCCGGTGCGAGTATCAACTCTGACAGTGTCTCCTTCTTTTATAAACATTGGAGTGTTGACTACTAGTCCGGTTTCTAAGGTTACCGGTTTGGTAACGCTCCCACCACTGTTGCCTTTGGTGTCGGGAGGAGCTTCAGTAACCTTGAGTTCAACCTTAATTGGAAGTTCAATACTAACTGGTTTGTCGTTAAAGCGTAAAATGGAAACTTCCATTCCTTCTTTCAGGAAGTTTTCCTGTTCCTTTGTCACTTCTTTTTGAATGTCTATTGTTTCAAAAGTCTCCGGGTTCATAAAGTGAGTGCCTTCTTCGTCGGCGTATAGGAAGCTTCCTTTTTCTCTTACTACGTCCGCTTCTTCAATGCTTTCACCAAATTTGAAAGAGTATTCGTAAACTTTACCGGTGATAACATTTCTCATTTTGGTTTGCATAACCGGTTTTCTTTGAGCGGTTCTCATGCGGTTGGACCAAATAACCATTACCGGCTGGTTTTCCCAGAGGATAATGGTTCCAATTTTCATGTCATTTAAGTCCATATGTGTAAATTACAAATTATAAATAACAAATTTCAAACAAGGACCAAACTTCAATATCAAAATGTTTTTAGTTTTGGATTTTGGTGCTTGTTACTTGATGCTTGACATTTGTCTTAGGCAGCAACAAAAGGCAAAAGTGCCATATGTCTGGCTTGCTTGAGAGCCTTGGTTACCATTCTTTGATGCTTTGGGCAGGTTCCTGTTCTGCTGTGATTCAAAATTTTAGCGTGAGGTGACATAAAGCGGCGCAAGGTTTGCGAGTCTTTATAATCAACTGTGCTAAGTTTGTTGGAACAAAAGTAACACATTTTTTTCACCTGTGGCTGACTGTCTCTATTGTTAGATGGGCGCATAATGTGATTTAAGAATTAAGATTTAGGATTCAAGGCCGTTCCGATGACAATCGGGACTTTGGAAGGGAAAACCGTCTAATGTTTTCACTCCAAGTATGTTTAAAATGGAATATCTTCTACATTAATGTCTTCACCCTGTTGAATTGTTGGAAGTTCTTCTGTTGGGGTGTTGGTAGGAGCCATAAATGGCTTTGGGGTGGTAGAAGTTGTTGGAGCTTGAAAAGCACCGGTGCTAGGGGAGCTGGATGTTCCGGCAGGTTTACCACCTAGCATTATCATATTGTCGGCAATAATTTCAGTCCTGTAGTTTTTCTTGCCGTCAGTACCGTCCCAACTTCTAGTCTGAAGTCTGCCTTCAATATAAATTTGGTTACCTTTTTTTAAGTATTGATGTGCAATCTCCCCAAGTTTTCTCCAAAGGACGACATTGTGAAATTCTGTTTGCTCCACTTTTTGTCCGGTGGCTTGGTTGGTATAGGCGTAGCTAGTAGCAATACCCATTTGGCAAACATTTACACCGCTTGGAGTTGTTTTTAGTTCAGGATCGCGGGTTAAGCGACCAATAATCATAACCTTATTGAGATCCATATAGTTTTCGTTATTTTTATTAATGGACTAATCAACGAATGGAACGAATATTGCGAATGACAACTAATCCTTAAAATTTAGCATCAGTAGTCATTAGTTATTATTTGTAAATTCGTAGATTGGTTATTTTGTAAGGTCTTCAGACAAAGCTTCTTCAATTTTCTTGTCCAATTCTTCAGGGTTTATATCGGCAAGTAATGGAGCTTTTTTGACTTTGCGTTCTTTTTTAACTGGAGCTTCCTCGTCAGCCTTCACAGGTTTTTCTTCGGTTGCTATTGCTTCTTCCGGAGGTCCTTTACGGACAATTTTGCTTTGAGCAATACGGTCCTTTTCCATTCTCTCCAAATGTTCGTCCAGGTTAATTAAAATGTAACGAATTATATTTGCGTCTTGGGTACGAATTTTCGCATCAAAGGCGTTAATATCTTTTCCAGCCATAGTAAAATTTATCACAACATAATGTCCGTTGCGAGTTTTACCAATAGGGTAGGCTAGTTTTTTCTTACCTAACTGAGTCTCTTTGATGTCAGTAGCTCCAAAGTCACCTGCAATTTTTAGAATATTTGCAGAAATTTTAGGTACTTCATCGTCGGCAACGTGGCTGCCGAGCAAATACATGAGCTCATATTGCGGCATAGAAAGTGTTCCTTTCTATTCCCACTCTCTAAGAGAGGGAAATATGATAATTATTAAGTTAACGGAATTGTATCATGAATAAGCCTTTTTGTCGATAGTAGGAGGATAGGGTTTAATATTGATTTTTTTCTTTAAATATGGTATAATATAGTAATTTTAATAGGTTTTGTCTGATATAATACCTTAATGGATACATCAAATAAAATTTATTGGCATTGCGATTGCGGGAAGATAAAAGTCCAAGCTCCACAAAAAATTACAGTAATTGCTATGCGCCATGGGGAAAGTGAGCATAATATTGCCGGGGTAGTGAATGGCGATCCAAGCAAAAACTTTCACTTAACTGCCAAAGGAAAAAAGCAGGCAAAGATCTTGGCGAAAAAATTACAGACTAAAAAGTTTACTGCAATTATTTCTTCGGAAATGCCACGCACGCAAGAAACCGCAGGGGAGTTGGCAAAATTGAAGAAAATGGAAGTTCAAATAGATAAACGCCTGAACGACATTAGTGCCGGACGTTTAGAAGGGATACCAATTTTAGAGTTCAGAAAAATAACAAATAATATTAAAAAATCAGTTCAGGGTTCGGAAACTAACGTAAGCTTGGGTAATCGTCTTAAAATGTTTTTAACTGACTTAATTGATTGCTATGCGGGAGAAGTGGTAGTTGTGGTTTCTTCAGAAATTGTATTGCATTCACTTGAGCAGGTGTCCATGGGTTTACCCTGTGACGAAGATTCCGGGGAGCATTTAAAACATGCTACTGCTTATGAATTTATAATCAACAGTCCTATTTGCTGTCCAAGTTGCGGAGACCGATGTGCGATTTAGATTTAGTTGCGAATTGTTAGTTGATAATAAAAAACTGCCGAATTTTGGCAGTTTTTTAAATGTTAAATTATACATTAAATAAGAAATGCACAACGTCACCATCTTGCATAGTATAAGTTTTACCTTCTGTTTTAAGCCAGCCTCGTTCTTTAGCACCAACTTCGCCATTGGCTTCTATAAGTTTGTCCCAAGCAATTACTTCGGCGCGTATAAAACCTTTTTCAAAATCGGTGTGAATTTTCCCAGCAGCTTGTGGAGCTTTGGTGCCAGCGGTACAAGTCCATGCGTGAATTTCTTTTGGTCCGGCTGTAATAAAAGTTATAAGCCCTAAAGTTTTGTAAGCTTGTTTTATAATTTTATCTAGTCCGGATTCCGGTAGTCCCAATTCTTTTAAGTATTCCATGCGTTCCTCGTCGGAGAGCTCAGCTAGTTCGCTTTCTATTTTAGCGTCTATGGCAATAAGATTTGGGTCTGTGGAAATATTATTAAATTGTTTGGTAGTTAAATTAAATTCTGAGTTTGCTACAAACAAAAAAGGTTTGGTGGTTAAGAGTTGAACGTCTTTGCTATTTTCTTTTTCTTCTTCGGTAAGTACCACCGTATTTGCCATGTGCCCCGCCTCTAGTGCAACTTTATATTTTTCTAAAACTTTTTGCTTAATAACCATTTCACGGTCGCCGCTGCGAGCGTTTCGGCTAACGGTTTCTAAGCGCTTGTCTACGTTTTGTAAGTCGGCAAGTTGTAATTCTATACCAATAGTTTCTATGTCGCGAGCTGGGTCTACGTTACCATTTACGTGTATAATATCGTCGTTTACAAAGTATCTGACAACTTCCATAATAGCGTCTACTTCGCGAATATGACTAAGGAATTTATTTCCCAAACCTTCACCAGTGCTGGCACCTTTAACAAGTCCAGCAATATCTACAAACTCAATTGCGGTTGGAATAATTTTTTCTGAATTTTCTAGTTCTTTAAGTTTGGTTAAACGTTCATCAGGCACGGCTACCACTCCCACGTTTGGGTCAATAGTAGCAAAGGGATAGTTTGCAGCTTCTACTTTGCTTTTGGTAATAGCGTTAAAGAGGGTAGATTTTCCAACATTTGGCAAACCAACAATTCCTATTTTAAAAGACATTTTTTCTCCGGCCTCATCCTGAACGAGTTCATCCGAGTGAAGGATTTCAATCAGGAAAATAATTAGTGATTAGTAAATAGTATAAAACAGAAATGAACTTTAGCCAAGTCCTGGAATTGATTTTTCTTAAGGTTTTGTTATAATCTAGCCATCGCAAGGAACTAAACTTCCTGGCGAAATTCAAAGCTAGAAGGAGTTACACCAGTGACCCTCTACGAAGCAGTTGAAGGTAAGTTGGGAAAGGTGCCGTTAGACCTCACCATTCTGGACCTTATGAAGAGCGATCATTCGCTTGGAGAAATTGTATTCCGGGTCGGAGATAAGGACCAGGTATTTTGTACGGACTTCTTGCCCTTGTCTGTGTGTGAGGACCCTGCAGAAATTGGACTGATTCGGAAGATGTTCGAGATGGGCGGAGTCCACAATTTGGTTGCTGATCGTTCCAGAAAGGAAGTGCTGGATCATCAGCGTTGCAGACAGGTCAAAAGGGGCCTTCAGCTCTGGCGGGTAGCTCACCGCATGGAAGGGTGTACGCACACACTCCGTGGTGAGACTAAGGTGGTACGGGTGTGGGCGGTAAAGCATTCTAAGGGAGGTCAGACTAAGTCTTTTCTGACTGTGCTATTTGAAAAAGAGGGAAAGAAGTTCGGTTACTACTTCCATCTGAAGGTTGGGTTGATGTTCGCCGGGCTGTTGTAATTTTTCGTTAGCGCTAGCAGTTTGTGAAAACACAAACTGCTAGCGCTAGTTATTTTTTATTGACCTTTTGGTTTATTTCCTATAATATCAGTTTGGTAGTGAAATACGTTGCTAATCTCTCCGATGGAGGAGTAATGAGTAAAAAACGTTTTGAGGTTCTTGCTCATCAGTCAGTTTTTCCTGCAGATGGTCAAAAGGAAAAGAAACCCCACCACCACAATTCAAGTCAGCGAAAGGCAGCGTTACGGAATGGTGAAGCCATTCCACTTCCGCCGCCAACGCCTAAGACTAAGAGTGGTAAACCCACAACCCGTCCGGGTCTAAAAGCCGCTCGTAACGCGGCCAGTTTCATTCGCAATTCCTAAGTCCGCTTGCCGGGCTCCTTGCTACGCAGGGAGCCCGCTATTTTTTATTGTTAGCGGTTTTATTTTTATGTTAAAATTAGTTTATGGAAAAAAAATACGTAACAAATAGGGATATTGCTCAGGGTGCGAGTAAAGTGCCGGAAAGAGTGTATCCACCAAGAATTGAAAATGGTTTTGCTAAAGGGGTTGAAGTTAAAAGGCAGATTTTTGATGTCAGTAATATTGACCTGTCTATGCTAAGGGAATTAAGTGATTTTTTACAAAAGGAAAAAATTAATTTAAACCAAAAGGCACTAAAGCAAGGTGAAGTCTCAGCGGGCTATTTAAAAAAGGGTATAACAATAATAGACGAAAATTTATTTGGGGTTGTTATTAATGACACAAATTATATAATTAAAGGTACCAGAGAAGAATTTTTATCTGCATTAGCAAAAGTGAATCATCCATTATGATAGATACTTCAATATTCAAAGCCTACGATATTCGCGGGGTTTATCCAACTCAAATAAATGCCGAGTTGGTTTATAAAATTGCTCAGGCTTATGTAAAATTTATACAGCCAAAGACTGTGGTGGTTGGCCACGATATGCGTCTTTGTGGTGAAGAATTTTCAACAAGTATTATTCAAGCTTTAACAGACGCCGGTGTAAATGTTATAAATATAGGTTTAGTTTCTACTGACCAATTGTATTTTGCCGGAGCAACTTTGCCAGTGGAAGGTGGAATTCAAATTACTGCCAGCCATAATCCAAAAGAATTTGGTGGGCTTAAATTAGTTAGAGAAAAAAGCCGTCCAATTTCTGGTGACAGTGGTATTTATGAAATTAGAGATTTAGTGGTTAGTGACCAGTGGAAAGTGGAAAGTGGTAAAAAGGGGGTAGTTACAGAGCAGAATATTTTTGAAGATTATTACAATCACGTATTAAAAACTTTTAACGTTGGAAATTTTAAAAAATTAAAAATAGTTGCCAACACCAACTTTGGTATGGCAACTCCAGCGGTAGAAAAGCTAAAAACTATTTTACCGGTGGAATTTGTTGAGGTTATTAATGGGGAAGTAAATGGTAATTTCCCAAAAGGCAGGCCAGACCCACTTCGGCCAGAAAATCGTGACGAGACCATAGAAGCTATAAAAAGATTAAAGCCAGACCTTGGAGTAGCTTGGGATGCAGATGCAGACCGCTGTTTCTTTTTTGACGAAAATGGTACCTTTGTTACCGCTGCCTATATTAACGCACTCCTCGCAGAGTTGTACTTAAAAAGACATCCTGGTAGTAAAATATTACACGACACACGTGTTGTAAGAGTAATAGATGCAGTGGTTGAGCAAAATGGGGGAATAAGTGTTACCAACAAAGCCGGGCATTCTTTTATTAAAGAGCGAATGATAGCCGATGATATAGTATTTGGCTGTGAAACCAGTGGGCACTACTTTTTTAAAGATAATTTTTATTTAGACAATGGACTGTTGCCACTATTGGCAGTATTAGAAATATTGTCTACAACAGATAAAACTTTTTCCCAAGTTTTAAAACCATTGTGTGAAAAGTTTTATATTTCCGAAGAAATTAATTTTGAATTTAATAACAAGAATATTTTAGAAGGAGTAAAAGAACAATACAATAAAGCCAAAATAGACAATGTAGATGGATACGATTTTAATTTTCCAGATTGGCGCTTTAATGTTCGCTTGTCTAACACTGAAAATTTATTAAGAATAAACTTAGAAGCAGATAGTGCAGAGTTACTAAAACAAAAAATAGAAGAGGTGAGTGGGTTAATAGAAAGAATAAAATAATCTCACCTAACCTTTCCTTAGAAAGGAGAGGGATAAAAATAAGACTACCAGCGGTCGCATGCCCTCAAGTGGGAGTGTAGCGACTATAGGTAGTCTTTTATGTGGTGGAGAAACAGCAATTTGCCCGAGTAGTAGCCGTAGTTTATCCCAGTAGGGTGGTATGGAATATCGTAAAGTCTTCTACCTTCTTTTATATCGTTTGCGACAAAGGCAGGGATTTTTCCGGCTATTATTACCATTCTATTGAATGGGATTCTGCAAGTGATTAGGTCGCCTCGCACTGGTAAAATAAGGCAGTGGCGTTGGTAGTCTATGTAATAATCAAAGGTCGTTACCAAACAAAGTTTTACATTGTTATCTATTTCAATCCTTGGTGAGAGTAAATGGTTATCTGGCATCCCAGGATTTATGGGTAGACCTAGTATATTTTTAGTGCCGTTAAAAGGACGAAATTTATTAATTGTAATTTTATTAGCTTCCACAGCATCAGTTCTTCTGCCAAAAGGCAGGATTATAGAACCGTTACAGTATGTTTCTTTTTCCATGGTCCTCCTTTTTGGACTTTGAGATTTGATTTAGATTATAACCAGAAAATTAACAAAAAGATAGAGCGAAGCGTGAGGGGTGCGTCGCTCTATGGTGTGGGGTGATGGCTGACATAGTGCAAGGTCTATGCGGCCATGGCTTGGTGAATGGTGTGGGTACACCGAAGTTGGGCGAGTGTGACCAGGCGATTGATACCTCCCTTTTTGTATTCGGCAAGAGCCTTGCCAGGCTCCATTTTCAGAATCATCACAAGGACGATTTTGTCGCCCTCAATTTCGCAAACGAACTTTTGGTTGCTGGGATCCTCAATCCCGTAAAAACCAATATTGTCCTGTAGTACGATGTGCGGAAATTCCAACTCGTGGTGACGCTGGGGGTTGAAATAACGGCACCTAAAGCCGTAGAGTTCGGGTGTTTCTTGGTTATGAGACCACCAAGAAAGTCTTGGTAGAGCAGAAGCTGTTGTTGTTTGCACAACTAGACAGTATGCTTGCGGCATGGCGAATTTCCCTCCATTAGGATTTTATACCATATCAGTCTATGGAAAATTCTATAGCTAGAGATGAAATAAAAGTTAGAATAAAAAAGACTCCTAAATTATAGGAGTCCAATTTTGGCTTTAACCTCTTGTAATGTATTTGCGGCTACTTTTTGGGCGCGGGCACAACCTTGTCCTAATATTTCTGCTAAATATTCTGGTCTGCTTAGCAGTTCGGCTTTTTTTTCTCTAAATTCAGCAAAATACTCGGCTATCTCTTGTGCAATGGTTTCTTTGAGTTCGCTAAATTTTAAGTTGTCATTTCTTTGCGCATCTCGGAAAAATTGAATTTGATCTTGTTGTCCAAAGTGTTCGAGTAAAAAGAATAAATTTTCCACGCCAGCAGATTTCTTACCAGGTTCACTGGCGGTAACAGCCTTTTTGAGTTTACGTTTTATTTCTTCCGGACTGTCGGAGAGCATTAATGCTTCGTCTCCGGTTTTGCTCATTTTCTTTTCAGGATGAGTTAAACTCATTACGCGCAAAGGTTTTAAAATATGATTTTTTGGTTCTGGAAAAGTGTTGCCAAATTTGTGGTTAAACTTTCTGGCTATGTCGCGAGTTAATTCCAAATGTTGCATTTGGTCTTCGCCAACAGGTACAAGTGTTGGCTTATAAAGTAGAATATCCGAGGCCATTAAAGTCGGGTAGGTAAGTAGTCCGGAATTAATGCTTTCTTTATGTTGTTTGCTCTTGTCCTTATACTGAGTCATTCTTTCCAGTTCACCTAGAGGAGTAATACAACTAAATATCCAGCTCAGTATGGTATGTTCCAAAACTTCACTTTGAATATAGAAAGTGCTTTTGTTCGGGTTAATACCAGCTGCTAAATACTCTGCTGCGACTTCTAGAGTGTTTTGTTTTAATTCCTTTGGTTCAAATGGAGTTGTTAAAGCGTGAAGGTCGGCAATAAAAAAGTAACAGTTGTGACCTGATTCCTGCAGTTCCACAAAATTTTTTAAAGCGCCTAAATAGTTGCCAATGTGAAGTTTTCCCGTTGCCCTGATTCCGGAAACAATAGTTTGTTTATTCATTTAAAATTTAATTTACTGTTGTTTCTAATTCATTTTTTATGCCACGTTCTTTGCAAAACTGAGTGTATTCTTCCATTGATTCGTTTAATAAAGTGCGATTGCTTTCTGCTTGAGCATTTTGAATTCTATTTAGCAATAATTCAGCGTAGCCTTCATTGTTGTTTCCCATGGCTTCAGGATTATGAATTCCGATTGGTTGTGTAGACATAAAGTTTATAACTTTAATTATTTAGTATTATTATATCAAAAACCCCGCCATTTGTTAAATTAGGCGGGGTTTATAACTTATTTACTTATTAGCTGATTATATTTCAAGAATTACTGGTAATACCATTGGGCGTCTTTCTGTTTTTTGGTAGAGGTATTCGCCAATTTCATCGCGGATTACGTTTCTTAAGTAAGCCCAGTTTGGTTCAAGTTTTTCCTTACCTTTACTTTCAACGAGCTTTCTAACTTCGTGCTTAACTTCGCGAATAAGGTCGTCATTACCTTTCATATAAATAAAACCACGAGAGATAATGTCAGGTTGATTTATAAGTTTTCCACTACGTCTGTCTAAGGTCATAATTATAACAAACATTCCGTCTTGAGCCATAACCTGACGGTCGCGAATTACTACTTCGCCAACGTCACCTACGCCAAGACCGTCTATAAAGACATAACCGGAAACAATTTTAGGGTCAGATACCGCTTTGGCTTCTTTAGCAGAATTAATTTCTAAAATTTGTCCATTGTCCAAGGAAAAAATATTAGTATCTGGTAAGCCCATGGTCTTTGCAAGTTCAGCGTGTGCCACAATCATATGGTGTTCACCGTGAATTGGCATAAAGAATTTTGGTTTTACAAGTGCTAACATTAACTTTAATTCTTCCTGGTGGGCATGACCGGAAGTATGAATGTCTAAAGTTTTGTTGTAAATAACGTGACTTCCCAGTCTGGTAAGGTTGGAAAGCATAGCGGAAATAGCACGTTCATTTCCTGGGATAGGGGAGGCGGAAACTATGGTAGTGTCGCCCTTTTTAATTTTTACAGTTTTATGGTCACCGCGGGCAATGCGAGCTAAACCGGCTGCGTCTTCACCTTGGGCACCAGTGGTTAAAATAAGAATTTGGTTGTCCGGGAATTTTTTCGCAGCTTCGGACTTGATAATTATTTTAGGTTGAATTTTTAAATAGCCTAAAGATAAGGCAATTTCAATATTGTTAACTAAGCTTCTGCCAGTGACAATAACTTTGCGGTTGTATTTAGCAGAGGCGTCAAATACTTGCTGTATACGGGCAATGTTGGTGGAGAAGTTGGCAAAGATAATTCTACCGCGAATATCGGCAAAGGCTCGGTCTATAGTTAAGCCAATTTCTCGTTCAGAAATACAATAGCCAGGTTTAATTGCATTGGTCGAGTCAGACATTAATAGAAGAACACCTTCAGCTCCGAATTTGGCAATTTTGTCGAATTCGGTTGGCTTGCCATCTGCAGGGGTATGGTCAAATTTCCAGTCTGTAGCGTAAACAATTTGTCCAACCGGTGTTGTAATACAAAGACCCATACCATCGGGGATACTGTGGTTAGTTCGGAAGAATCTGACTTTAAAGTTGCCCAAAGTTAACACGTCATCCTTGGTCATGACATTTATCTTACTTCGTCCGAGTAAATTAAATTCTTCTAAGCGCTTTTTAATAAAGGCAGCGGTTAGTGCCATAGTATAAATTGGAGGATCGCCTAATTTAGGGAGAATATAAGGTACGGCACCAATATGATCCAAGTGACCGTGGGTAATAACTACACCACGAATTCTTTTTTTATTTTCTTCCAGCCACTTTGTGTCTGGAATAATATAATCTATTCCTGGCATAGTATCGTCCGGAAAGGCGAGTCCCATATCTATGACGATTAAATCATCGCCATATTCAAGGACTGTCATGTTCTCACCTACTTCTTCCACACCACCCATAGGGATAATACGTAAGTTTTGGCGGGATGCAGTATAACGGCTGGTGCTTAAACTGGTTTGCTTTTCCAATTCTACGCCACCCATAGTATTAATGAGATTGTCTAATCTGTCCGGGGCATTTTGATTCATACCGGAATGACCACTTCTTTGTGGTGTTGGGTGAGAGGGTCTGCTTTGGTGTCCTGGCCTATTCGGCTGAGGAGTGTGTTTTTTTGTTATCATTGTTGTTTACTTTTTTTGCGCTTCGTATGTTTTAAAACGCAATTTTCTTATCTGTTCATTTCAAAAAAGAATGAACGTTATTTATTAAACTTTGTCCTCTCACCTTAAGTGGAATCTATACCGACCTAGGGGAAAGCTTGATGCAAGCATCAATTAACAAATGACAAATAAAAACAATATATTAGTAGACTTTAAAATATCCACTTTGTTCTTAGCTGTTATTTAGTAATTGATTTGATTTCATCCGCACTGGCGGAACGCACTAAATATTTTTATAATTATACACCTTTTGGTACTTTTTGTCCAGTAATGTATCTAATTTTGGCTTATTTAAAGCAAACTATTATTATGTATTCTGGTGCTCGAGGAGGGATTTGAACCCTCACGGTCTTTCGACCATACGTACCTGAAACGTACGTGTATGCCAATTCCACCACTCGAGCATGCTTATATTTAACGGGATGAATATGCCAGTTCCGCCACGTACCCTTGTTTCTATCCGCGTAATTTGTTTTAATCTGTGTATCGGCGGACCTTATTTCCAAGCCCTACCTTCGTTTATATACCAATCTTTAATGTTATTAAATCTTTGACTAGGATCGTAGAGGGTGTTGAAGTTAATATTTTTAACGCTTTTATCCGTAGCGTAAATATATTCAGTCTGATCCAAGAAAATAACGGCAAATTTGGAAGATATTAAAGTGTTAAATTCTTGATATTTTTCTTCCCTAATTTGGATTTCTGTAGTGTTTCTGGCTTCAGTAATAATTTTGTCTATGTTTGGGTCGGTAAAACCTGTTAAATTAAAGCCAGGATCTTTGACTTGGCTGGAATGCCAGAATAAAAAAGGATCTGGGTCAGCTCCAAATTTTTGAGGAAATAATAGCACGTCGAAACTTCGAGGTTTGATTAAATCTTCAGTTAACTGTTTGCTTGGAAGTACCGTAATGTTAACTTTGATATGAAGTCTTTTCCATTGGTTGGCTAAAATTTCCGCTGCTTTAGAATTTACCAAAGAATCGTTGGTTGCTATGGTTATTTCAAAAGGTGTGCCTTTTTTACTGACTCTGGTTCCAATTTTATCATCTACTTTCCAACCCAACTCGTCCAAAATTGAGTTGGCTTGAGTAACGTCTTCGCCATTTAAAACCGACTGGTTACCTTTTTTGTTTAGCAATAGTGGAGAACTAGGAAGCAAAGCGTTGCCTTTAAAGACCTCGTCAATAATTTGCTGTCTGTTGGTGGCTAAAGTTAAGGCAGTTCTAATTTTTAAGTCAGCCAAAATTCGGTTATTCAAATTAAAGAAGATGACTTGGTATTGAGGAAGAGGGACAGTGAGGACTTTGGCTTCGTTCTGATTTTTGTCTACAAATAAGGAGCTACCCAAGGGTACAAAACCAAAACCGTCTACCTCTCTACTATGGAAGGCATTTAGCATGTCTTCTTCGGTGTTATAAAATCTAAAAATAAGCTGTTCTATTTTAGCCTTGCCTTCGTAGTATAACGAGTTTGAGGATAGGCTAATTTGTTCAACTTTTCCGCTCGGAAGTTTCTTTATTTCCTTAATTGAGTACGGTCCGCTCCCAATAGCTTCCAGATTATTTGTTGAAAGCACAAAATTTTGACTGTCCACTTTACCCCAAACGCTTTTTGGTAGAATTGGCAAAGTTAAGTTAAAAATAAACGGACCGGAAATATCTTTTGTTATAAATTTTACGCTGTAATCGGAAAGTTTTTCAATTGTGGTGGATTGCCACATTGCTCTTTGTGGGCTTTTATAAGCAGGGTCTTTTAAGGTTTGAATAGTAAAAACAACATCATCGGCATTGAGAGGTTTGTCATTATGCCACTTAGCATCCCGGCGAATATTAATAGTATATTGTTTTTGGTCTTCTGAAATTTCTGGTTGACCTTCGGCTAAGTCTGGAATTAGTTGGCCATTTTGGTCGTATTTGTACAGTCCGGAAAAAATAAGTTTGGTTAAGCTTGTGTCTGGTTCCTGGTAAGCAAGTAAGGGGTTTATATAAATTGGCTGACCAATTAAACCCTCGTTATAAATTCCGCCGTAAGCCGGTGCCGGAGCAGTGTGAGAATAATAAAAATTTTTAATGGAAACTAAAAAGCTTATTAAGGCAAATGCAATCAGTATAGCTAAGGCAATTTTTTCATTTTTTCCCATTAATGAAAAAACTTTCCCCAAACGGGAAAGGCTTATGTTTTTTATTTCCTTTACCCCTGAGAATGCCGTCTTGGTATAGGATATTAAATTGTTGGGAAAACTGTTCATTTTTTCACAGAATCACAGGTTATTTCAGGAGTTATGAGAAAGTACAAAATCTAATTCTCTAGATTCTGAAATAATCCGCGGTCTATTTAATAAACAAAAAGCCTACGTTAATTGAGACAAACAGCACACCTAGAATAACTGTTGCGTAAAAAAGCCATTTTTCAAAGCCTCTACGAGTGGCTACAATATTACCGGCACCACCGAAAACGTTGGAAAGCCCAGAGGATTTATTTTGTAGAGCTATAACAACGATCAATAAAACCATGATGATAATGTCAGCGAATGTTAAAATTAGGCGTGTATTCATAAGTTTTTTTAATAATCGAAACTAAATAATTTGCTTCCGCATTATACAAGAAATTGCATACTTTGGTCAAGGGTAATTTTTTATAAATTCCTTTTTAAATTTTGCGCAAGTTTAGTACCGACTAATTTTTCAAGCTCATTTAAACTGGTGTTTTTAATTTGCATTACACTACCAATTT
Organism: uncultured Candidatus Saccharibacteria bacterium; assembly: GCA_964348935.1. GTDB lineage: Bacteria > Patescibacteriota > Doudnabacteria > UBA920 > UBA920 > PALSA-1336. The sequence continues at coordinate 11,180 of CAYGEJ010000010.1, read as the reverse complement.
TTTGTTTGAGGAGTTTTTTGGTCTTTGGGCCTATGCCTGGGACGTTATCCAGTGCTGACCTAACTGCCTGCTTGCTTCTAAGTAATCTGTGAAAAGTAATTCCGAACCTATGTGTTTCGTCTCGTAGTCGTTGTAAAAGTTTTAAACCTGGTTCGTTGTGGTCTAAGATAATTGGTTCACTGCGCTTTGGTAAAAAAATTTCTTCAATGCGTTTAGCAAGACCGATAACTGGAATATTGAGTTTTGAATTTTGAATAACAGAATAAGCTACGCTAAGTTGACCTTTACCCCCATCTATTACTATCAGGTCGGGAATGTCCCAATTGGTTTTATTCCTAATTCCCAATTCATTATTCATAATTCTATTGAGTCTCCGAATCAATACTTCTTTCATCATCGCAAAATCATCGGGTCCACCGGTTGGGGTAGCGGCTCGAATCTTAAACTTGCGGTATTCGCTTTTGGCTGGGATTCCGTCTTTAAAAACTACCATACTAGCCACGGCGTTGGTTCCTTGGGTATTGCTAATGTCAAAACATTCAATTCTTTTAGGAACATTAGGTAGTTTTAATATTTCTTGTAGTTGGGATAGAGCTAAGTTTATTTTATCCAAATTGCCGGCTTTGGCATTGAGCCAGTTTTTTAAATATTCTTCGGCGTTGATTTTACCCAATTCTACCAGTTTGTTAATTTTACCTTTTTTTGGAACGGTTATGCTAACTGATTTTTTAAACCGAGATTGAATTATTGCTTTAATTAAATTGTTGCCCTCGGTTTCTATTTCAATATAAATGGCTTTGGGAATAGATGATGTTTCTAAATAGTACTGTTCTAAGAATCTTTCTAGGGTTTCTTGTTCAAAATTTGATGTGGTTTCAGAATGTGTTTCCGGGTCTGAATAGATAAAGTTTTCCTTGTCGAACATTTTGCCATTCCGAATTTTGAACAAATTTATACAGGAAAAACCACTTTCGGTACTAAGCGAAACAATATCCCAGCTAACTTTTTGGGTAAAAATGACATTTTGTTTTTCTTGGAGAATTTGTAGAGATTTGAATTGGTCTCTGAGTCTGGCGGCAAATTCAAACTTTTTATCTTTTGAAGCCTGCACCATTTCTTTTTGAATTTCCTTGCTAATTTCTAGGGAGTTACCCTGTAAAAATTTAATAATTTTGTCCAAAGTCTTTTTGTATTCTTCTAAGCTAATTTTACCTATACATACTCCGGGACAGCGGTGCATATAATAATAAAAACATGGTCTGGATCCAATTTTTTCCGATGCGCAGTAAGGGAATATTTTTCTAACTAAGTTAAGCGTATTACGGATTTTATAAACAGCGGAATAAGGACCGAAGAAAATTGATTTATGATTTAGGATATAAGATGTAAGATGTGTTTTTTTCTTGTCACTTGTCACTCGTAACTTGTCACTGGTTTGGTCTACTTTGCGTGCATATCCAATCTGTGGTATTTCTGTTGAGTAGTCTATTTTAATAAAGGCGTAATTCTTATCGTCTTTTAAATCTATGTTATATTTCGGGGAATATTGTTTTATTAAAGTATTTTCCAAAAAGGCGCTTTCTAGTTCGGTTGCAACAACTGTGTAGTTTATGTCTACCGCTTCGGCTATTAGGAACGGAAGTTGTGGGCGTGTGTCGTGGTTTTGAAAATATTGTTTAACTCGTGAGTTTAAATTTTTGGCTTTTCCCACGTATAAAATTTCTCCAGACTTTCCCAAGAATTGGTAAATGCCCGGTTGCTTTGGAATATTATAGGCTTTAGAAATTAAAAATTTTAAATTAGAACTTTTATCTACCATAACCATATTATATATAGAGAAGTAATTATGGGGAAGAAGGTATTTATTCCGTTAGAAGTAGCTTTAGTTATTGTACTTGCTTCAATAATTAACTAAGTCTTGTTTAATAAATTATTTTAGAACCCAAGTAACTTTTAACGGGATTGATTAAGTAGTAAAAGTATGTTAGCGTATACGTTAGAAGTCGGCACTAGAGCCGGCAAAATCCAACCCTGATGGAGGGGGTATGATAATATTTTTGGAACTTAACGGTTCCGGCAAGGGGTTTATCCTTCCTTCTTGCCTTGCGGTTTTGTTAGTCTTCCTTTGTGGAGTGGGGGCTTGGAAAGCTTCTGCTTTTTTTCAGGAATATCCAGAACCTGGCTATGGTGTAGTCTGCCTGTTGGGTTGGCTTTCCTTGAAGAGGAAGTTCGACGGTATCCAGGATGTCGAAGCGTCCGAAAGGACACAGCTTGATCTCTGGCAACTACAACAGATTGTGAGGGATGAATGAAGAAGTCTGAGCTGTGGCAACCCGCTTTAATTATTGCTCTGTTTTTTGTTGTAATATACAAATTCGGGGCTGATATAATAATGATGATTAGATAAAGGAGAAGTATGCCTGTTCCGCAAGTAACCGAACCTCATTTGCACATGTCCGAACTTTGCCAGTGCGACGTTACCATGTCGCCGAGCGAGTTTGGCACGCTGACCTTAACCGGCGCACAGCAAGCCTTGCAAAAGGCTGAAGGTCCTAAGGCCATTTTACGTGAATGGTCCCTTGTCCAGAAAGGAGACAGCTACGTCGTTGTCCGTTTACAATTCCGCTTCCAAAATTAAAACCAGCACAATCGGGGTAGGTTCCGAGCACCACGCACATTCTGCGCGATGCACGGAACTTGCCTCGGTTCTTTTTTTGCTCAAAAATATTTACAGCTAGGAATATTACCCATAAATATGCACACTGAAATCGCTCCCCATAAGTCATCTCTATACTCCTTGCTTATTGTTGACAGACATGGTAAAATTTTTATCAGTTTGTTGCTTAATTATTTGTATTATTATTTATCAGTATTTCTGTATATATGCAAGATAAAATTTCCATTCGTGGAGCCAGACAGCACAATTTAAAAAATATAGATATAGACTTACCTCGTAATAAGCTCATTGTAATGACTGGGCTTAGCGGAAGCGGTAAGTCTTCTTTGGCTTTTGACACTATTTACGCCGAAGGTCAGCGCAGATATGTGGAAAGCCTTTCTGCTTACGCCCGTCAATTTATTGGGCTTATGGATAAGCCGGATGTAGACAAAATTGAAGGTCTGAGCCCTGCTATTTCCATTGACCAAAAATCTGCAAGTCACAATCCAAGAAGTACAGTAGGCACTGTTACAGAAATTTATGATTATATGAGACTGCTTTGGGCGAGGATTGGTGTGCCTCATTGTCCGGTTTGTGGAAAGAAAATTCAAGGACAAACCATTGCTTCTATGGTAGAGCAATTACTGAATATAAAAACCGGAACCAAAATTTTGTTATTCGCTCCGTTTATTAAAGATCAAAAAGGTGAGCACAAAGCTATTTTTGAGCAAATCAAAAAAGCTGGTTTTGCACGCGTTCGTGTAGATAAAACTGTTATGGATTTAAACGAAGCGCAAAATTTAAATTTGGATAAGCAAAAGAAACATACCATAGACGTGGTTGTAGATAGACTGGTAGTTTCTCCGGAAGATAAAGGTAGGATTTCCGAGAGTTTGGAAAAAGCCTTAGATTTAGGTGATGGCTTGGCTATGGCTGCGAAAATGGAAGGTGATAAGTTAGGACAAGATATTATTCTTTCTCAAAAATTTGCCTGTCCAGACGGACATATCCAATTATCCGAACTCGACCCAAGAGATTTTTCATTTAACAGCCCGCACGGTGCGTGTACCGAATGTAAAGGTTTGGGTACCAAGCTCACCGTTGAGCCGGATTTAGTAATTCCTAACCAGCGACTAACTCTGGCCGAGGGTGCGGTTAGACCTTGGAGCAAAACTACTTCCCGTCTTTCTTGGTACAGCAGAATTCTGCAAGCAGTAGCTACGGAATATGGTTTTTCTATAAGTGTTCCAGTGAAAGATTTGCCAAAAAAATATTTAGATATAATTCTACACGGTACAGGAGATAAAAAAGTTAAAGTCTCCGGCGAGTTTGCAACCCGCGAAGGGGACTACGAAATGATGACGGTTTTTGAAGGTGTTGTACCAAACCTGGAGCGTCGCTATAGGGAAACCGACTCCGACTATATGCGCAGTGAAATTGAAAATTATATGCGCATTCGAAAATGTCCTTCTTGTCAGGGTCTGCGTTTAAGACCGGAAGTACTGGGAGTTAAAGTCGGCGATAAAGGCATTGTCGAAGTTTCCGGTTGTAATATTGAAGCTGCAAGTAATTTTTTCACCGGTTTAAATAAAGGCTTGAATCAAAAAGATTCTGCCATTGCTAAACAAGTGTTAAAGGAAATTAATGCCAGATTATCCTTCCTGCTAAATGTCGGATTGTCGTATTTGTCTCTTGATCGCGCCGCTGATACTTTATCCGGAGGGGAAGCCCAGCGTATTCGCTTGGCTACCCAAATTGGGAGTGGGCTAACCGGTGTACTCTATATATTAGACGAACCGAGTATTGGTTTGCATCAGCGTGACAACAGCAGGTTGCTCCAAACCTTAAAAGATTTGCGTGACTTGGGCAATACGGTCATTGTTGTAGAGCATGACGAAGAAACTATTCGCGAAGCTGACTGGGTAGTAGACATTGGTCCTGGTGCTGGCAAACATGGTGGGGAATTGGTAGCAGAAGGAACACCCGAGCAGGTGCAAAAAAATCCTAAGAGTTTAACCGGACAGTATTTGTCGGGTAAAGAATTTGTGGAAGTTTCTAAGAAAAGACGTCCGGGCAATGGACGCAAGCTTAGCATTGTTGGTGCGGAAGAATTTAATTTAAAGAATATCAATGTCGATATTCCTCTCGGTAAGTTCGTTTGCGTAACCGGTGTTTCTGGTAGTGGAAAGTCTACACTTTTCCATGATATTTTAGCCAGAGCTTTGTACAAATATTTTTACAATAGTAAGGAAGAGCCGGGCAAGCACAAAAAAATCTTGGGAGTGGAGCATATTGATAAAATTATAAATATTGACCAAAGTCCGATTGGTCGGACTCCTAGAAGTAACCCGGCAACTTATACTGGATTATTTGCACCTATTCGTGACTTATTTGCTGATACCAAAGAAGCTAGAATGCGCGGTTATAAAGCTGGTCGTTTTAGTTTTAACGTTAAAGGCGGACGCTGTGAAAAGTGTGCTGGTGACGGGGTTATTAAAGTAGAAATGAATTTCTTGCCGGACGTATACATAACTTGTGAAGAATGTAACGGCAAGCGTTATAATGCCCAGGCTTTGGAAATTCATTATAAAAGCAAAACCATTTCTGACGTTTTAGAAATGACTGTAGATGAAGCCAGGACTTTTTTTGCTTCACTGCCACAAATTCATAAAAAATTAGACACGCTATCTCAAGTCGGGTTGGGTTATATGCGTCTCGGGCAAAATGCTACCACTGTTTCCGGAGGTGAGGCGCAGAGAATTAAACTTGCAACCGAATTGTCACGTGCCAGTACTGGTCGAACTTTGTATTTGCTGGACGAGCCAACCACTGGTTTGCATTTTGCCGATGTGAAGCGCTTAGTTAGTGTGCTTAATAAATTAGTAGACAAAGGCAATACTGTCGTGGTTATTGAGCACAACTTGGATATGATAAAAACTTCTGACTGGCTTATAGACCTTGGTCCGGAAGGCGGGGATAAGGGTGGAACCTTGGTTGGTGTTGGTACCCCGGAAGATATTGCGAAAATTAAATCTAGCTATACCGGACAATATTTAAAAAAAGTCTTGTAAGCAATTAAAACTTCCCAAAAAGTATTAGGGAAGTTTTAATTTTATTCTGAACCTTAAGCCTTTACTTTTGGATATAATTGTGGTATAGTGGAAGCCTAAACTCAAGTATCGTGAGAATTCTTAATTAGTGTTGAATAAACTTTAGAGAACCGATTAGTTATAAGCATAAGGTTTTTTGAACTCATAATTTATGAAAATTAAGATAGCTAGCCATATTATTGGCTTAACTGGTTTTAATAAACCTAAAGAAATTTCCGAGGACGCTTCGGTGGGTTCTGTCGTGCCTCAGCTTGTCTCAGAGCAAAAACACTTTGTGAAAGAAGTGAATAAGGCCGGAGAAAAAATGGAAAAGGAAATTGCTTTAGGAGGTAAAATGTCCATTATTCGCATGGTGGATTGTTTAGTTGAATGCGGGCAGGAATTGCGCGCTTCCGATATTCACTTAGACCCGGAAGATAAAATTTTTCGGGTTCGCTTTCGTATAGATGGCGTGCTTCAAGATTTGTATGAGCTTCCAAAAAACTTGCACGAAGAAGTGGTAAGTCGTATTAAAATTTTAGCAGGGCTAAGAACAGACGAACATCAAACCGCTCAAGATGGGCGCTTTAGAACAATTTTAGAAAACGGCTCGCCGGTGGATGTACGTGTTTCAATTATTCCAACTTATTATGGTGAGAATGCGGTTATGAGGTTACTCTCCGATGGAGCATCGGAATTTTCATTAAAGTCCTTAGGTTTTTCACCTGAGAATCAAAGAAAAATTTTAATTGCTATGAAAAAGCCGTATGGTATGGTGCTTGCAACCGGACCTACGGGGAGTGGAAAGACAACTACACTCTACACTTTGGTTAAAATGTTAAACTCCCGGGATTCTTCTATTATTACCATTGAAGACCCGATTGAATATTCTGTGGTTGGAATAAACCAGATTCAGGTCAACCCGCGTACCGGGCTGACTTTTGCCAACGGTCTCCGAAGTATATTGAGACAAGATCCTAATATTATTATGGTCGGAGAAATTCGTGACGCGGAAACTGCGGGTATTGCGGTGAATACAGCGTTAACCGGTCACTTGGTACTTTCGACTTTGCATACTAACGATGCAGCCACCACACTGCCAAGGCTTTTGGATATGAAAGTAGAGCCATACTTAATTGCATCTACCGTGAATATTGCCATTGGACAAAGATTAATTCGCCGAATTTGTGAACACTGTAAAACTGCGCAGAAAATTACCCCAGCGGAAATTAAAAGTCTTTCGGATATTATTCCGCTAGAAGCTTTTAACGCGCATAAAGTTTTTTATAAAGGCACAGGCTGTGAGCAGTGCAATAACACAGGGTACAATGGAAGAATAGGAATTCATGAAGTTTTGTTAATGGATACAAAAATTCGTGAAGCAATACTGCAAAAAGCTCAGGCAAGTGAAATAAGAAAAATTGCCATTGCTCAAGGTATGACTCCTATGATCCAAGATGGTTTTGAAAAAGCCGCGTTGGGTATTACCACCATTGAAGAAGTATTAAGAATGTTATACGAATAATATGAACTTACCATTTGCCAAAGCGAAAACTAAAATACCAGTAGGGGAAATAGATCCTAGGGTTGCTGCTAAGCTACCTATGTTTTTTCGTTTGTCTCTCCAAGAGCAAATGTTGTTTGCCAAACGTTTGGCAATTTTGCTTAAAGCCGGGGTGCCTATATTGGGCGCTTTGAATATGTTAAAGAAACAAACTACTTCTAAGTCTTCGCTTCACGTAGTGGAGGATTTATCTAAAGGTGTGGAAAACGGACAGTTCTTACACGTTCGTTTAGACCGATTTAGAAAGTTTTTTGGTGATTTTGCTGTGAACATAATTAAAGTTGGCGAGGTAAGTGGAACCTTGCATGAAAACTTAGGGTACTTGGCGGAGGAGTTAAAAAAGCAAAAAGAATTGCGTCGTAAAGTTTTAAGCGCCTTGGTATACCCAATTTTTATTGTTATTGCTACTTTGGGAATAACGGTCTTGTTAACCGTTTATGTTTTCCCAAAAATTTTACCAATTCTTTCTACTTTCAATACCCAGCTTCCTTTAAGTACCAGGGCGCTAATTTTTATTAGTGATACTTTTATTCATTGGGGCTGGCTAATTGCTTTAATATTAGTAGCTTTAATTGGCGGGTTTATTTTAGCACTCAGAAAGCCAACATTTAGTTTAGTGGTAGACAGGCTATTGTTAAAAATTCCTGTTCTCGGTAAACTTTTGCAATATTATTATATGGCCAACTTTTGCCGAACTTTGGGCGTACTTTTACAGAGCGATGTGCGTATAGTTGAAGCAGTGCAAATTACCGCCAGTACCACAACAAATTTGGTTTACAGAAAGTCTTTAAATAAATTAGGACTTATAATTACAAAAGGCGGTAAAATTTCCGCTTTCTTGGAAGAAGAGGGGAAGATTTATCCTCCAATGGTTTCCCAAATGGTCAACGTGGGTGAAGCAACTGGTAAACTTTCGGAAAGTTTGGCATACCTTGCAGAAATATATGAAAATGAAGTAGATGAATTAACAAAAAATCTTTCTACTTCTATTGAGCCTTTGCTTATGATTTTTATGGGTTTGTTAGTTGGTTTTGTAGCCATATCTATTATTACTCCTATTTATTCTTTTACTCAGAATTTAAACCCGTATAGGTAGTTAATATGAAAAACATTGTTCACAATCAACAAGGTTTTACGCTATTTGAAGTCTTAATAGTTATAGCACTTTTTGGTATGTTTGCTACGCTGGCAGTTTTTGTTGGACTCGATGTTTATAGAGGTTATTCTTTTCGCGGGGAACAGCTGACTTTGGTTGGCGTTTTGCAGAAAGCGAGAAACCAGGCCATAAATAATATTAACCAAACACCACACGGTGTTCATATAACCGCAAATCACTATTCACTTTTTGAAGGTTCGACTTTTACTTCCGGAATAGATTTTCCGGTGAGTGCTGGGTTTACGCCAAGTGGAGCAACGGATATTGTGTTTACTCATCTCTCTGGAAATACTTCGGCAACTTCCATAACTTTAACGGAAAATAATACAGGAAAAATTTTAACTATTCATATTAACAATGAAGGACAAATTAATTACTAAAAATCAAAGAGGATTTAGTACTCTGGAAATACTTATCGCTTTCGTCGTAATTATTTTAAGTATTACGGCAGTTATTATTGTTATGTTTGGTAACCAGTCTACCGGTATTGCCTCACAAACCAATAGTGAAGCTACGCAGAAGGCACAGAAAATGTTAGAAGAAGCACAAGCTAATTCTACTTTGGATTTTAGTTTGGTAAATAACATAGCTCCTATTGCCGAAGATATTTATACTAAGAGTTTACTAGTGGAAGTGGTAGATTTTTTTACAAAAAAAGTTACAGCAAAAGTTTCTTGGAAGAATGATAATACAGCAAATCAGAGCGTGAATTTATCTACTTTAATTACTGCACCCGAGAATGTGAATGGTGGTACTACTTGTAATTCTGTTTTGTCAGGGGATTGGGCACATCCTCAATCTTTGGGTAGTGCCGATGTTGGACAAAATAATGGTGGTACGGACGTTGATATTTTAAACACAAAGGCATACGTTACTGCGAATGCCAGTGCTGCCAACAAACATGATTTCTATATTGTAGATGTTAGTAATCCAAACATAAATAATCTCCCTATCTTAAACAGTGTAGATACCGGTCCGGGTCTTCAGGCGGTTCATGTGGCGGGAAATTATGCTTATGTGGCGAACGGAAGCATAAATGCACAATTGCAAATTATTGATTTACAAACCAATCCTTTGCAATATGTTAATTTTAAAATAAATGGAGTAACGGGAAGCGGAGCTCAGGCACTTGGTACTAGTATTTTTTATAAAGATAAATATGTTTATCTGGGTTTAACAACTACCGCAAGCGGTCCGGAGTTTAATATTGTAGATGTTAGCAATCCAGCCACTCCGGTTTGGAAGGGTGGATATACAATAGGACATAATATAAATGCAATTTATGTTAAGGGGATTTACGCATATATTGCTTCTCCGGACAGTAATGAATTAATAGTTTTAAATATAAGCGACCCTACAAATCCAACTTTGGTCAGCCAATTAGATTTGTCTGACAATAGCTCTAATGGAAAAAGTATAGCCATTGTCGGCAATACTTTATATCTTGGCAGAACCGAAGGTGCGTCTCCTGCCACAAAAGAATTTCAATTAATAAATATTTTAAACCCAGCAGCGCCTGTTCCCGGAAACTCTTTAGATATTGGTTCTACCGTCAATGCAATAGCGATTCGTGATAATTTGGCATTTATGTTAACAGCAGACACCAACCTCGGTTTTCAAATTTGGGATTTAAATACAGGGTCCATGTATGGTTCCAAAAATGTGCAACAGACTTCTACCGGTGGTATGGACTGCGAAGGAAATTATATTTTTATTGCTCAGCGAAGCAATAAGGCTTTACAAATAATTGGTCCAGGAAACTAATGAAACAACAAGGATTTACTTTAATAGAAGTTCTGGTTTATTTAGCGCTTTTTGCCGTGCTATTTGGTGGTACCTTGGCTTCTGTTCACGTTTTAATTTCCGGAAGCAATAAAAATCAAAGTGTTATTACTCTTCAGCAGGAAGGGGAGTTTTTAATGGGCAAGCTGAATTGGGCGTTGGCAGGGGCGAGTAGTTTAACTGTAAATTCTGCAACACAAATTACAATTAATAAATTTGACTATGGCTCTAATCCTGTTGTGTTTGATTTAAACTCTAACAAACTTAGAATTAGCCAAGCAAGCGGAGCTTTTGTAAATTTAAATAGTGATAATGCAAATATTACCAACTTAACTTTTACAGATATCCCGGCACTGGGTGCAAAGCCTCAAGGACTAAAGACATTATTTACTATACAAACTTTAACTTCGAACGGGTTTAGTGTAAGTAAAGTTTTTGAAACAACTAAGTATTTACGAAAATGAGAGTAAATAATTTAAATAATCAGCAAGGTTTTATAGCTTTAATTTCCGCAATTATTATTTCTTTATTGCTAGTGACAATTAGTGTAACGGTTGCCACTACTGGTTTTTTGTCGAGGTTCAATGTTTTAGATAGTGAGAATAAAGAACGCAGTTTGGCTTTGGCGGAAGCTTGTTTGGACACGGCTCTACTAAGGTTGGCATTGAATCCAGCAGATACTACAACCGGTCCTGTTGTTATAAGTGGTTCAGATACTTGTAACGTTTACTCTGTAGCTTTAAATACGCCTGTAGCTGACCAAATTACCATTCAAGCCAAAGGAGTTACCAATAAGGCGGTTACAAATTTAGAATTAATTGTAAATAAAGACGGATTAACTCAAATTAGTTGGGAAGAAATACCCTCGCTGTAGCACTGTAGACTTAACAGTCAATGGTAACACTTTTGAGGTAAAACTCATGGGGTGTT
>CAYGEJ010000009.1:0-53225 GCA_964348935.1 uncultured Candidatus Saccharibacteria bacterium | reverse complement strand
ACTATTAACAGATATCAATATTAAACTCCAACGAAAGGTTAAGTTAATATCAAAAAATGAAATTAATAAATTTATGTTAAAAAAACACTTGGAATCTGTTTACGATTCTTGACCAAATTGAATATGCCAGCCATAATACAATAATAATATGAAAAATATTAAATTTTATATTTCAAACAAGGTAAAAGAGAGATTTCCTGATTTGGATGAGGTTGTTATGCCTGTTTATGGGGTAAATATTCATTCAGACGAATCAATAATCTCGGCCTCAGATTTTGAAAAGTCACAAGGGAAATTAACTGATGGAGAATTTTATAGCCAAAAAGACTTTGTAGATTTCAGAAACTTCTGTGAAGAATTGGACATAGATCTTAAAAAATATCCACCATCTGTTGAGTTTTTGTTTAACAGATTTCAAAAAAATCAAAAAGTTCCTCATATAAATAGTGTAGTTGATAGTGCAAACAAAGTTGCAGTTGAGACTTATGTTGCTACTGGCGTCTTCGATATATCAAAAATAAAAGGAGACTTAGTTTTAAGGTTATCCAAAACAGGTGAAACCTTTATGCCATTAGGTGGTGACACCGAAAGTCTTCCAGAGGGATTGGTTGTTATTGCTGACGATGAAAAAGTGTTAAATCTTTTTCCTTTTAGAGATTCGATATACCAAAAAATTACTGAGGACACGAAAGATATTTTAATTTTGGCAGACAAAATGCCAAACGGAGATCTTGATAAAGTTAAAAATGCCGTACTACGAGTTGGTGAGCTTATAGAAAAATACTGTGGAGGTAAGAAAGGAGAACTAGTCTCTTCGGAAATAAAAGAAGAAAAAGGTATATCGATTTCTATAGAAGAGCTTTCAAAAATGGAAAGTACAAGGGGTAAAAGGCGGGTTTTCTCAGGTACAAGAGCAACAGGAAGATTGCATTTAGGCAATTATTTAGGAGCAGTAAAAGGATTTTTAGAACTTCAGGAAAGGCCAGAACTTGATTGTATTTTTATGGCTGTAGATGTTCATACAATTACAACCCCGTATGATAATAAAACATTAAAAAATTCTACAAGAGAAATAATACTTGATTACCTTGCTTGTGGGCTAGATCCAGAAAAAGTTGTTGTAACAGTACAATCTTTAGTGCCAGAACACACAGAGCTGGCATTTTTGTTTTCATCGATTATGTCTGTTGCAAGGATGCAACATCTTCCAACATTTAAAGACAAAGTAAAACAGCATCCGGACAATGTAACCATGGCACTTTTGAATTATCCAATTTTGATGGCTGCTGATATTTTAATTTATAACGCCTCACTTGTTCCAGTTGGAATTGACCAAGAACCTCATTTGGAAATTGCCAGAGAAATTGCAAGAAAAATGAATGAAACATATGGAACAAAATTCCCAGAACCAGTAAGGTTTGCAACAAGTGGGGAATATGTGCCGAGCTTAGCAGGAGAAGGTAAAATGAGTAAATCTGTCGAAGGAAGTTTTATAAATTTAACAGACGACTTAAAAACAATTCAAAAAAGACTAGCAGGTGCTCCAACTGATTCAGGAAAAGGTGAAACAGTTCCTACTACTGGAGGGGTCGCTAACTTATTAAAATTTGTAGAACTTTTTGAAGGTGTAGAAAAAAGAAAATCATATGAAAAGTTGTATACAGGTGAGGGATTAAGATATGGCGATTTAAAGAAAGAACTAGCTGATGCAATTTATAAAGAACTTAAACCAATACAAGAAAAAAGAATAGAATTAGAGCATAAAACAAGTTATGTAGATGAGGTTATAAAGTCAGGAGCAGAAAAAGCTCGTAAAATTGCAAGCGAAACTATTAGAGAAGTTAAAGAAAAAATGGGATTAATGTGAGATTCAATTTGAAATTATAATATGGACCAAATTACCTTTGAACAATTTGAGGCAGTAGACATCAGAATGGGGACTGTCGTTTCTGCAGATGTTCCAGAATGGAGTCATTGGGTAATTAGAATGACTGTGGATCTGGGGGAAGAAATAGGTACAAAAAAATGTTTCTCCGGAATTATGAAGTTTTTTAAACCTGAGGATTTAGTGGGCAAACAATTTCCATTTGTAATCAATTTAAAACCTAGAACAATAGGACCAGATAAAGAACTAAGCGAAGTTATGATGATCATGGCAGTACCAAAAGAAGATGAAGGAACTCCAACTGTATTATTCCAACTTCAAGAAAAGGTGGAAAACGGATGCAAAGTAAGGTAAAATCTTCAAACATGAAACCTCAAGCCAAAAGAAAGGAAGAAGAAACATCAAAAAATGGCAAAAAACCTGCTAAAAAACAGGTTACAGTAAAATTTAAGATTAATATCTGGACTGTTGTTTTTGGAATCTTGCTTGTACTTTTCTTTGTCCCTTCAGTACTTTCTATGTTAGGAATTTCAACAGTTAGTAATAAAGTTGATTTGTCAGTTGCTTTAGATGACATAAGAAACGATAAAATCGAAAAAGTAGTAATAGAAAAAGATAATTTAGTTTTAACTTATAAAGACGGTTCAACAAAGTTGACAACAAAAGAAGAAGGGGAAAGCTTAACAAATCTTTTAGACAAATCAAAAATTGACTCATCAAAGTTAAATTTCACTATTACAGACCAAACATTCGCCAAGGCTATTGCTGAATTCTTAAGTATAATATTGCCAATAGTTTTACTTGGTGGCTTTTTCTTTTATTTCATGAGATCTCAAACAAAAGGGGCACAAGATATCTTTTCGTTTGGTAGAAGCAAAGCAAAAATATTTGCTAAAGGAAAACAAAATGTAAAGTTTGCAGATGTTGCAGGTGTAGACGAAGCTAAAAAGGAACTTGTTGAAGTTGTAGATTTCCTTAAAAATCCAGAAAAATATAGAAAGATTGGAGCAAGAACTCCAAAAGGAGTACTTCTCTTTGGACCTTCTGGAGTCGGTAAGACATTACTTGCAAAGGCAGTGGCAGGTGAGGCAAATGTACCATTTTTCTCAATGGCAGGATCTGAATTTATGGAAATGTTAGTTGGAATTGGAGCATCTCGTGTCAGGGATTTGTTTGCCCAAGCAAAAGCATCAGCACCATCAATAATTTTTATCGATGAAATCGACGCAATAGGCCGTCAAAGAGGAAGATCTGGAATGGTTGGAGGACACGACGAAAGGGAACAAACACTAAACCAAATTTTAGTTGAAATGGACGGTTTCACTCCTAACGAATCAGTCATGGTTCTTGCAGCAACTAATAGAGGGGATTTGTTAGATCCTGCATTACTTCGCCCCGGAAGATTTGACAGAAGAGTAACTCTTGATATGCCTGACAAAGAAGGAAGAGTGGCAATCTTAAAAATTCATGCCATAGGTAAAACTTTTGGTAAGGACATAAACTGGGGAAGAATTGCAGATAGAACTGTAGGATTTTCAGGAGCAGATCTTGAAAATATGTTAAATGAGGCTGCAATCGGCGCTGCAAGATTAAATAAATCAGAAATTGATATGGCAGATATTGAAGAATCTGCAACAAAAGTTAAGATGGGGCCTGCAAAGAAAAGACTTCAATCAGTTGAGGATAAAAAGATAACTGCATATCACGAAGCAGGTCACGCAATAGTAACTCATTTTACAAAAGATATGGACCCAGTACATAGAATTTCAATCGTAGCTAGAGGAATGAGTTTGGGGCACACTTTAATTCCGCCAGCAGCAGACAGAACACATGACACCAAAACAAGATTACTAAATCAAATATCTGCCATGATGGGCGGACGTGCAGCAGAACAGTTTAAATTTAATGAGATGACTTCAGGTGCATCAAATGATATAGCTGTAGCAACAAGGATTGCCAAAGCCATGGTTGTTGAATGGGGAATGAGTAGCCTTGGACCAGTAAATTATGGACCAGACAGTCAAGCCGGAGAATTTGGACAAACTGAATATTACCAAGAAAATCAGGTAAGCCCATCAACCCAAGAAAAAATTGATGCGGAAGTAAGAAAGTTGCTTGAAACTGCACTAAAAAATGCAGAAAATTTAATTAAAAAACATAAAACAAAACTAGAGGCGGTAGCAAAGTCACTCTTAAAAGATGAAACCATGGATAGAGACACCTTTGAAAAGATTGTTGGTAAAAAAGAAGAACCAGTATTGTTAGAGAAAGCTACTTCCTAAGAAAGAAATTCCAATAAATCTTATTGTTTTTCCGAGAATTACTGCCGTGAAGTATTTTTTAAATGAATATTTTGTTGCACCTGCAAAAACTCCAGTTAGGTCAAATATCGGATTGGGGATACAGGCCAGAACAAAAATAGTTAAGAAACCATTGATATTCATCCACTTTTCAACTCTTCTATAATTTTTATTTTCTTTAATAAGTACTGATGTTCCATATCCAGCCAAATATCCAGTAGTTTCGCCAATTGATGCACCAATTCCTGAAAGTATTCCTACAAGAAGTGGGTTATAAATTGACCCACCAACAAATGTGGCTACTATAGCAGGAGTTGGAATAAGAATTGTGGCACTACCAATTAAATTAATTAAAAAAATACCAAAGTAGCCATAAGTTGATAGTTGTATCAAAGAATCACGAAATACAAAAATTAAAACACTTATTGCCACAGAAAGAAAAATAAAAAAATATTTAATTATTCTATCTCTATTTTTTATAATATAACTAGATATTTTTTGAATAATCATATATATAGTTTACAATACTGAGTATATATAAAAATGGCAGAAAGAGAAGTTTGGGAAGTAGTTGCTGAAAGATTTAGTTTATACAAAAAGATGCGTGGTACTGATGGATATAATCTAACGAATGACTTAGCAAAGGAAGCTTTAAAAGGATTAGATAAAGATCAGATAAGTGCTGTACTTGCAGCGCACGGTTTGAAAGCAGAGAAATTTTTTGATAATGATGAATTTTGGGCAGGAGTTCAGGAAAAACTAAAATTAAATGAATAATAAATTAATTGTTTTTGATGGGAATGCAATTATGTATCGAGCATTCCATGCACTCCCTCCATTAACTACAAAATCAGGTGAACCAATTAATGCTGTTTATGGACTTATATCAATGCTCATAAATATAGTAGATAGTTTAAAACCAACTCATATTATTTTTTGTTTTGATGAAAAAGAGAGGACTTTTAGACAAGACCTACTTCCTACATATCAATCACAAAGACCAGAAACCCCTTCGGAACTTATTCCACAATTTCAAAAAGCTCGAGATTTTTTGAAGTCTATAAATATCCCCGTTTACTCAAAGCCAGGTTTTGAGGCAGATGATGTAATTGGGACGATCGCGTCCCAGTACAAAGTACTTAGTACAGAGTACTTAGAAACAATAATAGTTACAGGGGACAGGGATATCTTACAACTTGTAAATGATGACAGGGATATAAAACTTTTTATGCCAATTGGAGGTCTTGCCAATGGTAAAATTTTTGCGGAGAAAGAGACTTACGAGAGAATGGGGGTACTCCCTAATCAAATTCCAGATTACAAAGCACTTGTCGGAGATCCTTCGGACAATTACTTCGGAATAGCAGGTATTGGACCAAAAACTGCTTCGACTCTTTTGACCAAGTATAGGACCTTAGATTCTATTTACGAACACATAGGTGATATTGCAGATAAGTTGAGAGAGAAGTTAGTAAATGGCAAAGAATCAGCGTATCTATCTTACAAACTTGCAACAATTGTAAGAGATGTCCCTGTAGAATTTGACATAAATGATGCGGATAAATGGGACTTAGTTTCAAGTCAGGTTTTGAATTTATTTGAAGAATATGGTTTTAAAACTTTAACTGCTAGAATAAAAGCACTGGCAAAAAAAATTGAAGATGAAAAACAAGGATCACTTTTCTAAATGAAAAACTTAAAAATAGCATTAGTCCATGATTATATAAAGGAATTTGGGGGAGCTGAAAGAGTTTTAAAAACTTTATCAGAAATGTATCCAAATGCTCCAATCTACACAGCCTTTAGAGTTAAAGATTCTACAGCAGACAGAGAATTTAAAGACAAAAAAATTGTAGAAAGTTCATTAGCACCAATTCTAAAAATATGGAGACTTTATAGCCCTCTGAGATTTTTGACACCTATAATTTGGGGATCGTTTGATTTATCTGAATACGATCTGGTTATAACTTCATGCAGTTGGTATATTACACGTGGTTTTAAAGTAGGAAAGAATACAAAAGTTGTCGCTTATTGCCATACGCCACCAAGATGGTTATATGGTTATGAAATGTCAGTGGGATTTACCAAATATTGGCCTGTAAAAATATATGCATCAATAGTCAGTCATTTTATGAGAATATATGATTTCAATACTGCTCAAAAAATCAATAATTGGATAGCTAATTCAAAAAATGTTGCAAATAGAATTATGAAATATTACAAGAAAGAATCAGTAGTGATCTATCCTCCGATTGAAGTGGAAAAAATTATCAAAGCGACTGAAAATATAAAAAAAGAAAATTTCTATTTGATCGTTGCTAGACTAGTAGGGGCAAAAGGATTAGAACAAGCGTCTTTAGTTGCCAAAAAATTAGGAATAGAGTTAAGGATTATTGGAGAATCACATGGTTTTTCAGATGTAGAATCTAAACTTAAAAAGTTATCAGGTGGAAATATAAAACTATTAGGCCAAGTATCTGATGAAAAGTTATATGAAGCACTTGGAAAAGCCAAAGGTTTCATAGCCCTTGCCAAAGATGAAGACTTTGGAATGACATTAGTCGAGGCACAAGCAGCAGGTACTCCTGTAATTGCATTTAACGGAGGAGGATTCAAAGAATCTGTAATTGAAGGTAAAACTGGAGTATTTATAAATGATGTATCTGAAGATTCATTAAAAAAAGCTATAAACAAAATTGAATCCACAACCTGGAACAAAAGTGCATTGCAAAATAATGCCAAGAAATTTAGTAAAGAAAGATTTAAAAAAGAAATGCTACAATTTGTAGATGAGAAACTTAAAGAGAACTAATATAGCTCCACTTGTAATAATTTTAGCATCAATTATTTCAGTATTCTTTTTTTCCAGAACTTTAACTTACATGATTTTGGTCCAAAAATCGCTTCCGTCATTTTTATTTGTTGACCTGGGTTTTTTCAGACTGCACCATTTTGTATATGGAAATGTATTAATAACTATCACAAGTTTTCTCGCAATTGGGCTTGGAATTAGGAATCATAAAAATTGGTTTGCATTATTCTATGGAATAGGGCTAGGCCTTGTCCTTGATGAGTTTCTTCTTTGGATGGGGGACGTAAATCAGCTTACTAGTATTGTTTTGTTTATTCCACACTCAGCAACAGTAATAACTATCGTTTCATTTATTATTGCATCAATTATAATGATAAGGTTGTACAAAATTCATGAAGTCAAACCAATTCAGAACCGTCATAGTTTTAAACTAACTAAATAATAATGATGCAAATAAATAAATCTTTAAAAGTTCTTTTTACACTTAACTCAATTTTTGTATTTGGAGCATCGTTATTTGGACCATTATATGCCATTTATGTGCAAGGCCTTGATAATAAAATTGTAACTGTTAGTTTATCTTGGGCTGTTTATATGGTTTCGTCAACCCTCTTTATGTATTTTGTATCAAGGTATGGAGATAGAATTAAAGAAAAGGAGTTTTTACTAGCAGGAGGATTTTTAATAAGAAGTATCGCTTGGCTTGGATATCTATTTGTAACAAATGTTACAGGATTAATAATTATCCAAGTTGTCTTAGGAATGGGAGAAGCCCTAGGTACTCCATCATGGAATGCTATTTTTGCAAAGCATCTAGATGGACATAAAGAGATAATGGATTACTCCAATTGGAATATAATCAACAATCTCATAGTTGCATTGTCGACAGTTTTAGGAGGAGTTCTTGTTACCTATTTTGGATTTAGTGTTTTATTCGTCGCAATGAGTATGTTAGCTTTAGTTTCATTTGTAGGTGTTTTAATTACTCCAAGGAGGGTACTATAAATGCCAGAACTTCCAGAAGTAGAAACAATTAGAATGCAGTTAGAAAAGTATATTGTCGGATCTGTTATTCGAAATATTGATGTCAGAAACAAAAAATACGAAATCAGTACTGAAAATATTTTAGATCAAAAAATAATTAAAGTTAGAAGATTTGCTAAACAATTGTCAATTGATTTGTCTAACGATTATTCGATAATGATCCATGTCAAAATGACAGGCCAATTAATATACCGTGGTTCAAAACTTAAACAAAACAATTTATCCAAAAAAGTAACTGGAGGAATCAATGGCAAGTATACACATTTAATTTTTCATTTAAACGGTGGAGATTTGTATTATAACGATGTCCGAAAATTTGGCTGGATTAAGATAATTAAAAGTGAAGAATTAAAAGTTAATAATTTTGCTCCAGAACCTTTAAAGGATCTTACATTTGAATATTTTTCTAATTTATTATCAAAATCAAAAAGAAATATTAAAGTAATGTTAATGGACCAATCCAAAATTGGGGGAATAGGAAATATCTATGTAAATGACGCACTTTATTTGTCGCGGATAGATCCGCATCGGTCTGCAGTCAGTTTAAATCAGTCAGAGGTCGGTTTATTGTATAAAGCAATTGAAACAGTATTAAAAGCAGGACTTAAATACGGAGGTGCATCAGAACTTGCCTTTGTTACTCCTGATGGAAAAGAAGGAGAATATCAAAACCACACTTTAGTTTATGGCCATGAAGAAGAAATATGTAAATCATGCAAAACGACAAAACTGGAAAAGTTTTTCTTAGGGGGGAGAGGCACATATTGGTGTCCAACATGTCAAAAATAATTCGCAAACATTCTCACTTCCATTGGATTCACTTAATTGCAGTATTTATTCTTGGGGGGTACTTTGTGTTGTCAAAAATTAATTTAATAAATGCGCTAACTAATCCAAATATTGTCTATTCATTTTTACAAATATATATATTTGGTATTTTCTTTGCTTGTTTATTTTTATTCATCTTTTCCCACGATAAATTTTTTGCATTTGCTAAAGAGATGGAAAAAGAAGAAGAAAAGAAGGAAAAAAAGTATTTAAAAAAATACATGCATCATGGAAAAGTTTTAGCAACATTTGTAATAGGGATGATAGGTGGTCCAGTATTCTCCTCACTTACTGCAAGATTACTGCTTAAAAACTATACTTTTAAATATCTCTTGGTAATACTGGCCAATCTTCCTTCGACCATTATCACTGTTTTGGCAAGTCGTGGACTGGTAAGTATTTTTAATTTTTAAAGTAACATTTTCTAATTTGAATTTATCAATACTTTGTCTTGTTGTGAGAGATGTTTTTTTGTAATCGATTCCGCTTATGTATTTTTCAATTTCTCTCGCAAATTCATGTGGGGTAATTGACTGAGACAAAACCAATCCATTATTAGAATTTATAAGCTCATGAATTGTTTCGTTTGATAATGCTATTACAGGTTTTCCAGATGCTAAAGATTGAATTACAGCAAGACTCTGTGCCTCCTTAATTGACGCAGAAATAAAGAAATTGGTGCTAGCATATATTGATACTAAATCATTACTGTAGCCATTAATACTAATATTAATAAGTTTTAATTGATCGATTATTATTTTAAGTCTCTTAACATACTGCATCCCGCTATTTTTATTCCCAAATAATTCCAACTTGTAATAAGTAGGCAAAAACTTAAAAGTCTTTATTAAAAACTCTTGATTTTTTCTTTCATTGTAAGAACCCACAAAAGTAAAAATAGTATTATTTGGGTCAATTTTTTTAGGTTTTATTTTAAGTAGATTTTTTAGATTAAGTCCGTTATTTATTATTTCTACTTTTACCAGTTTATTTACAGTACGTACTGAATCAAACACCTGTTTATTTAGTGCAATTACACAATCTGTATTATTTAAAAAGTTAGTAAGACTGAAATCTTTATATAAATCTTGCACAAGATTAGTAAGTATTCCTTTTGAAAGTTTTGGAAATAAATGGTCAAGTGCTTCCGTAGGAATATGGTGAAAAGTAACTATAAAGGGAACACTGTTAAAATTTGCCCACGTCTGAACAAGATTTGATATAAAGAGTGAGTTCTGTGAATGTATTACTTTAGGTTTAAAATTATTTAAATAAGCAAATACTTTATAAACAACATCAGGAGTAATAAGGGGAATTGCAATTTTATTAATCTCTATTGACGGAATTTTAAGAATAGTTAGTTTGTTTGTTTTTTTGATAACACTATATTTTTTGCCAAGGCAAACATAAGTAACAAAGTTATTTTTAGAAAAAAAGTTAGCTAGATCTTCAGCAACATGAGCCGTTCCGGTTTCATTTCCAAGTTTATAATTAGATGTTATAACTATTCGCATTTTAGGATATTATACTTTCAGTATGCTCAAAAACCTAAAATTAACTAACTTTAGAAATTTTATCAAAAAGGAATTCGAATTTTCAGAAGGGATAAATGTAATAAATGCCCCTAACGCCTCAGGGAAGACTAATATATTAGAGGCCATTTTCTTTCTGGCCACTGGTAAAAGTTTTAAAGCAAGAAAAGAAATAGAGTGTGTAAAGTACGACGAACAAATAGCAAGGATTTCGTCCAATGAACTGGAAATAGTTTTAACTCAAGATGTGGTTGGTTGGCCTAAAAAAAGACTTCTTGTAAATGGAGTACCAAGAAGATTAATAGACTTTGCAGGAAACATCAAAGTGACTTTGTTTGCCCCCCAAGATTTAGAAATTGTGACAGAAGGTCCATCGTTGCGTCGCAACTTTTTAGATGTTGTCTTGTCTCAAGCAGACAGAGAATATAGAAGGTCGCTAGGTTCATATGAAAAAGGAGTAAGACAAAGGAATAGGTTACTTTTAAGAATTAGGGAAGAAAACATTTCAAGAAGTAATCTTTTATTTTGGAACCAACTTTTAATAAAAAACGGAAATTATATTACCCAAAAAAGACAAGAACTAATAGATTACATTAACGCAGTAGGAAAATGTAATTTGAAATATGACTATTCAGCTATAAGTGAAGGAAGGCTAGAACAATATAAAAATGAGGAAGTTGCCTCAGCAACCACATTAGTAGGACCGCATAGAGATGATTTTATTTTTTTAAAAAACGGAAGGGACCTAGCTAGTTTCGGAAGTAGAGGAGAACAAAGAATGGAAATATTATGGTTAAAACTTGCAGAAATGGCCTATATGGAGGAGAATACAGGTATAAAACCAATTTTACTACTTGACGATATCTTCTCAGAGTTGGATCATGGTCACAGAGAAATAGTAATAAATGCAATTAATAATCATCAAGTGATAATTACATCAGCCGACGAACATAATATTGACAAATTAATGACAAAAAATTTAGAATTAAAAATTATAAATATATGACACTAGAATTTTCAGTCGAAATGCGTTCGCAAACTACTACTACCTCTAAACCTCCAAAACAAGAAACTAAACCCAAACCACTTCCAAAAAAAGTTCCAGCTCAGAATAAATTAGGTGGAGGTAATTGGAATAAGAATATAGTTATGCCTACAGGTGGGGCAAAAGATGATGACTAGTCTTTATTTGCCAACTTCGAAAGACTAATAGTTATTAAAACCGCCAAAACTGTAACAATTACTGCATAAATTAATAGTGAAATAATTCCAGAAGCGCCACCCACTAATGGCTTAATATACATACTTACAATTTCTTTAATAAGTTCATTCCAAGCAAGTGCTGCAACAAGTCCAAAGGCAGAAGTGGAGAGCTTTAAAATTTCACTCATAACTTCTTTGTGAATTGCCTTCTTTTTGTTTTCTGATTTCTTTTTTGTCATTGCTATAAGTGGTGGCTCTTCATTTTCCGCACAATATGCATTAATATAGATATATGTACTCTCCAAAGTATAACATTACTAATAAAATACTCAAAAACATAGGCGCAGTTGAGGCTTCTAAAGAGGTAATTGAAAACGCACCATTAGTCCCAAGTTATGAAAAACAATTTCAAACAGATGCCATAGCAAGAACTATTCATCATGGTACTCACATTGAGGGAAATGAACTTAATTTGATTCAAACTAAAAAAATTCTTGAAGGACAAGAAGTATATGGAAGACCAAGAGATATCCAAGAAGTAATAAATTACAGAAACGTAATGACGCTACTTGATGAGTTGGTTTACAAAAAAGGCGAGTTAAACCTGGAAGTTTTACTTGATATCCATAAAGCCACAGTTGAAAAAATAATTGCTGAAGAAAAAGTAGGAGTACTACGTACAACCCAAGTTATCATCAAAGAAGAGGGAACAGATAAAGTAGTACTTAAACCGCCTCCATTTGTTGAGGTTCCATATTTATTGGAAGACTTTTTTGTATGGCTAAATTCTAAAGAGGCTATGGAAATACACCCTGTTCTTCGAGCTGCAATCGTTCATTATGTACTAGTTGCCATCCATCCATTTGTAGAAGGAAATGGTAGGACTGTCAGGGCATATACTCAGTTACTGTTGATGAAAGAAGGGTATGATATTAAAAGATTTTTTTCATTAGAAGAAAATTTTGATTCAGATCTAGCTGCTTACTATGATGCTCTTTTTCAAGTAGACAAGGAATCACAAAACATTGTTGCTAGAAACTTAACTCCTTGGATTGAGTACTTTACTGAAGTTGTTGCAATTGAACTTTCAAAAATAAAAGAAAAAGTAAGAAAGTTGTCATTAGACACTAGGCTTAAAGTAAAGTTTGGAGAACAAATTGCACTCTCAGAACGCCAAATGAGATTAATGGAATATATTGCAGATCAGGGTGGAGCTCCAATGACTGCATTAAAGAAGTTAATACCTATGGTTTCAGAAGATACTATACTTCGCGACTTAAAAGGTCTTCAAGAAAAGAATATAATTAAAAAGGAAGGGAGTACAAAATCCGCAAGGTATGTACTAACAACAAAATGACGCCAAAAGATCCACAATTTTTATATATGATTTTAGTACTCCCAAGTCTTTTTGGCCTTACTTTAATGGGTGAGGGAATATATAAGTGCGCTCATGAAGAGTGGAGCGGACTAATAAGTATCTTTTTTGGTCTTTTGTTTATAGGAATGGTAGTCTTTGCCTATCTTTTCTTTTCTTCATACCTAGTGGGTAAAGGAGTTTGATCCCAAGTTGAAATGATATAATTCAATTTATGTTATTTAGTAAATTTAGTCAGTATTTAGAACGATTAGAAAAGACGCCTTCAAGGCTTGAAATTACCGCAATTTTAAAAGAATTGTTTAATGAAACTTCAGAAAAAGAGATAAAAGAAGTAGTTTATTTGTCCCTTGGCATTCTTGCTCCAAATTTTGAAAGCATTCTTTTAAATTTAGCTGAAAAAATGGTTTTGCGCTCGATTTCACTAGCTTATGGCCAGGATCTGGAAGAAGTAACCCAGTTGTATAAAAAATATGGAGATTGTGGTGATGTCGCACAGAATCTTGCGCAGTACAAAGTACTAAGTACTAAGTACTCAGTACATGATGTTTACAAAAATCTTGTAGAAATAGCCAACTATTCTGGTGAGGGATCGCAGGATTTGAAAATTGAAAAGTTTGCAGAACTTCTAAAAAATCTCGATTCATTATCAGTTAGATATGTAACACGAATACCAGTAGGGAAGCTCCGATTAGGCTTCTCAGAAAAAACAGTTTTAGATGCCTTAGAAATTGGTGACGAGGCATATAATATTCGGCCAGATATTGGTCTAATTGCAGAACTTTCTAAGAGCCACAAATTAAATTCAATTACACCAGCAATAGGTGTTCCTGTAGTACCAATGCTTGCAGCAAGATTAAATTCAACAACTGAAATGATTAAAAAAATGGGTGAGGTTTCTGTTGAACCAAAGTTTGATGGTTTAAGAATTTTTATTCACTTCAAACGAAGTGGAGAACAAGATGGTAGTGATTTAGTAAGAATTTTTACTAGAAACATGAATGCAATTGATATTAATACTTTTCCAGAGTTACTTGAGGTGGGAAAATTTATCAATGCAGATGAAGTAATTTTGGATACTGAGGCAGTAGGTCTAGATCCAGAAAGACAGATGTTTGTAGATTTTCAAAAAACTGTAAGTAGAAGAAGAAAACATGAGATAGAGAAAAATTCGTCAGAAATTCCACTTCAATTTCAAGTCTTTGATATTCTTTTGTTAAACAAAGTTAGTTTGATTCAAGAACCATATAAAAATAGAAGGGAAACATTAGTTAAACATATTGTTAATGGGTCACTTTTAAGAATTGATGAAAACACAATTACAACTGACCCTGAAGTTATTAAAAATTTACATGAAAAATATTTGAAGATGGGACTTGAGGGAGTAGTTGTCAAAAAATCCGAAGGCAAATACGTATCAGGCAGAACTGGTTGGAATTGGGTAAAGATGAAGGAAGAAGAAGGTCAAGAGGGACGCCTTTCTGACACTCTAGACTGCATTGTAATGGGTTACTTTAGTGGAAAAGGTAAGAGAGCACAGTTCGGCCTTGGTAAAATTCTTGTAGGTATCAAAGATGGAGACAGAATTTTAACATTAACAAAAGTAGGAACAGGTCTTACTGAAGATATGCTGGTCGCTATTAGAAAAAGATTAGACAAATTAGAAAGTTTGGAGAAACCAAAAGAGTACGAGGCGCAAAAAGACCTGATTCCTGATGTCTGGTCAATTCCAAGTCTTATCGTAGAGGTAACAGCAGATAGTATTTCAAAATCAACAAAACACTCATTAGGTCTTTCTCTCCGTTTTCCAAGGTTTTTAAAAATTAGAGAAGACAAAGGGGTGAGGGAAGCAACCACCTTGGAAGAACTTAAAAATATTGCTAAGATTAGTTAATGGAAAAGCATGGTATAAATATCCTCCCAAACGCTCCTAAATTTAAGGCCCTTTTAGGCCCTTCATTTATACTACTAGGGTTAGGTCTTGGAAGTGGGGAGTTAATCCTTTGGCCATACTTAACAAGCAATTGGGGATTGGGCTTAATTTGGGGTGCGATATTGGGCGTCACCTTTCAATTTTTTATTAATATGGAAATTGAAAGATACACCTTAGCAAGGGGAGAAAGTGTATTTGTAGGATTCGCAAGGTATTACAAACTGTTGCCATACTGGTTTATTATTTCAACCTTCTTTGCTTGGATTTGGCCAGGAATTATTGCAGTATCTGCAAGATTACTTGGGGAAGTATTAGGATTCCAAAATATAAATTTATTTGGCATTGGGTTATTAATTTTAATAGGTATAATCTTAACCGTCGGTCCAAGTTTATACAAAACTGTTGAGAAGTTTTCAATGATCTTGATTACTTTAAGTGTTCCGGCAATTTTTATACTAACAATTTATTTAGCCAAAAGAAGTGATTGGATTGATTTTGCCTCAGGTTTGTTAAATTTCCCAAATCTCCCAGCAGGTCTTCCTTTCGCTTCATTTTTAGCAGCTTTTGCTTTTGCTGGAGCAGGAGGAAATTTAAATCTTGCTCAAAGTTTCTATGTCAAGGAAAAAGGTTACGGCATGGGAAAGTACGGGGGTAAAATTACAAGTATTTTAACTGGTGATGTAAAAGAATTAAAACTAACAGGTTCAAAATTTGAAATGACAAAGGAAAATCTGGCGAAGTTTAAAGAGTGGTGGAAAGTGATAAACACAGAGCATTTATTAGTTTTTTGGGCTGGAGGGATAATCTCAATCTGCATGCTTTCACTTTTGGCCTATTCAACTGTCTTTGGGAAAGTTGGACTTCCAACGGGTGTCGAATTTATCGTCTTTGAATCGAAAATAATTGGGCAATTATTAGGTGGGTTTATTGGAACAATGTTTTTAGTAATTGGGGGATTAATGTTGTTTAACACTCAACTAACAGTGCTAGACGCAACTTCAAGAATAATGGCAGAAAACTATTTAATTCTAAAACAAAAAGGAAATCTTCCAAAAATATATTATTCGTTTTTGTGGACACAAATAGCCTTTGGTGTAATCATATTTTTATTTAATTTTGGTCAACCTCTTCTACTTTTAACAATTTCAGCTGTTTTAAATGCCATTACAATGTTTGTCCATATTGGGTTAACCCTAAATTTAAACATCAAAGAATTGGAAAAAGAAATTAGACCAAATTTGTTTAGAATTGTAATGATAATTGTCGCGTTTTTATTCTTTGGCTACTTTAGTTTTAAAACAATAGCTGGTATATTTTAAATATAGTTTCGAAAGAAGGTGATTAATTATGGCAGAAGCAAAAACAGTAACAGGACTTAAAAAAGAAACATCAGGAGCATTGGCCTACGTATTAGGACCAATTACAGGTGTTTTGTTTTTAATAATGGAAAAAGATTCATTTGTTAGATTTCACGCAATGCAATCAATAGTAGTGTTCGTAGGATTATTTGCATTACAAGCAATGCTAGGTTTAACAATAATTTTAGCAATTTTGGTTCCACTAGTTGGAATAGTTAGTTTTGTGTTATGGCTTATGTGCATTTACAAAGCATGGCAAGGAGAAGAATGGGAAGTCCCATTCCTAGGAAAATTTGCAAGGCAGATTTTAAAGAAAGCATAAGCGAAGCTTAAAGTTGGCCAAATTTCTTGGATCCAAGGAATTAAAAAGACACTTCCGAGCAATCGGGAGTGTTTTTGTGTAGAATAGAAATATGAAAGTAATCATAGGTTTAGGGAATCCAGGAATAAAGTATAAGAATAATAGACACAATGTCGGGCATATGGTGGTGGATCAAATTAATAGTGAAAAGTTAAAAGTTAATAATTATGTCGCAAAGAAAAGTGATAAATTCATGAACGACTCCGGCTCGTTTGTTTGGTCCCAATATACTAAATACCATATACCATATACTAGTTTGTATATTGTTCACGACGACCTTGATATTAAACTTGGAGAATTTAAAATCCAACTTGGAAAAGGCCCCAAAGTGCATAATGGATTAAATGACATCTATGAAAAATTAGGGACAAATGAATTTTGGCACGTTAGGGTAGGTGTAGACCACAGGGATCCAGAGAATAGGATAAAAGGAGAGGATTATGTACTACAAGATTTTACAGAAGAAGAAAAAGTTGTTTTAAATGGTGTAATTAAACAAATATGCAATCAATTGGCTCACTAGTTACAAAAAAATTTAATCCTTCAGACACAGACAAGTATGTGTCCCAAGAGTTTCAAAAGTATGCCTATGAGCTCGCAAAAGAATTAGATGATCTTCCACATAAATCACTTTATATGCGCCTAGCCAAAAATACCCCCAGAGGCTTAATGGAGAGTGCACGTGGCTTTGTAAAAGATGCCACAAATGCCAAATCAAAAGGAAGGCTTTTTATGTGGAAGTTGGGCGAGTTGAAGAAATCTGTTAAACTGAGATCCAGCCTAAAGGCTATGAAAAATGCAAATGTTTAATGGAAATTATATAGATTTAGTAATAATTGCTTTTTTAATCTATTTTGCAGGTAACGCCTTCCGATATGGTTTTTGGATTCTAGCAGCAGACTTTATATCTTTTTTAGGGTCTTTAATTATTTCGCTACGCACCTATCGTTATATTTCAGAATTCTTAAAAATTAATTTTAATTTAACTAGTTCTATTTCACACGCCTTAGGATTTCTCCTTTCAGCAATTATCATTGAATCAATATTAGGATATGTATTAGGAATTTTATTACATAAACTTCCTGAGAAACTAATTCGTCATAAACTTAGTAAGTTACTAGGATTAATTCCAGCCCTTGGTGAAGGAGTAGTGTTAATCTCATTTTTCATAACTCTTTTAATGAGTTTACCTGTAAAACCTCAAGTAAAAGTTGATATTGAAAACTCAAAAATAGGAAGTTATATTCTTCAAAAAACTTCAATTGTTGAAAGCAAATTAAATGAAGTATTTGGTAGCGTAATAAACGACTCACTAACTTATTTAACGATTAAACCAGAAAGTAAAGATAGTATCGCACTTACTGTAGATAAATATAATTTATCAACTGATGAAAGTGCAGAATCATTATTATTTAAGAAGGTGAATGAAGAGAGAAGAAAAATTGCAATACAAGAATTAGTATGGGACCCATCACTAGTTCCCGTTGCAAGAGATCATGCAAATGACATGTGGAAACGAAAGTACTTTAGTCATTATTCGCCAGAAGGTAAAGACGTGGGAGATAGATTAAATGATGCCAAAATTAATTTTACATATGCAGGGGAAAACCTGGCACTTGCTCCAACTACTCAAACAGCCCACACAGGTCTTATGAATTCTAAAGGTCATTTGGAAAACATATTAGATCCAAATTTTAAAAAGTTGGGAATTGGAGTAGTAGACAATGGAGTTTACGGAAAGATGTTTGTTCAGGTATTCACTAATTAAATGTGGGAAGAAGTATATAAGTACGTAAAGACCATACCAATAGGTAAAGTGGCCACATATGGTCAGGTAGCAAAAGTTCTTGGTATTAAAGATACCAGAAAGATAGGTTGGGCACTCCATGCAAATAAATCAGCAGACGTCCCTTGTCATAGAGTAGTAAACAAAGAAGGCAGGCTTGCCAAAAACTTTGCATTTGATGGTGAAATAGAACAACAAAGAAGACTTGAAGCTGAGGGAATTGAATTTAAGAAAGATCACTATGTTGACCTGTCCAAATATGGCATAATAATATAATAATATGCGTAAAGAAATAATTAATCATGCGATATACTTTTTAGCCTACTTTATTTTTCTTGTAGTTGCCAATAGTCTTTATTCATTATCGTACTGGCCACTTCTTTTGGGTGGAATTGTGGGAATGATGATATGTTATGCAGACCACTTGCTTCATATTTTTGTTTTTAATCCTCAAGAATTAACATCCCAAAGAGTAATACAACTATTTAAAACTAAGCAATATAGAGCTGCAATGATTCTCTTGTATGACACAATTGATGAGAGAAAAAATTTAGTATTCCACACAATTCTATTCCAAATAATTTTTGCAGTACTTACATTTTGGGTAGTATCCTCATCAGGCAATTTATTTGCACGAGGTTTGGTGCTTTCATACTCTTTAAGTTTGGTTCTATATAATTTAAAAAAGTTTTTAAAAAATGAAATTATATTTGAGGATAAAGACAAAACAAGAATTTACTTCGCATTTCAAGTTTTGGCACTTTTTATTTTTGGCTTTTTGCTTTAATATAGGCACACAATGGCAAAGGCCCAAAACCTCTTTGACACTGCCAAATTAGAACTTGATTCGATTGCCCAGCTTCTTGAAACTTGCTATTCGGACAAAAAAAGATTTCACAAAGCAATTAACTTACTTAAAAGGCCACAGAACCAAATAAGTAAGAAATTAATTGTGAAATTATCAAATGGCAAAAAGAAAGTATTTCATTCTCTTAGGGTCCAATACAATGACGCAAATGGTCCATTTATGGGAGGTTTACGTTTTGACTCTGATTTTAATGAGGAAAGCATAAAAGCTCTTGCCTTTCGCGAAGCACTAAAATCAAGTATTGCCAACATCTCCTTTGGGGGTGCCTTTGGGGGAGTGGGTGTTGATGTTAACAAAGTTTCATCAAAAGATAAAGAAAGAATTTCCAAGATGTTTTCCCAATTTTTAACACCTTACATTGGTGTATGGAAAGATATTATTACAACTGAAAAAGGCACAGATGGAAAAACATCTTCTTGGATGATGGAATCTTTCGAAAGAAGAAAAAAAATGCATTCTCCTGCATCATTTACATCTAATATTGCAAAACTTGATGGTGCAATATTTATCCTGCATAGTTTTTTAAAATCAATTAATTATTCAACAATGTTTAGGAAACTCGATGTATCAATTCACGGCTTTGGAAAACGTGGATATTTATTTGCAAAGAATTTAAACCCTCAAAATTTTAGAGTCGTGGCAATATCTGATAGTACAGGAGGGGTAGTAAATAGTGGTGGGTTTGATGTGGAAGGAATAAAACAACTTAAAGACAAATTTGGGAGTTTAAAAGAAGTGTCAGTAATGCAAAAAATAGAATATATTGCAAATGTTGATTTATTAAAATTACCTGTTGATATCTTGTTAGTTGCCTCAAAAGAAAACACTATTACAAAAGAAAATGCAGACAATATAACTGCAAAAAATATATTAGAAATTGCAAACTTTGCTATTACAAAAGATGCTGAACAAATATTATTAAACAAATCAATTAACATTCTTCCTGATTTATTTTTAAATAGTGGTCTTTCAGTTTTAGCATATTTAGAATGGATACAAAAAACGCACGGATATAGATGGAGTAGAGAAGAAGTAAATAAAAAACTACATATTTCAATGTTGAAAATATTCAATGAAGTAAAAATTATAGTAGATGATAAAAAAATAAGTTTTAGAGAAGCTTGCCTTTATTTAGGAGCAAAAAGAATTATTGATGCAATGATGGTAAGAGGAAGGGTTTAATTATTCTCCTTTGATTGATGATCTTTCTTTTTGTTTACCCCACACCCTGATATGGTTACCTTCTCTATCAATCGATTCGTTTAATTTTTTTTCAGTACCATTGACTATTAAATCGCCTTCAATGTAAGGTTCGTCACTAAAGCTACGTAAATTTCTTAATAATTCTATTCGCGCATTAATTCGCTGCCTCCACTGGGCAAGAGTTTCACCTATTCTTTCCATCGATTCTTGTACAACAGGCCATATCGACTTTGTATTTTTTCCAATTTGTCTGTTTGGTCTTCGTTCCATCTTTGTATTTTAATTATTAACAACTAGAATATCTTGGCTTTTTAAATGATTGAAATTAAGTGTGGAGAATATATCCAACACCTCTTTGGGCATGGATTATGTGCTTGTCAGTTTTTTGTAACAACTTCTTTTTAATTTTTTTGACGATAGTTGTAATAGCATATTCTGAATACTTTTCAAAAACTTTATCTCTCCATATTTCTTCAGCAATATTATCAAAAGTTACAAGTTTGTTTTTGTTTCTTAGTAGTAGATTTAAAACATTTCTCTCTGACTTTGTTAAATTCTCAGGTTTCACAACTTCAAATTTTGAAGAAGCCTTTAGTCTTTCAAGATATCTAGCACTTTCTTCTGCAAGCTTTCCTGCAAATTCAGTATCTAATATTTTTAATAAACTTTTTTTGTTTGGAAAAAAGACATTCTGAATAACTGAAGTTTTAATTTGAACTTCTTCCCACGAAATATGTGGATTCTGATATCTTACCAAGGCATTAATTATTAGCTTTTGTAATCCAATAATTCCTCGGTCATATCTAGGTCTTACAATAATTTTATTTTCTTCAATATCAAAAGAGCCCATCGAACCGTAAAGAGACGGTGTAATTAAAATGTTTAAAGTATCAATCTCTGGGAAATAAATTAATAAATTTTTAATAAATTTATCTTTTTCAATCTCAATATTTTCTCCTAACTTCAGAATTTTTCTTTTATGTTTTGTATAAATTTTTAATGGCCGACATTCTTCCGGAAGAAAAATAACTCTACTTCTAAATTTTACCGGCATGAAGGGGAGAACGTAAAAATTTAGTTTTTGGTAAAACTGAGTTTTTAGTTTTTCCTTAATCTCGTTGTAATAAGATTCTTGCTTTTCAATCTCGAATTTAAAAACTAACATGCGTGTATTATATCACTGTGTCTTATAACTAGAGGCTTTTGTATAAATCTATAATTGGAGTATCGCCAACTAAACACTTACCATCAGGGGTAACAAGGAAGGGAACTGCCATTTGTGATTTTGGAGGGACTGGGTCGCATTTACTAAATCTATCTTCCATAATTTTAGCATTAGTTTTGTCATACCAAACTTCATATTTATTAATTTTAATTGAATCCTTCTTTTCCCATTTATCATAAAACTCTGCAACAATAGCACAATGAGGGCAACCATTTCCCCAAAAATATTCATATGCTCCTGCTTCTTTTTCTGGTATCACTACTGGAGCTTCTGGTTTTGTGAAGAAATACGCACCACCACCAAGAATTAAAACTGTGGCTATAATTGCTATTATTCCAAATTTGTTCATAATTTAGTGTTCAGGTGGTTATGATACTGTAGCCTGATTTCTTCACAATTTCAATAACTGCTTTGGGGTCATGTTCAGATTTTACTTCAAGTGTTTGTTTTGGATAAGAACACGTGGCCACAAGTCCTGCATCTTCTAAATCTAGTTCTATCATTTTTGCGCAAGAGTCGCAATCCATTCCCTGTATTTTGTATGTCGTTAATTTAGTATTTGTCATATTATTCAACAACATTAAATGATCCAGTATACATTCCCATGCTACAAGTAAATGTTAACCTTCCTAGTTTATTAGGAGTAAATTCAATTACTTCTGTTCCGGTAGAAGATAATAATTTACTAATATCCAAACTTGGTATAACAAAACTTCTTGCACAGCTTTGTACATTTTTAGTTACAACGGATAACTTAACAGGCACTCCAATTTTAATAGTCTCTGTGTCAGACTTGTAACCTCCATTAGTTACATTTATGGTTACTTGTTGAACACCATTTACTATTTTTGCCTCTCCATTTGTTCCACCTGTTTCTACTTTGTTTTTAACCAATACTGATTTGTAATTTTGCCAAGTATGAATGCTACCTCTTAATACTTGACCACTATTAATTGATGAAAACGCCAAATAAACCATAACCAATACTGCAAAAATTCTTAAAGATTTTATAGAAAGTATTTTTTCAGAAGCAATTCCTAAAGCAAAAAATAGTGGTGTTGTGCCCAACACAAATGCACCTAAAATCAGAGCTCCATACCAAAAATTACCAGATGCAACTGCAAGTAGCATCATTGCCTGGGTAATTCCGCAGGGAATTAAGACTGTTAATAGGCCTATTATTATTGGAGCAAATGATGCTTCATTTTTTGATTCTTTTCTAATAAATCTAAATATAAACTTAGGGGGAGTTATAGAAAAATTACGAAATATCGGATGGATTTCAGAAATCTTTAAAGCCATTAATAAAATGAATAATCCAGAAATAATTTGCATGACACCTTGAAAACTTGATGTAATAACAAGCGCAGATCCGAGTAGTCCAAGTAGTCCACCTAAAATTAAATGCGCTACAAGCTTAGAAGTTAAAAATTGAAGAAGTGACTTTTTCTTCTCTTCCTTTTTTTGATCTGCAAGAATACCTGCTAAAAGACCGCCTTGTACTGCAAAGCAAGAAAGTCCACCTGTGGTCAATCCTGTAATGAAAGCTAAAAGTATTTGGTTCATTGACAATAAGGATATCTGAGGTTTATACTAATGTCAATCCCCTAGGGGGGGATATAAAAATGAATACAACGTTACACAGACTTAAAATTGCCAGAGGACATTTAGATAAAGTGATTGATATGGTTACAAATGATGCATACTGCATTGATGTTGTCCATCAGTCTATTGCGGTCCAATCTGCTCTTAAAAAAATTGATGAATTGATTTTAGAAAATCATTTAAAGTCGTGTGTTGCTGATTCAATTAAAAGAGGGGAAAGTGATGAAGCAATTAAAGAAGTTATGGAGGTATTAAAGAAAAAATGACACCAGACAAGTACATTGTAATTTTTGGAGGAATTGGATTAATAGGGTTTATCTGGTGGTTTTTCTTTGGAAAAAAAGATGTTGAGGTAACGGGAAAAATAATTGAGATAGTTGTTTCTGGAGGGTATAAACCATCATTAATAAAAATAAATAAAAACGTAACAACGACATTACTTATTAAACGGACAGAAGCCAATTCTTGTTTAGAAGAAATAGTTTTACCTGATTTTAAAATTAAAGAATTTTTACCAGTTAATAAAACAGTTAAAATTGAAATTACTCCAAAAGAAACAGGTGAATTTAAATTTCATTGTGGAATGAATATGTATCACGGAAAGATTGTAGTCGTATGAAAACTAAACAACAAACACTTCCAATAGTTGGTATGCACTGTGCTTCATGTGCAAAACTTATTGAAAGAAGTGTCTCAAAAGTTCCAGGAGTATTATCCTGCTCTGTAAATTATGGTAGTGAATCGGCAGTAATTAATACAAACGGAAAAGTGACAGAAAAAGTTTTAGCAAAGGCAATAGAAAGTGCAGGTTATAAAGCGATACTTTCAGATTCTGTTGTGACAAAAGAAGAAGAAAAAATAAAAGAGTTAAAAGTGCTAAAGCAAAAAGTTATAATTTCTTCATTATTGTCTGTGTTTGTCTTTATAGGTAGCTTTCCAGAATGGTTTAGTTACTCAATATTATCTAATCCCGTTACTCTTTTGTTATTATCAACTCCTATTCAATTTTGGATAGGTAAGGACTTTTATCTCGCTACTTGGTCGGGACTTAAAAATAGAGCCGCTTCAATGGATACATTAATTGCAATTGGCACTTCAGCTGCTTATTTTTATTCAATACTTTCAGTGTTTGGAATAGTAAAAGGAATGTATTTTGATACAGCTGCAGTAATAATTACCTTAATTCTACTTGGTAGGTTTTTAGAAGCAAAAGCAAAATCACATACCTCAGATGCAATTAAAAAATTATTAGGACTTCAGGCAAAAACAGCAAGAGTAATTAGAAATGGAGAGGAGTTAGATATCCCTCTAGAAGAAGTAATTGTCGGAGACAAAATACGTGTCAGACCTGGAGAAAAAATTCCAGTTGATGGAGTGATACTAGAAGGATCAAGTGCAGTTGATGAATCAATGGTCACAGGGGAATCAATTCCAGTAGATAAATTGGTTGGATCAAATGTTATAGGGTCAACTATTAATAAATCAGGTAGTTTCATTTTTAGAGCGACAAAAATAGGGAGTGACTCTATGCTTTCTAGAATTGTAGAGATGGTTAAAGTTGCTCAAAGTTCAAGAGCTCCAATTGCGCGCATGGCTGACATTGTTTCTTCTTATTTTGTTCCAATTGTATTAATGATTGCAGTTGCCACCTTTATAGCTTGGTATGTATTAGGCTTTCCAGTTGGAGCCTTTATTAATTTGGTTGCAGTCTTAATTATTGCCTGCCCTTGTGCAATGGGACTTGCAACACCTACAGCAATTATGGTCGGAACTGGTAAGGGTGCGGAAAAAGGCATTTTAATTAAAGATGCAAGTAGTCTTGAAATCGCACACAAAGTTACTACAATTATCTTTGACAAGACCGGAACTTTGACCAAAGGTAAACCAGTTGTAACAGATGTATCAAATAGTAATGTACTATCAATTGTAGCTTCTCTAGAACAAGGTTCAGAACACACATTAGGAGAAGCGATTCTAGAATATGCAAAATCTAAAAAAGTTAAACTTCAAAAAGTCACTAATTTTAAGTCAATTGCAGGCAAGGGCATAGAAGGGATAATTGCTGGTAAAAAATACTTCTTTGGCAAGATCGAAAACAAATCAGACAAAATAAAGAAATTAGAAAGCCTAGGTAAAACTGTAATGGTCTTAATGAATGGAACAAAAGAATTAGGCTTTGTGGCAGTTGCAGATACTTTAAAAGATGGTGTAAAAGAAGTAATTAAAAAGTTAAATGATAAAGGGATTGAAACGTGGATGGTAACAGGGGATAACCAAAGGACTGCCACAGCAATTGCAAAGCTTGCAGGAATAAAAAATGTAATGGCAGAAGTTATGCCACAAGATAAATCAGACAAAGTAAAAGAATTTAAAAATGTCGCCTTTGTAGGTGATGGAGTAAATGACGCACCAGCCTTAGCAGCAGCTGACGTAGGCATTGCAATGGGAACAGGAACAGATGTTGCCATGGAGTCAGCAGGTATAACACTTTTAAATAAAGATTTTAATTCAGTACTTTCTGCAATTAGTTTGAGTAAGGGAACAATGGGAATAATCAAGCAAAATCTATTTTGGGCCTTTGGTTATAATGTAATTTTAATTCCTGCAGCAGCGCTTGGAATGTTAAACCCTATGCTTGCCTCATTTGCAATGGCAGCCAGTTCAATTTCTGTAGTTCTAAATTCCCTGAGGTTAAATAGAATTAAAATATAATTTTACTACGAAGTAACAAAATGTTTATATCTTTTTAAGTGAAGAGATTATTGTGTCAACTACTTTTAAGCCTTCATCATCCCAAGCGCTTGGAAGTTTGATGGATACATGTCCATAACTTGTAGGTTGTTGATAACTTCCCTCAACTGATTTTTGACAAACTGTAAATGAGGTTCCTATAGTGTTTTCACTTGGAGCATTTTGGCTTCTTCTTAAATTTCTATTGTCTTTAGTAGTAAGATTTGTAAATTTTTCATATTTAGAACTTGGCCCTTCAAAATCAGCATCTCCTGGGTATAAACAAAGTGCCCCTCCTGTAGCCGCTTGGAAGATCGTTATTGTATATCCATCTTTTTCTAATATTAACTTTTCATCCATTGCAGATTGAGATTCTTTTTTTGAAGTCCATCCATCAGGTGTAACAATAGAATACTGATCGAAAGAAAGTCCGACTGATTTTGGTAATCCAGCAACAATAGTAATTAGGGGAGTTGGACTCTGGACTACTTGTGTAGGTGCTTTTGTACTTTCTACTAATTTTTCGACTTCTGGTTCATCAGTAACAACGGACTTCTTTGTTTGTTTTCCAAAATAAAATCCTGCATATGTTAGTCCACCTACAACTAAAAGAACTAGCATTACCTTCCCAAATATTTCAAAAAATTTATCTATATGTTTCATATTGACAAGCTATGCTTATGCATTTGTTTGCATTTTAAGTAGTTAGGGGTTGACTGTCAACAAGTGCGTTAGTATAGTGTTACTTGCTATGGCAGTTAATAATGTAACCGATCAAACCTTTGACCAAGATGTAATTAAATCAACACTTCCAGTACTTGTCGATTTCTATGCTGATTGGTGTGGACCATGCAAAATGGCAGAACCAGTACTTCAAG
Organism: uncultured Candidatus Saccharibacteria bacterium; assembly: GCA_964348935.1. Lineage (GTDB taxonomy): Bacteria > Patescibacteriota > Doudnabacteria > UBA920 > UBA920 > PALSA-1336. The sequence continues at coordinate 26,299 of CAYGEJ010000009.1, read as the reverse complement.
AATTATCAGATACTTATAAAGATAAAGTTACATTTTTAAAAGTAGATGTAGACAATAATCAGATCGCAGGTAAATTTGGAGTGATGTCTATTCCAACCACAATTTTATTCAAAGGTGGAGTGGAAATCGGTAGACAGATAGGCTTTGGAGGAAAACAAACATTTGAAGATTTAATAAAAAAGGGGGTGACTTCTTAATGAATGACACACAACCAGTAGTACCAGCAGATACAACCACCGTTGCAACACCAGTTGATCCAACAGTAGCACCAGTAGCAACAGTTACACCAGCTCCGATTGTATCGGAGCCAGCTCCTGAAGTTACAGTTGAAACAACAACAGATGCACCAGTAGTAGCACCAGAGGTAACAGTATCAGAAACACCAGCACCAGTAATGGGAGCAGTGACTGAAACACCAGTAGTTTCATCAACACCAGTTGTTGAAGAACCAACAGTAGTTGAACCAACTGTTTAAATTAAAAAAAATGCAAGAAAAAATTTGGGACGTAGCCATAATAGGCTCAGGTCCTTCAGGTTTAACTGCAGGAATTTACACCACACGAGGTGCACTATCAACAATTATTGTTGGTGGTGATTCGTGGGGTGGTCAGCTAATGCTAACTACAGAAGTTGATAATTTTCCTGGTTTTCCAGAAGGAATTATGGGACCTGAGTTGATGGAAAAAATGAAAGCTCAAGCCATTCGTTTTGGAGCTGAATTTGTTCAAAATAATGTCACTTCAGTAGATTTTTCTTCTAGTCCTTTTAAACTTTCCGTTAATAACTCTATCCTACAAGCTAAATCCGTTATCATTGCAACAGGAGCGGAGACAAAATGGCTTGGTGTAAAAGGAGAAAAAGAATTAATTGGCAGGGGAATATCTTCGTGCGCTCCATGTGACGCTCCATTTTTTAAAGAAAAATATGTATTGGTTATTGGTGGAGGAGATTCTGCAATGGAAGAGGCTTTGGTTCTAACCAAATATGCAAGTAAAGTATCAATAGTTCATAGAAAGTCAGAGTTTAAAGCAAGTAAAGCAATGCAAGAAAAAGTTTTTGCAAATGAAAAAATAAATGTAATCTGGGACAGTGAAGTTATAGAGGTGGTAGGGGATCAAAAACTAGATTCTGTAAAAATTAAAAATAATAAAGATAATAGTGAAACAGAAATTAAAGTTGATGGAATGTTTGTTGCAATTGGTCACAATCCTACAAGTGCATTATTTAAAGGTCTTATTGATACAGATGAAAAAGGATATATAATCCCGAGTACTAAGTACAAAGTACTAAGTACTAAGTACTCAACGATGACAAATATTGAAGGAGTCTTTGTATCAGGAGATATCCACGACCATACATATAAACAAGCAATAACCGCAGCAGGCTTTGGTTGCATGGCAGGAATGGAAGCAGTAGAATTTTTAAGCTAAAAATTCTCGTGGTTGACATAACATTATTTTTTAGGCAAAATTAACAAATGCAAAAAGCAGTAACAGAAAAAACTTCAAGCAAAGTCTCAATTTTTGAAAGAATAGCCCCAGCATTACTTGTAATCACTGTTGGCCTTGCTTTTTTAGTAGGTACATTGTGGCAGAAAGTTGAAAATCTTGGTAAAGCAGGTGTAACAACAACTGGAACTACTGGAACAACACAACAACAGCAACAAGCCCCAGCACCAGTAGTAGTTCAAATCGACCAAGTTAAAGATTTATTTAAGAAAGATGTTATTAAATTTGGAAATGCAGATAGTAAGATATTATTTGTAGAAGCATCTGACCCTTCTTGTCCTTATTGTCATGTTGCAGCAGGATTGAATCCAACACTTAATGCACAAATGGGATCACAGTTTAAATTGGTTAGCGATGGTGGTGCCTATGTTGCTCCAGTTATCGAAATGAAGAAATTGGTAGATGCTGGTAAAGCATCATTCGTTTGGCTTTATTTTAATGGCCATGGAAATGGTGAATTGGGAACAAAAGCTATGTATTGTGCTTATGAAAAAGGAAAATTCTGGGAAGTACACGACCTTTTAATGACCTCAGCAGGATATGATATGTTAAACACAACAGTTAAAAATGATAAAGCTCAAGCAGGTAAACTTGTAGATTTCTTAAAATCAGCAAATGTCGATGGTCTTAAGGCATGTTTAGAGGGTACAAAGTATGATGCAAGACTTGCTGAAGACATGGCACTTGGCACATCTCTTGGAGTATCAGGTACACCAGGATTTTTTGTAAACGAAAATAATTTCGCAGGTGCTTATAGCTACAAAGATATGGAATCAGTTGTCACTTCAGCTTTAAAGTAAATTATCAGGTATAATACATCTATTATGGACAAATCTTTTAGGAAAATAACAAAAACTTCTTTGGATCAGGTAAAAATTAATATTCCCGTCGGTGAGAACAAAATTTTAGAGGAAGTATTAAACAGAATTAACTCAAGCGACGAGATAAAAGTGCTTTGGAAGATTATGAATATTATGGCAATAGATAGGCTTGCAATGAGTGATCATGGTCCAACTCATTTCCAAATAGTTGCAAATAACGGGATAAAAATAATGAAGCTACTGGAAAAAAACAACATTGAAATGTCGATTGTTAAAGATTTTGGATTAACTAACGACCATGCAGAGGTTGTAGTATTTTTGGGGTGTATTATGCACGATTTAGGCATGTCAATTCATAGACAAGGTCATGAAGGATACAGTTTGTTTATAGCAAGGGATATGATGAAAGATCTTTTGGACTTTCTTCCAATAGAGGAAAAAATGGTAGTCATTTCAGAAACTTTGCACGCAATTATTTCCCATAGGGCTAATGGTAAACCTTCAACAGTAGAAGCTGGTATTGTAAGAATTGCTGATGCTATTGATATGGGAAAGGGAAGAAGTAGGATAACCTATAAACGAGGAGAGAAAAATATTTATTCAGAATCAGACCTTGCAATTTCAAGTGTAGAAATTCTAGATGGAGTGGATAAACCAATTGAAGTCAGAATCCACATGACCAATCCTGCAGGTATATTCCAAGGCGATGATATTATGGAAGAAAAGTTAAAAGGATCAAATATGGAAAAACATATGATAATCACTGCCTACATGATGAATGACGGAGTAGAAAAACTATATAAAGAATATAACCTCTAAATTTATTTTTTCTTGTGCAAGTAGGGCTTAAATATCAAATACTCAATTACTTTGTAAGAGATAATAGCAAGTGATCCCCAAACATTAATTGATTTATTAATTCCAAACATAGGAAGTTCTACAATTAAATCAGCCATATCTAAAACTTCTTTTGAAACTCCTGTAGTTTCGTGACCTACAACAAGCGCGACAGGAAGCTTCAAGAGGTTTGGAAATAGGGTGTAGGGGACTGAACGCGAATCCTGCTCGATAGCGACTATTTGAACACCCTCCGATTTTAACTGTTTTATAACTTGAATTGCTGATTCATGCTTTTCCCATGGTACCCATTCTTCAGTTCCAACCGCTGCTTTATGAATCCTCGATGATGGGGGGTATTCCGATTCTCCACAGATATAAATTTTTTCAACTGCTACGGCGTCACCAAGACGAAATACAGAGCCTATGTTGTATGTATCCCACACATTGTCCAAAACAAAGTAGATTGGGTTTCTTTTCAACTGTTTCAGCTGATCCGCCTTGGGTGGATTCTTCCTCAGGTATTTTGAATCTTTTCTAATCATTTTACTTTGTTAATTTCCTTGGCGATTGCAATTATCTTATTAATAATTATTTCGGAATCAGCTATTTCAACCACGCGATTTTTTGGTATTCTGTTTTCATCCCATTCTTTAACCCTTTCGAGTCTATAGTTTGAGTCACCTCGATTTTCAACTTCTTCAAATAAGAGTTCATATACTATGTTTTTACCATCTTTTTTATCGTGGCATATTATATCAATATCTCTAGTTTTGGAAACAAATTTACTGAGAAATTTAATTCTAGATGAAAAACTTTCAAGCCAACTACCTTTATTTAGCGATATAGATAATTCATCATCTTTTATAGATTGGTTTTCTAAAAATATGTGCCTTTGACTTTCTTGAATTCCATTTGGGGGTTGATAGTTAATTGCTGCTTCAATATCCTTGACCTTTCCACCAAAATAGGATTTAAGTATTTCCTTTTCCCACGCAGCTTGATCCGTATACATATGGCTATTTTATCAGTTTTGTGGTAAACTACAATCTCACATGAACAAACGCTTATTTATAGCAGGCCTTCCATTCTCCTCAAACGAAGACGATATTAAAACCCATTTTAGTACTGCAGGGGTCGTCACCATGGTCCAAATAATCATTGATAAAATGACACAAAGGTCAAAAGGTTTTGGGTTTATTGAATTTGAAACAGAAACTGAGGCTGAAAAAGCAATTCAAATGTTCCATGAAACTGATTTTGGCGGAAGAAAATTAATAGTTGCCGAGGCTAAACCTATGGAAAAGCGAGAATTCACACCTAGATCAGGTGGAGGAGATGACAGAAGAGGTGGAGGTTTTTCAAACGACAGAAATGGAAATTCAGACAGAAGACCATCATTCGGTGGTAGAGGTGGTGGAGGCAGTAGCCGTGGAGGACAATCTCGTGGTGGATTTTCAAGAGGTGGTGGAAGAAGCGGAGGGTATGGCAATGACAGGTAGTGTTTGTACAAGATGTGGAAAGCCAAGAATCGTCGTAAAATCTTACGAAGAAAAGGTAGAGACTTCAACAGTAACCTATACAATTACTGAATGTTCTGATCCAGAATGCCAAAAATTAGTTGATAAAACTCTTTTGACTGAAAAAAAGAAAAGAAAATTCATTAAAGACGAACAAGAGAAAAGAGAAGAAGCAAGAAGACAAATTATAGAGGACAAAAAGAACAACAAGGACGAGGACGACGATTAGGTAAATTATGTTAATACTATTTTTAGCGGTTGCGATAAGCATACTCTTTAGTATGTTTGCCACCATTAACACTAGTTTAATTACATTAAACTTTGGTTATTTCACGCTTCCAAACATTCCATTATATTTAGCAATATTGGTTCCAGTATTACTTACTTTAGTTGTCAGTTTATTTGTTCAGGTAGTTAGAAATCTTTCTTCAATTTTAATAATATCAAGACAAAAGAAAAATATAAAAGAGCTTAAAAGAGAGCTTGCTGAAGTTACTAAAAAATGTCACAAAATTGAACTTGAAAATGCAAAATTTAAAAATGAATTAGGGGAGCCAACTGACGAGAATTCAATTTAAAGATGTACGCCCTTCTATTGAAAATCTGGAAAATTTTACCTTTTACTACAAAAATAAAGGTTTGGATAATGAGCCTTATCAACGACCAATTTTTGATAGGTGTTACAGGAATTTTCTTTGATAATAAAAATAGAGTACTTCTTGTTAAACATTCATACAGGGGTGAAGATAATTGGAGTCTTCCTGGTGGGTACATTAAAAAAGGGGAGCACCCTAAAGAAGGATTAGAAAGAGAAGTTGAGGAAGAAACAGGTTATGTTGTGAGCGCTGACACAAGACTTAAAATTAGAACTGATAGAGATAGTGCCAGATTAGATATAACTTATTCAGGAATTTTTATTGGAGGAACGTATAAAAAATCAACAGAAATAACTGATGCAGATTTCTTTAGATTTGAAAGATTACCAATACTTCCTCAAGACCAGGTAGTATTCATTGACAAAGCATTAAAACTCAAGAATAACAAAAAATTATTCTAATCTATATGAAGCTTCTATTTCATTTTGAAGTATCTTTAAATTCATAACATTTGGTTTCATTACAAAATCAAAAATATCTCCAAATAGAGGAACAGATCCAATAATTAAATCAAAAATAATATTAAATACCATACGAACGATTTTAAAAGGTGGAATCTTATAAATAATCGCTACAAAAATGATGTAACAAGATATTATTGAAGTAACAATATCTCCCAGACCTGGTATTAGTCCAATAATTGGGTCAACTCCAAATTTAAAATTCCAAATTTTAAACTCTGTGTCTAAAAGTTTTGTCACTTTTGTAACAATATCAAAGTGTTTTTCTTTATCTAGTACTGGACTAACTTTAATCAAATTGAATAACATAAAATCCTTTTTCTACAAGATCTGGTTGTCTGATGATCCAATTTTTGAGGTCAACTTTTCTTAAATAAGTTATTTTCTTTTCAATAAACCTTCCTGTAAACTTTCTCTCTTTTTCATTTGTCCATTCCTCAAGCCTTATCACGTCACCATCCTCAACTTCAAAGTCAGCAATTCTTAATTCAAATTTCTTTTTACCAGCAATAATTAAATCTAGCCACTCTTTATCTATCTTTTTAGTTATCGTTTTCATATTTTCTTTCCCCAGCGCCACTTTGGTCTTTCACCTTTTAAGTAACAAATTAAAATTAGGGGGATAGTCATAAAAAGAATTTCAAAAGAATATCTAAATGCGAAAGAAGATTCAGTATCAAACATTAAACTAACTTTATTTGCCCTATATATTACAAGTAGAATAAAAAGAATAGTAACTAACCATCCCTCCCATGAAGAAGGGTACCAACCCCAACCATATCTTTTTGCTTTAAACCAAAGTTTGTTTTTTGTCATTATTGTTTAGCTCTTTTGACTTGTATGGTGTGAGTGTTTATATGTCTTATTATCATTTCCAAAAAGTCAGCAGTTTTATATATTCTACCACCCTTACTATATGTCATTTCTGGAATTTTGTTAACAACAATACTTTCATATAAATATTTATTAGCTTTAAGCAGTCTTTTGATTAGTTTGTCAATTGAATATTTTTGTAATAGTAAAACTCCTGCCATGTTTATAGTAGACATACCTTCAGGAAGTGGGGGATCTTTATGTAACATTAAAGCTTTGTAATTTTCGGCATAGTTCTCATGCCAGAAAACTATATGGCAAAGTTCATCCTTAACAGACCATTCACTGGTTGCTTTAAGTGTGGATTTTTGGTTTTTAACTTCTTGGATAAAAGACTCAATGCTCTTGGAGAGTAGTATAAATAATTCATTGTAACTATTATCCATAGTTTATTTTGCTGGGGGACAGGGATTTGCGCCCCGATACCGGCCTCCAAAGGGCCGTGTCCTACTGTTAGACGATCCCCCAATATGTTGAATTATCGAATAACAGCCAAGCTTTGCTTACTGTTAGACGATCCCCCAAAATTACGATCGTGTGTACTCAGTGAGTATTATATCTGAAATTGCCAATATTTTGCTAGTAAAATGAGTTATTTCTCTTACTCTGACTTCAAATTGACCGACATAATCTTTATTTTCTCTCTGTTTTGTTACAATATTATGTTTCCAACTTATTTTTATTTGGCTATTTTTAATAAATATTTTTTTTGACCAAAAATTTAATATTTTCTGAAGATCATCTTTTCTAGAATCGTGGATATATAATCTGTAAGCCAAATTTAAATCGTTATCATCTATTTTGATATATTTATTTAGGAATTTGATAAATAATTTTATTAACCTAAAATCCGAATTTGAGAAACCATTACTTTCACCTTTTGATCCTTCTGCTTCATAAAGCATAGCTCCAGCAATAAACAGGGGATCATTTAAATTGGATTTATATTTCTGAACAAATTGATCAACATCTTCTGCTTTTCTTTTAGCTCTGTTATTTTTGAAGCAATGGTTCCCAAAATATGGTTCTCAATCCTTTTTTTATTTTGAACCACCAGATGTTCTTTTGATAGGGTAAATCCTGCTAGTGAAAGCCAGTTGTTAATCGTAGATTTGGCAACTCCTGTTTCCTTTTTAATTTCAGTATAACTATGACCTTTCTTTCTTAGTTCTATAACTCGTTGAAAGGTTTCTTTGCTTTTTCTCCTAACCGAACCGTGAGTAATCATATATTTAGCATAATATACCAGTTCGATAATTCAAGTATGCTTCTTCTTGGCCATTTTAAAATTAAATGGTAGAATATGAGAGTCCAAAGTTTTTTTGGGCCCGTAACTCAGTGGTAGAGTGGTTCCCTTTTAAGGAATAAGTCGATGGTTCGAATCCATCCGGGCTCACAAGTGAATGCCTTGACTGAATGTTGGCCCCTTCTGTCTACAACAAAGTTGCAAACTTGTTTACAACGAAGTTGAGACGAAAGGGACGAACGAAGTGAGGCCCCTTCGTCTATCGGTTAGGACATCTGGTTTTCATCCAGATAAGGGCAGTCCGACTCTGCCAGGGGTCACATTTTTAGTATTTTCAGTTGCAAGAGTATTGATTACTTCGAAAACAGGGGATATTTTGGAGTTCGAATAATTCGGATACTCATATATTACTCCTTCTGGAAAAATAGCCCTTTGTAGACGTTGTTTTATGTCAAGTGGTGCGTCTAGCCAACTAATTTCAACCGTTCGAATAAAATTTTCGGCATATAATATTAACGCTGTTACATCTAGTTCTTCTCCGTGCATTTCCGTAATTTCCATTTTTGCCAATGTTAGGTTGTTTTCAATATCCTCAATTTGTCTTTTAACTAAATGCTCAGGTATTATTCCTTTCTTGGCCATATCGAGTATTCTGTTTTCTTCTGCTTCCATATTTTGTATTTGACTCAACTGTTTTATATAATCACCCTTAATTTCTAGCTTTCGATTTTCATATTTTTTGATAAAACGTTCCTTAAACCTTTTAATAAAATCTTCTGTAGGTTTAACTTGTTTTAAGTATTCTAAGAACTGGCTTTCCATATCAATCTTTTTAAGCATTTTTGCGTAATGACTGCAGGTTTTATTCAGACAGTAGTAATATGCGTGTTTACCGCCTGATTCAGACGTAGACCAAGCACCAGTTAATGGTTTCTCACATTCTTTACAAAAAACAAATCTTCTTAATGGAAAATCTGGATTGTTATACATTCTCTTGGCGTTTATATTTTTTGCTCGATTGGCTTGCACTGTCTGACATTTATGATAGATGGCAAGAGATATAATTCCTTTGTGTTGACCGATTATTAGTTTACCATCTTGGTCTTTAAGCATTCCGCAATAATATGGACTGTTAAGGGTTTTATAAACATTTTGAATTGTAAATTTTAATAACTTTCCCTTGTAATTGTATATTTTCCGTTTTGAATACTCTCTTACTAAATCGGCCATTGAAACCAAACCAGTTGCAAATTTCGTAAATATTTGTATATATGCTTCAGAACAGGTTTTGTCTGGAACGTGGGGTGATAGTTTAACATTTGGGTTTCTGTCCACCATATACCCACTTGGTGCGTTCCACGGCCATAATCCTTGTTCTACACGAAGCCACATAGCATATTTGACCTTCTCTCGTTTCATTTCGTTGTCGTATTCGTTTACGGCAGCCAAAACTCCTTCTACTAGTTTGCCTGATGGTGATTCATCAATCCGTTCGGTGGCTGAACGCAATATTATATCCATACTTAAAAGTTTTCCCCTAAGCCAATGATGTTGTTCCTGACATCTTGCAAATCTATCAAGCTTGTACACCATTAAAATGTTAAAAGTTTTTCGTTTCTGTTTACAGAATTCAAGAAGTTCTAATACTCGTTGTGGATTTGTTTTGCTTGCAGATACGGCCTCATTTTTAACAATCTCAACGATTTCAAACCCTTCAGTTAAACAGGCACTTCTACAAATTTGCTCCTGCATTTCAATAGAAGTCCCACCAATTTGCTTGGTGTCACTGAACCTTAGGTAGAGTATTACTTTATTCATAACAAAAATGACCGTACTGGCGAACTCAGAACCTTACGGTGCTGTCCAATACGGTCATCTTCGCATCGTAGGCTATCTGAGTTCATATTAACTATATCACTTTTTGCTGGTTGGTTTCTAGTAAACAAGAATGAATCAATGATAATATCTGACAAAGTATCTAATACCTCGTCTATTGCCTCGATTTTATCGTGTATTTGTTGTTCTTCTTTATTCATTCCTCCTCCCTAAAGGCGTTAAATGCCAACCATAAATCAGGTTTTGTCTCATACCAACCATCATTATGAAATTCCGTTATTTTTCCGAAGTTATCTGGATGTTTTCCATAATAGACTCGAAGATATGTTTTTATACCCCCATCTTGCCATTTAATCGTGCGTAATTGGTGCAGAAACAAGCGAATAGAGTGAGTTTCGACTCTATGTACACCTTGCCCATTTTTTAGTACACGTAATATGTAATTTTTCGGTTTCATATAAATATTCGCAAAACAAAAAAAGAAGCGTTAACAGATTATTAAAATAAAAGCTATGTTATATATGTTATATACATATATGTTTTACTTATAAGAATAAGAACATATAAAACATATAAGAATATTTAACATATTGGTATATAAACATAGTTAATCTGGTATATCTTCAACATTAAAATATTTGTCACTAGTTTGAAATTCTTGGAAATCGACCAGCACACGATTTTGAATCATTTGCCAATCTTGCTTACTGTCAGTTGAAAATAAGAGTCGCCAACCACTGGAGCTTTTGTAGCTTGGAGGTAAAACATACTTCTTTTGAGTTTCTTGGCTAACTGCAACCTTAAAACCTTTTAATGTAAAACCATCAAAATGTATATCCGCTCTAGCTATCACACTTGGAGAACTTGCATTCATAAACTTTACCTCTAGAATTTTAAGTTTGTTGTCGTCCATATTGGTTATTGATTGTTGAACCCTGTTTTATCAGGCTTTTAAGTAAACGAACATTGTCGGCTATAGCTTTTGCAGAAATTATTAACTTGTCATTTATGTACTCATTTTCAAGTTCGAGGCAAGACAATAACGGGGATAATTGAAACTCAAATTTGAATGGAGATACTTTTGACACGGAGATTAACTTAACTTTTTTAGTAGATAATATGGCAGACACTAAACTCAGGTCAGAGCTTGTGAATTCTTCTTGATTTTTGGTTTTATTAAACATTGCTTTCAAAACAACAAAAAAAGGCGAAAGAAACAAATATATATTCTGATATATAAACTTCTTCGCCTAAAACAGTACTTATGTACTTTAACTTAACGAATGTATACTAATTACTTACATCAAAAGAATCAAGTGTTTAACACTGTATCAATCTATATCAACTGAATTTTGATATTGAGGCTATTAATTTTAATTTCCTATTCGGCCAACATTATTAAAATTACATTATTTTTATTTTATTTTCTTTGAGACTATTCAGGCTCAATCATCTACCATTGTACGTCCTCTGGTAGATTGGGGTACATATCCTGTGTAGATACTTCACTACAAACCAGTTCTAATTTGTCATTAACTATTTTGTAATATTCTCTTGTCTGGCCTGTATACACAGGCAGTAGCACAAAGTAGCTACCATAATTTTGCAAGTGGTAATTAGTGCTGATAGGATTGTAAACAATAACTTTACCAGTTTTTAGGTTAACAATTGCAAAACCTACATTATCAGTTCCAACACCAAAAGGGATTAGGGAATAATAACCTGCAAAGTTCACACCCTTTTTTACTGTTTCTGTAATTCTAGTGTAATAGGTCTTTGCTTCTGGAAAGTCTGAAAAATCAACAGGCATAGATACACCGTTGTATTCATCAATGACATCACTTGAGGCTTCTAACTCTTTTTGACAGGTACTTTGAGCCTCTTGAGTTATGATTTGACTCTCCTTATTCTTAACTGGCCAAAACAAATAGATAGCTAAAAGAATATATGGAACTAATAAAATGTAAAAAAGCAGTTTATAGATATTTTTGATTTTCATAATAGTCCTTGTTTTTCTAGTTCTGATTGAATAATTTCATCGTTTATTTCTCCAATATGTTTCCTCCACAAACTTGATATTTCCCGTGCCTTATCTTCTGTGTTACATACAAGTATAGGGGATTCTCCACTGTTTATATGAAGCATATATTTGCCTTTAAAGTCGTCTACCTCCAACACTTGGTCAATTAACGGCACCTTTTTGTATATATTTGGGTTGTCTTTTAGAATTTTATCTATCTTTTTAAGACTAAAATCCTTCAATATTGTTTTGACTACAGCTTCCCATATCAAAATTGTTAAACATACAAGGAAAATAATTAAAATTACTGTCTCCATTGTAATAAATACTAATACCAATCGGAACGATTTTCAAGCATAGTATTGTGGCTATATTAGCGTTATAGAGATAGTTTCAAAACTGGTTTTTATTCACAATATGCTCATATGGCCTACTACCTAACAAGTAAAGTTAAGAAAGAAATTGGCAAAAAAATTAAAAATGCTAGAGTTGAAAAGGGTTTAAAACAAGTTGACATTGCAGTTGATGCAGGAATCAATTCTAGTTATTTTTCCAAAATCGAACGAGGAGAAGTTAATCCAAGTCTTGAGAAGATTTACAGAATAGCAAAATCGCTAGGTATAAAATCTTCAGAACTAATTCCTTTTTAATTGGAATTCAATACAACTTTGCAAGAACCTTGCAATCATCCACGTCCAACTTTTCTTTCCCCAAAATATTTTTTAAAATTTTTAAGTTAATGGGTGTGAACCTACACTAAAAATATTTGGTCATACATAGTACATAAAGTTTCCCGAGTATCTTACCCCCCTTGCTACGGGTTGCGTTTTGGAGGATGAAGATGTATTATTCTCCCAATTAGGATTGGGGTGAGTTATATGACAGAAAGGAAATATACAAAAGAACCTCAGGACACACTGAGAACAAAAAAAGACGTAGTGGCAGCTATGGCAAGTGGTGCCTTACCAGCAGATTTTGAAACTCCAGCTACTATAGCTGAGTCTGCAATAACATCTTTTTGTAAAGGTTGTGACAATTTCAAAGGTGAGGGTATACCTTGTGAAGCAGTTGGGTCAAATGACCAAGCTAGATATGCAGCCAGAAAATGGTGTGGTTGGGCAAGTGTAAACGGAAAAAGAACAACCAAAAAAGGTTAATGTGTTTTATGTATCTATTATTTAAGAACTCTTTTAGAGGTCTGTTTTTGTTGGTTTGAAAATAATTTACCTTAAATCAGGTATAAATATAGGTTCTGATAGGCCTAAAAAGTAATTTCTGATTAACTCCCAGCTCCGCAGAGGTACAAATGGCTAAAACAATTTTAGATATAAGCAGGGCTAAGAGTAGGTATCAGCGGACTAGGCTCGAATATTGTTTTCCATTCCTTCACAGTTTCAATAAATTGGGTTATAATATCGTTTGAACCTACTGATGAGTGGGTCACACAAAGAGACATGTCAGCAAAATATGTGGCAGGGTGGGGACTGCCACATACAGAAAAGAGCGTAGAATAGCCCAAATTGTATGAAAATTGCAGGTGTTGGTCGGTTAGGAAAAAGTTCGAGCAGGCACTTCTAATAAAATTGCTTAAATTTTGTAGTTCATTTTTCTCATGCGCGATTTTTTGTGCCTGAAAGGCACTCATTATGAAATGTTCTAGTGGTTCGAGCCAGTTGTTGCCGTTCTGTTTTATTTTCTCTATTTGTTCTTGTAAATTAAGTTTAGTGTTAAACAACTCATTCTTTTTCTTTTTATAATCCTCCTCATTAACAACACCATCTAAATAAGTATCTAAGAGTTTACTTAACTTAATTTCTGTAGTTTGTAGTTCTGAATTGACCAAAGAACTATTTTCACTTGCTTTGGTCAATTCTAGTTCTTTATCCTGTTCTAATAACTCAAGCCACTTTTCTTTCCACTCGCTTGGAATTGTTATGTTACGGACTGATTTTCTCAATTGTTTGGCAAGATTAAATTCAGTGATATATTTTTGACTACATTTACCAAACTTTTTAGTACATCTATAATATGTAAACGTTGGAGAATTACCATTTTTATACTTACGAGAATGTGATTCGGCAGTAATAGCACCTCCACATTCTCCACATCTTGCCAAACCAATAAATGGAAAATCATGTCCGTTATTTTGCCTCGGTCGCTCAAACCTTGAAATTTGTTTTTGTACTAAATCAAAAAGTTGTTTTGAAATAATAGGTTTATGAATTCCCTTATGTAACTCTCCCTTGTAATTCATTACACCTAAATAAAACCTATTGGAAAGCATTTTTTTAATTGTTGTTATATTTATTTTTCTATTTAAACGAGTAGTTACTTTGAGTCCAAAAAGATATTTTGATATTAAACTAAAAGAATGCTTTCCTGTTGCAAACATTTCAAAACACTTTTTGATTATTTTGGAACGCACAGGGTCAACAACTATATTTTTGTTTACCTTGTCATTTAAATAACCAAGTGGAGCCTGAACAGGCCAAATACCAATTCTTATTTTATGTCTCATTCCACGCTTTACATTTTCAGACAAGTTATCAACATAATATTTGGACTGTGAAAAGGCGATATTTAATACGAATTTACCTTGTGGTGAGTTCTCAAACCAAAATGAAGGAAATTTTAGATCTACTAACTTTCCAGTATCCAGTGAATATATTATTTTTCCACCATCTATTGAATTACGAGCCAAACGATCGGCGTGCCACGATACAATTCCTTGTGCTTCACCACTTTCTATCCTTTGAAGCATCTGATTAAAAAGAGGTCTTCCGATCGTTTTGGCAGTTCTTGATTCACAAATATAATCTATAATTTCCAAGTTTTGATTCTTTGCAAATTCTTTAAGTTCTGCAACTTGCTGATCGATTGACATTATTTGTTTATTCTTTTCATCAGTCGATTTCCTACAATATGCAATGTATTTAATCATATTTTTTCTGTTTTAGTTTTATGTTCTCCAGACCCGCAGGTCTGAAAAATTTTTGCATTTTGATTTGTTTTCCTTAAGTTCGACCAACACCTGCAATTTTCATACAATTTGGGCTATTCTACGCTCTTTTCTGTATGTGGCAGTCCCCACCCTGCCACATATTTTGCTGACATGTCTCTTTGTGTGAACTGTTACGAACAAATTCGAACTGAATTTCAAAGAACTCGGAACCTCTCGCTCACCGCTCAGTAACCATGCTTCGCATGTCGCGGATTCTCTCGCTCGCCCCTGCGGGGCTTGCTTAACAAAAGTGCCTGCCGAACTTCGTTTTGTTCTGTCTTCAAATCAAAAGGCAAAAATTTTTAATGTTCTGTTTTAGTCTTATAGTTTTATTTAAACTTAAATGACGCATCCGGTGGAATCAGATCGAATTACTTCTTTCTGTCCGAATGCGTCATTAAAAAAAGCAATTCGTTAATATCTGATTCCAATTTTTAATATACAATATGTTATTCTCTTGAACAACTACATAATATAGCCTAAAAGAAATTTGAACCAAATTAGGATATAATTACACTGTAAAACTATATTTATGAATAAAAAACGGGTATTAATTCTCTATACATCTATTGGTTCTGGGCACAGAATTGCTGGCGAGGCCATTTTAGACGAACTGTTATTGCAAGGTTTTGATGCAAAAACTGAAGACATATTGGCCTACTCTGAAATGAAAATTAGTGCCGTAACTGAAAAAATGGCAATAAGAAACAAGACACTGGGATCAATTTATGACTTTCTATGGAAACAAGAATTCGCAAAAGACATCGCTAACAAATCAACAGGTATATTTAAAGAAAACTTTCAACAATTAAAGCAACTGATTGTCAATTACAAACCTGATGCTATTGTTTGTACTCAAGCTTTAGCAGGATTACTTGCGTCTGAATTCTTACCCAATAAACCAATTTATGGTGTGGTTACAGATTTTAAAGTTACCCCTGTGTGGCTAGCTTCAAAACTCTCACATTATTTTGTACCCAACCTACCCTCTAAAACATATCTACTTGAAAAAGGTGTTGATGCAAAATCAGTTTCCATTACTGGAATTCCTGTAAGGAAAGGATTTGAATCAAACAAAAATTCGAAAAGATATAGAAAGAAGAAACATCTAAACATTTTTATTCTAGTCGGAGGCCTAAACCAAATGAAATATTTTGAACATACAACAAATTTAATAAATCAAATCAAAGAAATTTCCAAAGACTACTTAACTACAGTCGTTTGTGGGTCAAATGATATTTTAAAAAACAAGCTTAATGAATTTTCCTCTAGAAACTTGAAGGTCTTTGATAAAACTGATGATCCTGCAATTTTGATGAAAGAGGCTGATATTATTATTACAAAACCGGGAGGTTTAATTTGTGCAGAATCACTAGCATTAGGTAAACCATTATTGTTAATTGGTAAAGGTTATGGACAAGAAAAAGGCAATGTCGATTACACAACTAACAATGGTGCCGCTATCTCTGTTGAAAAAATAAGCGAGATTGCACAAGCAATTCGCATAATTCAAGTTTACGATATTTTAAAAACCATGGTACGAAATGCGATTCGACTGGGAAGACCAAAAGCCACAAAAATAATCATTAAATTTATTATGAAAGGATTGTCAGACACGCAATGATTGCCGATCTTCAAATTCATAGTGTTTTTTCTAGCTATCCACTGTACCTCAGAAACAGTGAAATTATGAGAAAACTCAGATCAAAATATAAAGATAGTGAATTCTTTGACAGAAAAAATTTATGGTGGGTTGAAGATGTTTTAATTGACGGAATTTCAACTCCAGAACAAATTTTAAAAACTGCCAAGTCTAAAGGGCTAGGGGCTGTAGCGATAACCGATCATAATACCACAATTGGAAACTTGGAGGCACAATTGTTATCCAAAAAGTATGGTGTTTTAGTAATACCTGCAATGGAGGTATCAACACTAGACGGTGAAATATTAGCTTATGGAATCAAAAACAAAATTCCATTCAGGTTAACAGCTGAAGAAGCTATAAATGAAATTCATAGACAAGGTGGAGTAGCTGTTGCTGCTCACCCGTTTAATCCAAAACATAAAAATCAAGATTTTGCTAGAATTGACGAAGAAAAAATAATGACATTGGATTTAGATGGGCTTGAAGTTGTAAGTCCGATATTTGGCATTCAGGATAGGTGGCGCATTCTTGCAAAAAAAATGGGTGTTGCAATGACGGCAGGAAGTGATGCTCACACACCTGCTCTCATAGGTTCTGTCTGGACAGAATTTGATAACAACTGTAACACCGTTGAAAAAATAATCAATGCTATTAAAAATCACCAAACTGAAGTCGGATACAACTCTAAAAGATTCTCGTTGTTCGTAAAAACTGCTACCGAATACTTCTGTGGGAACACTCTTGGTAGGCCATTTATAAAGGTTATATGAAATCAAGAAAATTAAAATTGGTAGGTTGGCAATCTTGGACTCACTGTACCGAAAAATCAAAATTGATTAAGCGAATCAGATACTACTCGCCATTTGGGGATAATAATAAAGATATTAAGATAAGCAAAAACTCTAGTAAGCAAAGACCAATTACAGGATGGTGTTCGTGGAACGCGTTTATGTTAAGCGTGAATGAGAATGCTGTAATTGACATCGCAAAATGGATTAAAAATCAAAAACAAAAAATTCCACTTGAATATATATTGGTTGATGACGGATGGGCAGATTGGGGCGATTGGGCAAAGCCTAACTATTTGAAATTTCCGAATGGGATTCTAAGCACATCAAGAAAAATTGATCTTTTAGGGTTTAAGCCAGGTTTATGGATAGCACCATATCTTGTTGATCCAAAGTCAGAAGTTTTTAAAAACCACCCAGAATGGTTAGCCAGAGATAAAAATGGAAAAATTATTGACGGCAAGAAAAATTATTTTTTTGATCCCTTAATCCCAAGTAAAAAATATCTTTTAGATCTTGAAAATAAAAATGCATATTCTTATATTTTAAATTGC
The DNA here is from genome assembly GCA_964348935.1 of uncultured Candidatus Saccharibacteria bacterium. Lineage (GTDB taxonomy): Bacteria > Patescibacteriota > Doudnabacteria > UBA920 > UBA920 > PALSA-1336. The sequence continues at coordinate 8,533 of CAYGEJ010000009.1, read as the reverse complement.
TTCAAAACAATAATCAAAGTGTGGAAAATAAAACTGCTTAAAGTTGATTTTTTGTATGCAGGCCACTTTAATCCAAAATATAAATCATCAAAAGCACCAGATTTTTTACTAAAAAAATTATTAACCGATATTAAAAACATAGATAAAGATGTAGTACTTATAGCCTGTGGTTGTCCACTATATCCCGCAGCTGGGATAGTTGATGCGATGAGAATTAGTGATGATGTAATACTTCCACCCCTCAAAAATATTTGGTATATAAATCACTTATTACATACAATAAGATTAAATCAGTTAAAAGATAATTTTGAATTGCGCAAAACAACTAAGGATTTATGGGTCATTGATCCTGATATGTTTGTGTGTCATCCAAGTTTTGGTTTAACAGATAAACAAATTCTTGAATTTCAAAAAATTGTTATTAATTCAAATGGGGTTATATTTCTAGGAGACTACCTGCCAGACTTAAATAAGTCTCAACTTAATAAGTACATTTATCCACTATTTAAAACTAAGTTATCTAAGATAAATAAATAGTTTGTTTTCTCCTTTTTTCGCCAGGCGAAACAACTCCTCCTGCCATGCACATTGGCCAAAGGCCAACCACCCCAGTAAGCTTTGGGGTGATTTGTGTTGGGCAGGATTCCCATTAGGGAATATTTCAGGAGCAATGCTTGTTGTGCCTGTAGCTTCCTAACCAAGTGCTGTGCGTAAGCACTCTGTGTACTAGCACTTGGTTTAGCTGTCCCTGTGGGACAGATTGCGACTGAAATGTGTGTTGGTTACCGTTGCGGTAGCCGTTACCGCAAACCGTCAACCGTTAGACCGCAATAAGGCCGTGAATACGGCCAGTTGACGGTGTTTGTTTTGGTGCTTACGGTAACCCGTCAGGCTTCCGTTGTTTTATGATATAATTCCTTTGATCTAAGTAGCTTTGTGTTGCTGTTATAGTTTGGCGAAGCCAAACACAAAAAATCGCGCTCTAGAAAAATGTTGTTAAGCGAGCCCCACAGGGGCGAGCGAGAGAATCCGCGACATGCGAAGCATGGTTACTGAGCGGTGAGCGAGAGGTTCCGAGTTCTTTGAAATTCAGTTCGAATTTGTTCGTAACAGTTCACATACAAATATTAGATTAACTTCTAAATATAATGAATAAAAATTTATTTTTGGTTGCAATTGTTGCTGTGGTAAATGCCTTAGGTTACGGCATCATTATTCCTGTACTTTACACATACAGCCAGAAATTTGGGCTAACTGACTTTCAAAATGGACTATTATTTTCATTGTTTTCACTTTGCCAGCTTATCTCAACTCCTATAATAGGCAGGCTCTCTGATAAATACGGTAGAAAACCACTCCTTGCACTCTCCTTGATTGGATCGGCTGTCTCTTTTTTCATGATGGCTTTCGCGCCTAGTGCCATATTTTTGTTCATTGCAAGAGCCTTAGATGGAATAACTGCAGGAAACATTCCAGTAATTTCAGCAATTATTTCTGATACTACAGAAGAAAAAAACAGAGGTAAGGGATTTGCGGTTTTGGGTGCAGCTTTTGGTTTTGGTTTTGTTTTTGGCCCTGCAATTGCTTCATTTACTGTTGGAATAAATGCAGCACTTCCATTTATAATTGCAGGAATTGTTTCTACAATCGCTGTAATTTTAACCTTTGTTATTCTAAAAGAAACAAATATGCATATAGGTGAAGTTAAATCAAAAAATGCATTTAACTTTAAAGCTTTATTTAGGGACATGGGGGATAAAAATATAGTATATTTATTGACTATTTTATTTTTGTATACAACCGGATTTAACTTATTCATTTATGCATTTCAGCCATTTGCCATTAGAATACTTCATATTGATGTAGTTCATATTTCATGGATATTTACAGGAATTGGGATTATGGGAATAATTGCTCAAGGCTTTATTTTTCCACAAGTATCTAAGAGGTTTAATTTAAGAAAAGTATATATAGTTTCATTAACTTTACTTTCAATTATATTTTTAATTTTAAGTCTTTCTACAAGTTATATTTTTTTCCTAACAGTTTTACTTTTAATGGCACTTGTCAATTCATTTGTAGGTCCACTATCTCAAACTTTTTTGTCACAATCTGCAGATAGTAAATCTCAAGGATCAATACAAGGGGTAGGGTCAACTTTTACTTCTCTGGGTCAGATTTTAGGGCCGATTGTTGGAGGAGTAGTTTCCTCATTTGCATTAAAATACTCGTTTGTAATTGCAGCCTTTTTAATATTAGTGTGTGTCTATTTTGCAGTTAAATTACTTAAAGTACATTTCGTAAAAGAATCCGCCTTTTGACACATATTTGCAATCACTTGCTTTAATGGTGTAGACTTAATTTAGTCATGAAATCAATTTTTAAAATAATTTCAAAATTATTAATAATTTCAGCCCTTTTAGTTGTGTTTGTAACCCCAACATTTGTCAGTGCTGAAGAAAGCACAGAAAGTGGTAATAAAAATCGAGAGAGGATTAACCAGATAAAGGAAAATATAAGAGAGAAAAAGACCGAGATAAGAGAAGAAGTTGAAGAAAACAGAGCAGACAGAAGAGAAGAATTTGCCAAGAAACACGCAGAAAGATTGACTAAAAGATTTGAACAATATTATGAAAGGCTCACAAAGATTATTGCAAAGATCAGAGTACGTATATCCGATAATGTCGAAGCAAATGCAAAACTAGTCGAAGCTGAAGCAAAGCTAAACGAAGCAAAGAGGTTAGGTGACGAAGCAATTGCAATGTTTGAAGCGTTAGACTTTGGAAATCTAGGTTCAAACAAAGAAGAAGTAGAAATTGCAAAAAATAAGGCAATAGAGGCAAGGAATGCATTTTCAGATTCAATGAAACTTGCAAAAGATACAGTACAATTAGCTAAAGAAAATAATAAAAATGAAGAAGATAGATAAGGGTTTCTCACCAGTATTTATAGTTTTGTTGTTTGCAGTACTAGCAGTAGTATTAAGCTATTTTTTCTTAGGAAATAAACCAAAAAATAATAGTACAAGTACTAATGAAGTGGCAAAAACTGAAACTTTGGTTACACCAAATCCAATAAGTAGTGATACCTCATTTGCAACAATCGAGAGTGAGCTTGAAAGCACAGTAATTTTAGATGAGAACTTTTCAGATTTGTAATTAGATGGTATTATTTCTCTAAATGAAAAGTAAAAGTATAGTCTTAATTATAATCGCAATTCTATTATTAATTCTTGTTGGTGGCGCTTCATACATGAAATTAAAGCAAACTTCTGTTCAAGTTGCTGGTTCAAATGAAAAAAGTGTACCCAGTAATATTTTTACCTCAGTTAAGGATGCACTTTCAAAAGATATCAGCTTAATATGTGAATTTAAAGATGATAAAGGAACTTCTACAAAATCATATATAAAGAATGGAGCAGTAAGAATTAGCACAATAGGTGGAACTTCAGAAAACCAGTCAGGTGAAATTATTATGCGAGACAAAAAAATGTATATGTGGGACATTAAATCAAAGCAAGGTTTTGTCTACGACATACCAGATAATGAGGATAACAGTATAGGAGCAACAAATGAAGAAATAAATCAGAGCGAGAGTTATTTAAACATGATTGAAACTTACAAAGATTCATGTAAAGTATCAACAATTGAAGATTCATATTTTACAATCCCAACAGATATCAAATTTCAAGATATGAGTAAACTTCTTGAAGACTTAAAGAAACAGATGCCTCAAATACCACAACAGTAATGGATCATTTAGTTGAAATCAATGGTAAAAAGCTATTTTATACTGATATTGGTAAAGGCAAAACGATCGTTTTTATTCATGGTTGGTTAGAATCGCATACTGCGTTTGATAATTTAGCTTCAGTATTGTCTTCTAAATATAGATGTATAAGTATAGACATTCCTGGATTTGGAAAATCAGATCAGATCAACAATGTTAATTTAAATAAAATTTCTAAAACTATTGAGTTGTTATTAAATAAACTTAATGTAAGAAAATACAATCTTGTTGGCCATTCATTAGGGGGAGCTATTGCTTTAGTGTACGCAGATAGAAATAAGGATGAGATATCTAAAATAGTTTTAATTTCGCCATTTATAACTTTTAAGCAGTTGTCAAAATCTGTCTTTTATATCATTAGAAATATAATTCCTGTTGCTATAAATAAAATTATGAATTGGAAAAACCCAAATCTATATGCTGTAAATGCATTTAAAATTATGTATATCTTATCAAGCACTGATTTATATAAATATTTGCGCAAAGTTAGAAAAGATATACTACTTGTCTATGGTACAAAAGACTCTTTGTTAAGTATTCGTCCATTACAACCACTACTTGGCATTATGAATAATATACATCTAGCAATATTTGAAGATGTAAGGCATTATATCTTTACCTATAATTCAGAAGAACTTGCACATAAAATTGACTTGTTCTTTTCTCACGATACGGTACAATAATTAAGCAATGGAAATAATATCTAACATAATTAGCTTTGTATTACATATTGATACTCACCTAGGCGAGATAATAACTAATTATGGAGTAATGTCATACTTAATTTTATTTGTAATTGTCTTTGCAGAAACTGGTCTTGTCTTTGTTCCTTTTCTACCAGGAGACTCACTTCTTTTTGCTGCAGGTGCATTTGCAGCCATTGGTTCATTTAATCTATTTTTAATTTTAGGTCTTTTATTTGTAGCAGCCTTCGTTGGAGATACTGTAAATTATTGGATAGGTCACTTCTTTGGTCAAAAAATTATTGATAATCCTAAAATTCCATTTATTAATCAAAAGCATATAGATGAAACTCAAGAGTTTTACAAAAAACACGGCGGTAAAACAATATTTCTTGCAAGGTTCGTTCCAATCGTTAGAACCTTTGCACCATTCGTAGCTGGAATAGGCAAGATGCACTATGGGGATTTTATTAAGTACAATTTATCTGGTGCTTTCGTTTGGGTTTTTGGATTTACACTTTTGGGATTTTTCTTTGGTAACTTACCAGTAGTTAAAGAAAACTTCTCAATTGTAGTATTGGCAATTGTTGCACTTTCAGTAGCTCCAATGGTATATGAAGTCATCAAATCAAAACTTTCTAAAAAACAAAAGTAATTTTGTTTATCTTCTAATATTGTTTATTAGTTTTTTATTATTCGTTATTTTTAATAGGCAAAAGTTATTTCAAAGAATTTACTCCGATTCAATCGGAGTTGGTCTAGGGGTGGTAAATAAGTACTTAAAATCCCAAGACATATTAGATATTGAAAACAAAATTAAAGATAGAGTTTTTGTATCAGACGAAGAAATTTATATTGCATCTGGATATTTATATGCAAACGGAGCAAAACCGACAGAGTACAATTTTCAACATCCACCATTTATTAAATACTTGTTTGGTATATCATCCAAATATTTTAATATGCCGCTATTACCCAATATGTTTTTGGGTTTTATCTTATTGCTTGAGGTGTATTTTCTAGGATATCTAATGTTCAAAAATCGAATTACTGGATTACTGGGTTCACTTATTTTACTGCTTGATCCAGTTTTTAAAGAGGTGACTATTTATGCGCTATTAGATTTAGGACAAATGGTATTTATTTTAGGATTTTTAATAACGACTTTGTATTTCAAAAAACATTGGATATTTCAAGGAATATTACTAGGTCTTGCCATGGCATCTAAGTTTTACAGTCCAGTAATTATATTTTTAGGTATTATTTATTTATATAAACTTGTTACTAAACAGTTTAATTTAAAGATTGAGTTGTTAGTTCTAAGTGTTTCTCTTTTAGTATTCAGTCTAACTTATATTGCCAGTTTTCCATTTAACATTATTTTTCATCAAGCAAAAATAATTAAATTTATGTTAGATCATAATCAAGCTATTGAGTGGGGTGGAGTAATACCAATGTTTTTTGGTGGATATTTTATATGGCCAGTTTTATTTTTTGTAAATTTGTATCAGCTATTCAGTTCTAGAGTTTCTGATGTCCGAGTTCTTACCTATATACTACCTACTATATACTATATACTCATGTGTTTTCAACTTCCCTTTACTCGCTATTTCATTTTGATTCTACCTTTTTTGTATTTAGCTTTAGGAAAGTTTATAATTTCTACATGGATAAAAATGACTCCAAGGACGGACTAGCAAGCACCCCAAGAGATTTAGCCGAAAACTTTTTAAAACAAAATAAAAACAATATAGCTATCGAATTTGAAAAAAGAATCAGAGATACCTTTGCAAATAATGAAAGTTTACTTAATATGACACTAAGTGACCTACCTGAAATTGTTGAAAAAGAGGTTGATTTTGTCACAAATATAATTAATGCATATGAAAGATGGAGTAAAGAGGAGAATGTAACTGTTCTTTGGGATGTCGATGATACTTTAGGCAAGATGCATTCAACAAAGGAAGGTTCTGTTTGGCGATTTAGGCCATCTATGGTTGGGTTACTTAATTTCTTAAGTAAGGAATATCCAGATGTAAAGAATGGAATTATTTCAAATAGGGCGGAAGTGGCAAATCTTTTTAATCCTGAAGGATCGTTAAATGAAATATCTAGCTATTTTGATAAGCAGTTCTTAATATCTACTCGAGAATTAAAATTAGAAGAATCTGTGTCAAGTGATATCGAAGACAGATTAAAGACAACGAATATATCTCCAGACAAAGATTGTATATCTAAGTTTTCAGTCTTAGATACTAAAAGAAACGAAGGATTGAATGTTAAAATTATTGACAATAATATTGTTGCGCAAGCTTGGGGAATAGATGGTGTTTATGTTGGAAATCAATTTCAAGATTATTAAAAATGAAAAAAATATTTATATTCCTTGTAACTCTGATATTTCTCTGTAGTATTCCATCAAATACATATGCAAAGGATTATTCTATTAAGTCTGCTGATTTTGTAGTTCAAATTAATAAAGATGGTTCTGCAAATGTAACAGAAAAAAGAATATACGATTTTGATGGAAGTTATTCTTGGGCAGATATGTGGATTAACACCAAAGGGTATAAGGTAAAGGTGTTAGGGGTTAGTGGGGCAGATAGCTTCACTGCTGAAACAACTGACGAGAAAGTTTATATAAAATGGTACTACAGTGCGGTTAATGAAACTAAAACTTTTACACTTAATTATACAATTCAAGATGCTGTTACAAACCATGATGATATATCTGAATTTTACTGGCAATTAATTGGAGATGAGTGGGACAAGGGAGTTGAAAATGTAACTGCAAAAGTTATTTTGTTTGAAGAAGCAAAAGACAACAAAATTTGGGGGTTTGGACATGGGCCTTTAAACGGAATCGTCACAATTCCTAATTTAAAAGAAGCTGATTTTAGTGCGACAAACCTACCTGCTAATAAGTTTTTTGAAGTAAGGGTTCTTTTTCCAAAAGGAATGCTTGCAGGTGGGAGAGCTGGAAGTTCAGACCTTGATTCAATCTTGGCTGAAGAAAAAGCTTTTGGGTTAAAAACTAAAAGCCAAAGTATTCTAGAAAATTTAATTTTAATTTTAGTATCTATTTTTGTCTTTTACAGAATTGTTGTTTGGATTAAGAGATGGACAAAATATGGAAAAGATAATAGGCTACCAGAAGTTAATTCTGCAGGTTTATTACATGAACCGCCTTCTGATCTATCTCCAGTATTGGTTGAAACATTATTAAGAGGTAACCCTACAGGCAAATCGATAGTGTCAACCATTTTAGAATTAGTAAGAAGAAAAATACTTTCAATTGAGTTTGTTAAAAATGGCAAAAAGAGTTTTTTTGGAGCTAAAGATAAATACTATTTAAAGTACGAAGACAAATCTAAAAAAGTTTCAAAAATGGAATCAGAACTTATAGATTTTCTTTTCCTTTCTGAAAAAATAAAAATTGATTTCGATGATATAAAGACATTAGGGAAAAATTACCCTGTACGAGCATCTGCCTTTTGGTCAAAATGGCAAAAGGACGCTAAAGATGAACTTAAAAAATTAGGTTTTTTTGAAGAAAAAAGTTTGGAATACCAAAATAAAGCAATTGTCGAAACTGTAATGGCAGGAATATTAACATTCCTTAGTACTTATATGGTTACAACAATACTGGTTCTTCCAATTTTTATTACTTACTTAATTTTCATGATTGCCGTTTCTATTAAAATGCCTAAGAAAACTAAATGGGGTGGTGAAGAAACTTCAGGTTGGTTGGCATTTAAAAAATGGCTAAAAGATTATTCAGTCACTAAAAATTATCCAATAGATTCAGTAATTTTATGGGAAAAGTATTTGGTCTATGGGACAACACTTGGAATTTCAATTAAAGCGTTATCACAACTTCCAATAAACTACTCAAAAAGCTTTAATAACTCAGGGATTTATTTGATGGCTCATAATTCAGGTAGTTCCTTGGGTGGAGTTAGTTCCCTCTCAAATTTATCATCAAGTTTAAATGCAATATCAACAAGTTTTGGTGCATCTGGTGCTGGCTCATCAGGAGGATTTTCTGGTGGCGGTGGTGG
>CAYGEJ010000008.1:0-54162 GCA_964348935.1 uncultured Candidatus Saccharibacteria bacterium | reverse complement strand
TAACACCTGTTACCTTAAGAATACCAAAATGTTACCTTATGGTGTGTAGTCTACATTTAGTTTGCAAAATTTTTGTAAGGTGGTATTATATTAAGACAAACAAATATACAAATAAAAAAAACAGCCCTGAAATCCTATTCGTGCTGTTTTATTTTTTACGCATTCTTATTATTAACTTTTAAGGGATGCAAAATTCTTACCTTTTAGAACTCATAAACGAAGCTAAAAATCGAGGTGGGGGAATGATTTTAAACTCCGATAATCAGCCTGCGGTGGTTGTTTTGACAATAGAAAAATACAACGAATTAATTGCCAGTGGTAAATTGCCAGTGCTAAGTAGCACTGAATTATTACAACAGTCAATTCCTGCGACCTCAAAAATAAAGCATCAAAAAGTGTTGGTTACTGGAGGTGCTGGGTATATTGGCGGTCATTTGGTTTATGAACTTATTCGTGATGGGTATGAAGTTGTTATTTTAGATAATCTTTCCACTGGAAAAAGAGAGAATTTGCACGCCGAAGCTTTATTTATAGAAGGTGATTTATTCGATGATAATTTGTTGCGAGATATTTTTAGTGCACATAAAATTGATGCCGTATTTCACATGGCAGCAAGCTTAGAGGTAGAAGAGTCTGTTAAATTTCCCGACAAATATTTACAGAATAATGTTGCAAATACAATAAAACTTTTACAAGTAATGGCAGAATCTGGAGTTAAGAATATTATTTTTTCTTCCACTGCGGCTGTTTATGGAGAAAATGGTGTCGGGTTAATTACTGAGAGTTCTCCACTCAAACCTAATAACCCATACGGAGTCAGTAAACTTCAAGCTGAGCGAGTAATAAAATATTATTGTGATTTCTTAGGTTTTAAAGCCGTGATATTCAGATATTTCAATGCCTGTGGGTTTAATTTAAGTAGTAATATACTACCTACTCATGGCTCGCATTTAATTTATAATGTACTACAGGTTGCCAAGGGTGCTAAGCCACATTTGGAAGTTTTTGGAAATGATTACGAAACATTTGACGGAACTTGTATTCGGGATTATGTTCATGTCTCCGATATTGTTTTACCCCATATTCAAGCTTTAAAAAAGCTGGACACTCTTGAAAACTTTCAAATTTACAATATTGGTACTGGTAAAGGCTGTTCAGTTGAACAGGTGGTTACTACTGCATCTGAGGTTTTAAATAAAATCATTCCTATGCAGGTTGCCCCTAGAAGACCGGGTGATGCTCCAATTACCGTTGCAGATAACTCAAAATTATTAAATAATTTAGGGTATAAGCTACAGTTTAGCCATCTGGAAAATATGATACAAACAAGCTGGGAAGTTATTAAAAAGATTTAAAGTGTTGGTCTTGTAAATGAAACAAAAACTGCTTTTCAAGCGTCATATATGTTATAATTAAAAAACTATAATATTAATGACGTTTTTTAATTATGAAAAAATTATCGGTTATTATCCCTTCGTATAATGAAGAAGAAAGAATTGAAAAAACATTGTTATCTGTAAGTGATTATTTGCGAAAACAGCAGTTTGAGTATGAAATTCTAGTAGTTAATGACGGATCTAAAGACAATACTGCGAAGGTAGTTAAAAAATTAGAGTCTAAGATTACTCATCTCCAATTGTTGGATAATACAGAAAATCATGGTAAAGGATGGGTAACACAGCAAGGGATGTTAAAAGCTACTGGCGATGTTCGTGTGTTTATGGACGCGGATAACTCCACCAAAATTGACGAGATTGCCAAAATGATTCCGTTTTTTGATCAGGGAAGTGATATAGTAGTCGGTTCACGAAGAGTTAAGGGCTCAGTTATTGCTGTGCATCAACCATGGATAAGGGATTTTTTAGGTGGGGTATTTAGGTTAATAGTTCATATTATGGTTCCGTTGGGCATTACCGATTCTCAATGTGGTTTTAAGGCTTTTTCAGCCAAGTCGTCAGAAAAAATTTTTCCTCAACAGACTATTTTCCGTTGGGCATTTGATGTTGAACTTCTAGCCATTGCCAGAAAAGAAAAATTAAAAATTAACGAAGTGCCAATTACTTGGGTTAATGATACTGAAAGTCATGTTAAGCTTTCCGGGATGATAAGAATGCTTTTAGAAGTTTTAGAGGTTAGACTTAATCTTTGGAGCGGTAAATACAAATAGGAGCAAAATGCGAATAAGACATAAGATAGTTGTAATATTATTAGCTATGGCATTATTTTTACCTGTGGTTCAGGTTTATGCTATACAATCAAACGAGCCTGTTTTTAATTATGTTGTAAAATTAGAAAATGGTGATGCTAAAAATTATTTAAAACAAATTGGGTATAATATAGAGCTAAAGTTTGTTTTTTCTGAAAATCCAGAATTTATAAATATTTATACCTTTAGTTCTAGTTACGATATTTTGTCATTGCAAAAATATTTGGCAGAGGAATTTATTTATCTGGAGGAGGTAAGGAAATTACAGGTAGAAGCCGTTACAGTAAACGATCCTGGATTTACGAATAATTATTTAGATATAGACAAAACTTGGGGTTTGGTTAAATCTGGTTTTACGGAAGCCTGGGAAAAAACGACTGGATCGAAAAATAATATTGTAGCCGTTATTGATACAGGAATAGACGCAACCCACGAAGATTTAAAAACAATTAATTTTGTTACTGGCTTTGATTTTATTACAAACGAGGAAATTCCAGTTGGAATAAATTCAGACAAGAATGGACATGGTACTTTGGTAGCAGGTGTATTGGGCGCAACTACTAATAACGGACTGGGGATTTCGGGTACTAACTGGCAAATTTCTGTAATGCCTTTAAAAGCTTTGGATGCTACCGGTAAAGGAGATGCGGTTTCAGTTGCTGAATCTATAGTTTGGGCTACTGATCATGGGGCGATGTTTATTAACCTGAGCGTTGGCGGTATAGGATTTGGACACGACAGCTCATTAGCATCGGCAATTTCTTATGCTTTTAATAAAAATGTTGTAATTGTTGCGGCAGCTGGAAATGACACTGCTACCACTGGTGGTAATATCGATCAAAATCCAATTTTTCCAATTTGTGATGACAATAATTTTAATATGGTAATAGGTGTTACCGTTATTGATCAAAATGATTTAAAGCCAGAGTTCGCTAATTACGGGAAGAATTGTATAGATGTATCAGCTCCAGGCAAGCGAATACTTTCGACTATTAGTTTTGATCCTTTGAGTAAGAAGGCGTCGCCTAATTCCTATGCGTATGCTTCGGGGACATCTTTGGCTGTGCCATTTGTCATTGGTCAAGCTACTTTAATTAAAACTTTGTATCCGTTAGCTACCAATATGCAAATTCGAGACAGGATTATTAGCACTGCAGATCCAATAGATAATTTGAATTTATCACAGTGTGCCGGTTCTTCCTGTCGGGGACTACTAGGTTCTGGTCGTATTAATGTGCTGAAAAGTTTAGCTACCGGGATTTTTCCGGAGTATTCGGAAGGGGACTTAGTTAAAATTAGCGACGCTGGCGGAATAATTTATCAAATTATCGGTGGTCAGAAAAGACTGGTTTCTACATTTGTACTAAACCAAAAGTTTCCTAACGCGACTTTTAAAAATGGAATTATGGCACAGCTTTCCGCTTTCCCAGAAGGTTCTTACGTAACTCCTGAAGATGGCACATTGGTTAAATTAGACAATTCAGCAACAATATTTTATATCAAAAACGGGCAAAAGTTTCCAGTAACTGCTCAGGTTTTTGGACAACGAAATTTTAATTTTAAAAACGTTTACACTTTAAGTTATTCGGAATTGAGTTCTTGGACTAATGCCAGTTTTTTACCTCCGGTAGAAGGTACTCTCCTAAGAGCATCCAAAAATAAAACGGTATATTGGGTGGTTGGTGAAGTTTTACATCCTATAAATTATAATTTTTTTAAAGATAAGGGGCTGGATGTTTTTCCTATCCTAATTGTACCGGATAAGGACGTAGAAAGTTTTTCAAAAGGTGAAGCCTTTATCAGATAAACCAAAAATTATGTTAAAAATAAATTTTAAATCAGTCGTAATTATTTCTTTACTATTCAGTATTCCTTTTCAGATTTTTGCTCAAGGAGTAGATCCGAATTTTAATCCAAACAAACTTATAGAGGATAAAGTTTTTTCAGACGTAGAAACTTTTGGTGGTGCTGAAGGGGTGCAAAAATTTTTGGAAACCAAGAGTTCGGTTTTGGCCAACACATCCCCAGCTTTTTTAGCGAGACTGAAGGAGCCAAGCATATCTAAACTTAAACAGGACTTAGAAGATCCTCAACCTAACCTAGGAAGGCTACGCACAGCTGCGGAACTTATTTGGGATGCCTCGCGTCAAAGTGGTCTTAATCCGCAAGTAATATTAGTGACATTAAATAAAGAACAGGGTTTAGTCACAGCTAAAACTGATCCAAATGAATCTGGTCTCCAAAGAGCACTAGATCATGCTATGGGTTTTGATTGTCCAGATTCCACAGGATGCGGAAATTTATTTCCTGGTTTTTATTACCAGCTATTCGGCAATTATGACTCCGACAATAATCGTTATCTGGGCGCGGCTAAGAGCTTAATGAAGTCTTTTAATACACCTCAGGGTAGAGGTCCAGCCTATTTAGGTAAAACCAGTCGAGTGGGTGACACTATTTTAATCGAAAATACTATGGGTGGGTACGAAGGTATTCAGCCACAGCAACAAGTGACAATATTAAACAGTGCTACTGCCTCGCTTTACCGTTATACTCCGCACGTTTTTAACGGTAATTATAATTTTTGGAAATTTTTTATTGCATGGTTTAGATATCCAAACGGAAGCTTGTTAAAAACTGCCGGTGCAAACGATTTGTATATTATTCAAAATGGGCTAAAACAGTTAGTACCAGCATTTGTGGCTACTGCCAGAAATTTAAATCTTAAAGATATTATTATTGCTTCGCCAACTGAAATTGAAGGTTATCAGACCGATAAAATTTATGGACCCGCAGATAATACAATTGTTAGAGTAAATGGCGATACTAAAAAATATGTCTTTTTGGATAACACCAAACATTTAGCTTCAGACTTAGTAATAAAACAACGTGGGCTAAAGCCGGATAATTTTTATGCACTCACCGCAGACGAGTCCGCGTTGTTTCCTGCTGGTACCGTGCTTACACCGAAAGACGGTACTATAATTAGAGGAAATATAGACAAAGCCGTATATTTGGTTGCAGACGGCAAAATTAAAATGTATAGCGCTTATACTTTTGAACAAAATAAAATTAAACCAAAGCAAATTACTTTAGTTCCAGATGATGAGATTGCCAGCTATCAACGTGGTGGTTTTGTCCCGCCACTGGACGGCAGTTTGGTTAAAGGTTCGAGTAATTCAGCGGTATATTTAGTGGAAAGTTCACTGCTCAAGCCAGTACTTGCTGATATTTTTAAAAACCGAGGTTTTAAAGCGAGTCAAATTAAAACTCTTTCCGCCGACGAAATTAATAGCCTTGCCATTGGAGCTTTTGCTACACCAAAGGAACGCACTTTCTTTTCGGTTGGTTCAAAAACCGGACAATTGTATATTTTTAAGGAAGGAACCAAACATCCAATTTCTTCATATGTAGCCAAACAAAGGGGGATAACTGCCGACTATGTTTTTGGTCAAGATGTGGTAAACGTTTGGACAGACGGCATACCAGTACCTCCAAAGGACAATACTATTGTTAAAGGTAACGGTGAGGATACAATTTATCTAGTATTAAAAGGTCAACTAAGGCCTTTAACTTACAATGCATTCTTAAAGCGTAAAATTTCTCCAAAGAAAATTGTAACTCTTCCACAAGAAGAAGTTAACGCCTACGCCAAAGGCGAGATTTTAGAGAAGTAGGGAGTTATCCACAGTCAGTATTGTACTTGTATTTAAGCCAGAGTTAATATAAAAGTACATCATTAAATTACATTTATGAATAATAAGCCTCAATTATTTGCTCCGTATGAAAGTACTGAGCCTGTTAATTTATTAAAATATTTTGAGTTGCTTAGAAGACCAGTAGTCATTTTGCTGGTCTTTTTGTTTGTATTTTCCCCAATTGCTACTGTCTTGGCTGCAGAAACTATACCGCTTAATACAGTAAGCTCTACCCCGACTAGCGAGTCTAACCCTCCAGTAAGTGCCTCAGAAGCTACGCTAAGTATTCCTGAAAGTTCAATTCCAGAACTAAAAGTTGTAGGTGAAGCATTGCAGGAAGAAGTCGCTGAAGAAATTACGCCACCACCCGCTGCTTTAATGTCTTCAAGTGACCCGGATATTAATTTACAGGTTTCAGCCGGTAAGAGCTTGCAAGCACAGGCAGATGAAGTAAGCGGAGCTTTGGTCACTGAATACCCCTTAACTATTCCTCCTGGAAGAAACGGTTTTCAACCCGATTTAAAACTTCAATACAACAGCCAGAATAGCAATCAAATAGATTCCGAATTCGGAGCAGGTTGGAGTTTAAATATCCCATATATTGAACGTGTAAATAAAACGGGGGTAAATAATTTTTACGGAACAACAACACAATATTTTAGCTCTTCGCTATCTGGTGAGTTAGTGGCGAGTACTACCGCTACCAGCACCTTTATTTCAAGAACAGACAACGGAGAATTTTTAGACTATACTTTTTTAAATAATTCTTGGGTTGCTAAAGATAAGAAAGGTTATAGTTATTATTTTGGTTCGGCCACAACCTCTACTTCTACAACTGAAGAGCTGTACAACAAGTCTCTTTTTAACGACGCTAACTTAGTTTCCTACTACAGAATGGAAGGAAGTGGTAATGATTCTAAGGGCTCCAACAATGGCACAAGTACAAATGTCAGTTTTTCTACAGGAAATGGTTACTTTAACCAAGGTGGAAGGTTTGTTACAGCTTCTTCTTCTAAAATTGACATGGGAAATGCTTCAAGTTTGAGAATAACAGGGGACATTACTATTTCACTATGGTTAAAAGCTACCATAACTTCTGGTGGTCCTTATGGGGTAGTTATGAAGCATGATGACGGTAGCGATAGAGGTTATGGAGTGTATTGGGATTCTAATACTATTACTTTTAACGCTTCTTCTAATAATTCTGGTAGTCAAAGTTATATTTTTTATGCGTCTATGCCCGACACTAACTGGCATCATTGGGCTTTTGTTTTTTCACCAAATGGTAGCTCTTCCATTCATAAAATATACCGAGATGGAGTTCAAGTGAGTGATACAGTCTCTAACAGTTCCTTTTCCGGTACATCAATGTACAATTCAAGTCAACCTTTTGTGCTAGGAGAAAAAAGTAATGGCGGTTGGTATGCAGATGGCTCTTTAGACGATGTGGCCGTATTTAATAGGCAATTAACTTCGAATGAGATAGCGGGAATTTATCCAAATGGGGGATTTAACGATTCTAATTTATCTCAGCTCCATGATCCTTATAATTCCAATCGTACTTCAAAGTGGATATTGGATAAAGTAGTAGAACCTACTGGTGGAGAAATAAATTATGAATACGCTAAAACTAATAATCAAGTATACCCATACAAAATTTATTATGCAGGTAATAGTGCAACCAGTTCTATTTTTACAGTAAATTTTACTAAAGAAACCAGGACAGATATTTCCACTTCAACCAGAACTGGCTTTAGTGTAGTAACAAATTCACGTGTAAATGAAATAACAGTAAAAAAAGACAATGAGTGGTTAAGAAAATATGTTCTCTCGTATACTACTGGGGACAATGGATATAAGTCACTTTTAAGTAGTATTGTAGAAAGTGGTAAGGACGAAAATAACTCTACAACAACATTGCCGGCAGTAAATTTTACCTATCAGGGTGCAAACGGAGGTTGGGATAACTCTACCAGCACTATTCCAGTAGCATTAAAATATGCAAATATTTTAGATATAAATGGTGATGGTTATGCTGACATAATGAATTCCTTCACAGACTCCACTACTACCACTATGGTTACCTATTTAAATAACACTCAAGGGGGCTGGGCTACAAGTACACCATATGCACCCCCTGTAATATTTTATGGAACAGGAACTAATTGTAGCCCCGTGCTGTGTGATAAAGGCGTAAGATTTGCAGACCTTAATGGGGATGGATTGGTTGATATGTTAAATAATGCTAGCCCTGCTTACTTAAACACCGGGACAGGTTGGACTTCTAGTTCTACATGGTCCTCACCATTAGCATTTACAAATGTAAATAATAATTATGGCAATAACCAAAACGCAGAAGTAGCAGATATAAATGGCGATGGGTTGCCAGATGTTTTTAAGGTTTGGAATGACGGAGCAAGCGAATACCATAATACATATTTAAATAACGGCAATGGCTGGACTTACACAGGAAATTATTCTGTAGCTGCAGGGATAGATAAAACTGCAAGAGTTAATGCAGATATTAATGGCGACGGTCTTATCGATTTAATTCAAGGTTATGATAGTACAGGAAGCGGGAGTGATTATAATTTTGCGGTTATTAATAATAGTACCAGTACTTGGCAAAACTACACGCCATATAAACCACCTCTATATTTTGTTGAAGACACTACAGATAAAGGTGTTAGACTTTTTGATATGAATGGTGACGGACTACCGGATTTAAGCCAGCACATAGACAGCAGTTCTGATATAAAAAGCTTTTATCCAAATACTGGCTCGGGTTGGGGTTCAAATAATGCAGCCTTAGCTTCGCCTCTGCCATTTGCCTCAGAATTTACAGCAAGTGATACCGGGACGAGAATAACCGATTTAAATGGGGACGCGATGTCAGACGTTGTCCAGTCTAATGAAGTAAGTAATGTTATTGTAAGTGAAACTAAAGTGCTAACTTCAAAAAGAGTGGACATGTTAACAAAAATAACATATCCACAAGGAGGTAGTTCTAATATTGTTTATAAACCTGCTTCAAAATATATTGACGGTTCTAATAACTTATTAAACCCAGATATTAGGAGTAGTATAGACACCGTGTACCAAATAATTAGCCATGACGGTTTGGCTACCAGCACTACAGACACCTACACATACAAAGGTGGTAAAAATTATTTTAACAGTGCTATAGATAAAAGGTTTGCAGGTTTTTCTGAAATAGATAAAACCGACTTGGTAGGGAATGTTGTTAAAACCTTTTACCATCAAGGAGACTCTAGTGCTTCCACCACTGGTGAATATTTAGACAATTATTTTAAAATAGGAAAACCATATAGGGTAGAGCAGTATGACAGTGCCGGGAATTTATTTAAAAAAATATTAAACAAATGGGAAAGCTCTACCACTACCGCAAGTGGAACTTCTGCTTTTATAAAACTTACACAAAAAGTTGAATCTGACTACGAAGGGGATAGCGGACACAAAGACAAAGCAGAAAGTTATACATATAATACCAAAGGTGATGTTACTCAAAGAGTTGAATGGGGAGAAGTCACAGGTAGTAACGACGGTAGCTTTAGCGACACCGGTAGTGATAAATTTACTACAACATTTACATATGCTACCAGTTCTACTTCTACGGTAATTAGTTTACTCTCCGGTGAGTCTACAGTAGACCAGAGTAGTACTAAAGTAAAAGAGTCTAGGTACTATTATGACACTTTGGCTTTAGGTTTAGTAAATAAAGGTAACTTAACTAAAAAAGAAGATTGGAAAACAGGTAGTACTTATATTAATAGTCAAAAAACTTACAATAGTTATGGTTTAGTTACTTCTGACACCGACTCACGCGGTAAAGTTACAACTTACGCTTATGACGCAAATAATTTATACCCAGCTACAGTTACTAACCCAGTAGGTTTAGTTAGCCAGTATGTTTATGACTATTCTTCAGGAAAAGTTGGGACAACTACAGACCCTCACAGTAATATTTTTGTAAATACTTATGACGGTTTAGACCGCTTACTTTTACAAAAACAACCAGACCCAAGTGCAACCACAACCTTGCTTACCTCTGTTGCATATACCTACACAGATACTTCAAAAGCTAATGCAATTAAGAAGTCTGTTTATTTAGACGCGTCTACTACTGCTGACAGCTATATTTATTTTGACGGGTTAAAGAGAAAAAAGCAGGTAAGGCAAGAGGCAGAAGGAACGGATTACTCGGTATTAGACTTTACTTATAACAACTTAGGTTTATTACAAAAAGAAAGTTTGCCGTATTTTTCTTCCGGCTATGCAACCACCACAGCAACTTCAACCGCAACGTTATTTATAAATTATTATTACGACTCTTTAGGTCGTGTAGCTACTTCTTCCAATGCAATAGGAACAACTACCAATGCGTATTTAGATTGGAGAACTACAAGTACAGATCCTAATGGCAAGACAAAAGATTTATACAGTGATGCTTATGGAAACTTAATACAGGTTGATGAGCATAATTCTTCATCAACTTATTCAACTACCTACACTTATGACTATAACCGTAGCTTAACCAATATTACAGATTCAGCTGGAAACGTAAGGAATTTTACTTATGATGGTTTGGGCAGAAGACTAACAGCACAGGACTTACATTCGTCTGGTGACGGGACTTATGGGAGTTATTCATACACATACGACGACAGCGGGAACATGACTCAAAAAGTAGACCCTAAGAGCCAAACCGTAAACTA
Source organism: uncultured Candidatus Saccharibacteria bacterium (assembly GCA_964348935.1). GTDB lineage: Bacteria > Patescibacteriota > Doudnabacteria > UBA920 > UBA920 > PALSA-1336. Next base: position 43,525 of record CAYGEJ010000008.1, on the reverse strand, counting down.
CACTTATGACGACATTAACCGTCAGTTAACAGAAGACTACACTGACACGGGCGGCACCGAAGTAACTTATACTTACGACACCTGTACCCAAGGAAAGGGAAAACTATGTACAGCTTCTTCTACCGCAGTAAATATTAGTAATGTTTACAACGCTTTAGGACAATTAACCCAAGAAACTAAAGTGATTACTGGAAATAGTTACGTGACTTCCTATACTTATGACAGACAGGGTAATCAACTTACTATTACCAACCCAGACAATTCACAAGTCAAATATGTTTATAATAGCGCAGGGCTTTTAGAACAACTTCAAAGAAAAGAAAGCACGGACGGAAGTTATGTAGACGTAGTTACAGACTTTGACTATTCACCTCTAGGACAACTTACGGAAATTAATTATGCGAATGGAGTAATTACCACTAATACTTATGATCCGACTAAACTTTATAGGCTAGTGCGTAAAGTTACCACTCTTCCGGAGATTGAATCGCTAATGATGCGCCAGTTACCTGTAGAGGAACAGCAGGAAACAAAAGAAGGGAATTTATTAGACTCCGTACTTGATTATGAGTCCGCTACTTCTACATCTGAAAGCAAAGTCAGTACATCTACTCCAATCACGACTACAACAACACCTGAAAGTATTCCAGTAGCAGAAATTGAAGCTTCTACTACGCCAGTAATTCTTGAAATAGAACCAGTTGCAACTACTACAGAGACTACAACGACACCAGAAATAACAAATGAATTAGAGTCCAGTACAACTCCCGTTTTAATTGAAAATAATACGTTAGGGTTCTTTTCTAAAATTTATTTATGGATTACAAATAGTTTAATAAAAGCTACTAATTTTATAGCCGGTGTATTTGAAATAAAAACTGTTTTTGCTGCTATAACCGAACTCTACAACACCACCTTCTTTAATGACGCAAATTTAACAGCTTACTACCAACTTGAAGATGTCACTGACACTAAAAATAATTATGACTTAACAAATCATAATTCTGTTACATTTACCTCTGCACAATTTAATAATGGTGGTAGTACTGGCACAGGAAATGGTAGTAAAAGACTTAAAATTAGTGACCGCTTAGGCCTTACCTCTGCAGACGACTTTACCATGAGTATTTGGGTTAAGCCTAACGAACAAATTACCTCTGGTACATGGTGTTTATTTGACCATAGAGACAGTGTTTACTCTAGTTATATCACCATTTGGTATGAATATAATGCTGGAACTTATCGTTTAAATTTTAATAAAACTATTAACGGTGGTGGGGGAACAAATAACTACTATACCTATACTCTTCCAACAGATTCTTTCACCCATTTAGTACTAACCTATGCAGGTAGTACAGGAACTGTTACTGGTTATGTAAATGGCTCTCAAGTTACCCAAGGTGCTTACAGTAGTAATTCAGGTGGAAGTGAAGTAACTGACGCTGTTACAATAAGTGCTACAGGTAATGGTTATTTGTATTCCAGTGCTACCTTTGATGATGCATCTATTTTCTCTAGAACGCTTACTTCGCAAGAAGTTGCTGATTTATACGATGCAGCTGCAGGTTCAGGGACTAAAATTCAAAATGTTTTTTACACATATGACAGTAATGGTAACATAACCCAACTTACAGAATCTGCCTCTACTACCTTAGAAAGAACCCTAACCTATACTTACGACGATCTTAATAGGTTAACCAATGCTTCTTCTACAAGAGCTACTTCTACCCCATATAACTATAGTTATACTTATGACAGAGTAGGGAATATGTTAAGTAGAGTAGAGAATGGAACTACCACTACGTATACCTATGCTACAAATACCGCAGCTTACCTTAATCCTCATGCTGCACAGAAAATTGGAAGCGCTACTAGTACTTATGACAACAACGGAAACCTGCTTTCAATTATTACCTCTGGCGCTACTTCTACTGCTTACACTTGGGATTACAATAACCGACTAACCCAGGCTTCGTCTACAGGAATTTCGGTGACTTATACCTACGACTCTGGTGGGCAAAGAGTAAAACAGACTCAAGGAGCAACTACAACTATCTATTCAAGTAAAGGATACAATATTACAGGTAGTACACCTACCAAACATATTTTCTTACCAGACGGAACTATGATAGCCACCATAGTTGGCACTGGTGCGACAACTACTGTGAGTTATATTCACACAGACCATTTGGGTGGAATGAATGTCGCTACTTCAGATGCTGGAGAAATTTCAGAATTAGCGGACGCGTTTCCCTACGGAACGACTAGGATAAACGAGCAAAATGGACTTAACGAACAACGTAAAGGAATAAGTGGACATGAGTACGATTCTAATACTGGGTTAACATATGCTAATGCGAGATATTATAATAGCAATAACGCTAGATTTATTTCCCAAGATCCATTATTCCTAAGCATAGGAGACAAACCTATAAATAGTTGGTATGATGAATTGGATCTACAAAAGTTACTTTCCGATCCTCAAAAATTAAATAGTTATAGTTACGCCAAAAATAATCCTATAATTAATGTTGACCCAGACGGCAAAGCGGCGGTTGCAGCGATTCCTTTTGCAATTCCATATCTAGGGCTTTCGGGTTTTGGATTACCATTGCTTGCTGGGGCAGGATTAGCGGTAATTGCTATTCCTGGTGGGCAGTGGGTTCTTAGTGGTCCCGACTCTATTGGGAACCAAAGTACGCCAGCATCATTATTGGAAACAAAGCCCAATGTCCAAGGTGATACTCAAAAAGCTAAACCAAAGACGGGCTCGGATTCCAAACCAACTGCCCAGCCTGTTCCTAAGCCACAAGATTTGCAAGGCAAAACTCCAGAAGAGATTGATCAAATTATGAAAGATAAAGGTTGGCAAGGAGAGCCAAGCAGAGAGGGTGGAGGAACCAGATACCCGAACCCAGATAAGCCCGGTGAGCAGGTTCGCATACAACCTGGTAATAAGAATGATCCAAATCCCGTTAAACAGGGGCCGTATGGAAGAATTTCTAGTGATGGAAAAGTTTCCCCACCAATACCACTTAAAGGTAATTCAACATTAAGTCCATAATTATGAATATAGATACAATACGTGCAAATATTCTTGAATTAAGTTCTGAAAGCGAACATGGTTCGTGGGAGTTTTGGTTATCTAAACCGAAAGATAGAACTTCAGAGGAAGCTAATGAAATCGTAGAGGCAATTGTTAATTTGGTTAAAGAGAAAAAAATATTCCCTATGGAAGATGAGTCCGTCAAGAATAAATCATACAAAGAGACTACTCTTGATTTAGCTCGACTTAGAGACCAAGTTATGACCTCGATGAATCCTGACAATAGAGAAAATTTAGTAGGCAATTATTATTGGTTTTTGGCTACAGAAGATGGAAAGAAAGAGGATATGGCCTTGAGATCAAAAAAAGTTTAGAATAGATTTTGAATTTAAATAAAAAAACGAGAGCTGAATCAGTTTCTCGTTTTTTTATTTACAATATTTATCACTAACCCACTTCTGGATTATAAATTCAATTTTTCTCGCTTCGCTAGTCTGGTCAGGGTCTTCGTATGCTTTTAGCTGAATTGGAATTGATCCGTATACCTTTACCTGTCCGTTAGTAAACACTATCTTTTGAATGTGTTCTAAGGCTAATTGTCTTTTGGAGTTAAAATCATTACATTTTCTAAGTTTATTTTTAATAGATTTACAATAGTTCTCTATACTTGTTTCAACGGTTTCTCCTTGATGAAGATTTGGTATTTTATTTATTAATTCTGTTCTTTCTGCCCTAGCGTTTATTATTTCCTGGTCAGATAGCACCGCCTTTTTAGCATAGGCTTCTCTGGATATTTCTCCTCCGATATAACTTTTTAATAAATTGTTTTTTTCGCTAGTTAATTTATTGATTTTGTATTCTAAGTTTTGTAGCCTTAATTCCGTTCTGGCTTTGTCTTTATTTTCTTTTATTTTTAACCCGGGTAAGTACTGCTTTAGATTTAGAGGATCTGCCATGGTTTCTGTTAGAATATTCCACACGCAGGAATCAAGTTTGTGAGTTACTATTTCCGGATTATTGCAGCGAGTTATATTTATAGTTTTAGAATGGACTTTTTGGTGTATGTTTCTAGTACAAATATAACCAACCCGAGGTTTAATTTCTTCATTCCATTTATATTTGCCATCCTTTTCTCGGTAGCGTTTTACTAATCTTTTGTAGCCGGAATAAGCCCAACCGCAGACTCCGCATTTAATCAAGTTTGAAAGCAATTGAGTTTCTTTTGGATTTTTATATTTTTCCCTGTTCTCTTTTAATCTTTGTTGTGCTTTTTCAAATAGATTTTTTGAAATAATCGGAGGAACTTTTACCGGCATCCATTCCGACCTGTCATTAAAAACTTCTTTGCCATATTTTAATTTCCGAAGGGGGTTTGACGGCTGCCTTACTATCTTTCTTGTATTGTAATATTTTATTCCGATGTAAGAAGAGTTGGTAATCACATTTTTTACTTTGGTGTTGTCCCAAACCGTTTTATGTTTTGTCGGTATATTGTGATTTTCCAGATGCCTTATAATGGCTGACCTGCTTAGTTTGTCTATGGCATAGGCTTTGAATATATATTTCACCCCTTTGGCTTCTTCTTTATTAATAACAAATGATCCTGGTATTTTATCTTTGGGTATATAAGTGTATCCATAAGTAGTATGGCCACTGCCTATGGATTGACCCATCCTTAGCTTATGCATTTTTCCGCGGCTATGGCGCTCCATAATTTTAGCTCTTTCAAGTTGCGATACCGCGCCTAGAACCGTAAGAGTAAATTCATTTTCAGGATTATGGATATAATCCTTGCCGTTAATTACCAGCCCCTTATTGTTCTTTAAAATTTCCCCGATGATAATATTTTGGTAGGCAACTGCCCTGGCAATTCTGTCAGCTACCAGAAAATAGATAGTATCAAAAAGATTGGTTTTTAAATCTTTTCTAAGCTGTTCTAAGCCAGGTCTGTCCATATAAGCTCCGCTGTGGCCGTCATCAATGTATTCTTTAGTAAGTACATTCCCATGGCTAGAAATTTGCCGCTTTAATTCTGCTATCTGGCTTTCAATCGTTTTTTCTTTTTCTTGGAGACCCGTACTTACCCTAGCGTACAAAGCTGCTTTTTTCATATAGCTTCTTGTGTTAATTTTCTAAATTGGGTTTTTAGCAATTCTTTCCCGGATATCGTGCAGTCGTTAGCATCTATCTCTTTTTGTTTGAGCAGCTCGTCCTGCTTGCTCAAGATTTTCCTGATTTTAAACTCTACCGGTACAGTTTCTTGCTCTTTTACTTTAATAGGAACAGAACCGTATAAGTAAACTGTTCGGTTTGAAAATTGGCTTTTGTTATACTCGACTTTTTGTATATGGTCTAAGAAAAATTGGCGTAGTGTATTGAACTCATTATTCCTTTGAATTTGGCTTTTTATTTTTTTGGAGTATTCTTCCAAGCTTTTTTCCACAAGTTCCGGTTTCTGGTATAAAGGCATACGGGCTAAGATAGTTTTTCTGCTTTCTTCCAATTTTTGTAACTGATCTTCAAAATTTATCATTTGTTTAAAGTAATCGCCCTGCCCAATCCCGCCTTTGGCATACAGTTCCAATATTCTTTGTTTTTGTTTCTTAAAGTTTGCGAGTTCTTTTTCTACACTATCCAACTGCCGCATAATTAATGATTTGTTGTTTTTATCTGGTGATTTGAACAAACTAATATACCCTCTCAGCAGTTGAGGGTTAAACATGATTTCTTTTATCATTTCAAATACATGACTTTCTAAAATTCTGGTATCAATTTGAGGATTGTGAACCGATCCTTTTGCGTGACACTTGTAGTAAGCTTTTTTATAAAATTTAACACCGCTGGCTCGCCTTACCGAGTAGAATTTCCGGTAGGCTATACAGCGGTGTTTGCATTTACCACAGAATACCAGGTTTGAAAGAAGTTGTGTTCCTCTGGCATTGCGGTAGCAGGTTTTATTGTACTCCAGTTGTTTTTGAACTTTTGTAAAAAGCCCTTTTGTTATAATGGCAGGAATTTTAATACCTATCCATTCAGAACGATCGGTATAGATAAGCTTTTTGGTTTTAGTTTTTTGACCTAGGCCGTCCATGACGTGCTGGTAGCGCATGGTATTAAAATACTTGATTCCGGTGTAGCTTTCGTTATTCAAAATACATTTCACTTTTGAATACGCTACTTTAATGCTAGGGCTAACTAATTCTGTTTTTTGTAATTTTTTGAAAATTGTTTTAATGCTTACATTCCCTTTGGCGTAACATTCGTAGAGATACTTCACTATTTTTGCTTTAGGGTTATTGATCTCATAGTAGGGATATGAAGTTTGGGTTCGCCGGAAATAATTATACCCAAAAATATTATGACCTTGCGATACTAAATGTCCTTGCTTTAAACGATGCAGTCTTCCCCGGGTAGTGCGTTCTAAGATTTTGGCTTTTTCCAGTTCTGCCACGGCTCCAAGCACTGTAATTTTAAATTTATTTTCTGGGTTGTTAATGTAATCTTCGCCATTGATTATTATCTGCTTTTTATTTACCAAAACTTCTGAGATAAGTATATTTATGTGTATCGCATCTCGCGCCAGGCGATCAATACATAAGACATAAATAATATCGTAGGTATCGGTTTTCAGATCTTTGCGAAGTTGGTTTAAGGCCGGACGGTCTAAAAAGGCACCGGAATAACCTTCGTCTAAGTATTCTTTAACTAACAAATCGCCCGAAGTGGCAATCTGCCTTTTTAGCTCATTGACCTGGCTTTCTATGGTTTGTTCTTTTTCTTGTAAGCCGGTACTTACCCGGCCGTAAATTACTGCTTTTCTCATATACCTAATGAATGACGCACCCGGCCTATTTAGTCCAGGCCCGAAGTAGGTAAGAAGTAGATAACTAAAAGAGGCTGAAAGCCCCTTAAATTTGCCTCTATTTCTCTCAAAATTTGCTTAAGGGGCGATATATATCCGAAGCCTACAAATTCTACTCAAAAGGCCTTACAAATAGGCGTAAAAGTGCTAAAATTAATCATAAAAGAACATAAATGATTAATTTTATAAAAAAAATAAGGTCTTACTTTAGTGACTTTAAAGCTTTAACTGCCAATTTGTTGGTACTTATCCGGGCTGTCTTTTTTGGTACTCTGTCTGCTGAGGTTGTGTTATTTTCTACAGTAATTGGTCATAAAATAAACCTCGCTGTTCAGACGCTAGATTATGAAAAATATGCAATTATTCTTGGCATAGTGGGAATTGCGATTTCACTTTGTTATCTAGCTGTGAGAGATTTTTTTGTAGACTTAAAAAGAATTTTTAAAAGTGGCCGTGGTGATCTTTTGGTTGCTGTGGTTTTTGGTATTTGTTTAAGTCTTGCATGGGGAGGATTTTTTAAAACTTGGTACCAAATAATTGTAGATTTGTTTACTGGACAACAACTACTAATTATTATTTCTGCGCCTTCTATTCTGGCCATTTTAGTAATTATTAGATCTATATTCTGGAAAGCAAAAAAATCAGAGTCGGCCTTTATTGAGGATAAAGAATTGGAAGAAAGAAAAGATGATTTACTTAATTTTACTAGCAAGGCCAATACATTTGCAGAGAGAGTCTTTAATAACGGTTCATCCGAAAGTTTTGTATTTGGTGTTGATGCCCCTTGGGGTATAGGCAAATCTACTTTTATAAATTTTTGCAAAGAATATTGGGAAGAAAAACATAAAGACAAAGTCATCATTTATAAATTCACTCCCTTACGATACGTACGGAGTGAAAAATTATTGGAAATATTTGTTGACGGTTTAATCCACGCTATCCAAAAAGACTCTTTTGTTCCTGAAATCAGGCCTCTAATATCAAAGTATTCTAGGCTCTTAACTGAAGTTAAACGCTTTTCAATTTTTGGTTTTAGTTTTCCAGATGTGTCTATAGATTATACCGCTGACGAGGCATTTGATGATTTAAGCGCTATTCTAGAAAGATTTAGCAAAAAAATTATAATAGTTGTCGATGATTTAGACAGAATGAATTTTTCTGAAATTAAAGATATCTTATTTGTTATAAGAAAGAGTTTCATATTGCCAAATATTTCTTATGTGCTTTGTTATGATATAGAAAATATTGGAATCTTAGAGGCAGAGACACCAGATACAGAAAAAGTCAGTGAATTTTTGGAGAAATTTGTGAATATAAAAATCAGCCTTTACCTAGACAGAGAAGACTTGGCAAAATACGTTTCCGATAATATTGAAAAGACTTTACCTCAAAAATTAGTTGACCCGGCATTGGTGCGACAACCAATTGGCGGGTTATTAGATATTTACAAATCGCCAAGGTATCACGAGTATCTGCCTTTTATTGGAGACGTCCGCAAACTGAAACGTCTGATAAATACTGTTATGATGTTTGAATTGGAAAATACTGATTTTAAAAATACCGATTTTGATAAAAAAGACCTTATCCACCTGCTTTTAATATATATTCACTACCCAAATGTTTTTAGAAAAATATATGATACAGAGACAAAGGGCGGTCGCGGGTTCTTCTCATTGGTGTTGCCCTATGAAGACGGTTATGACCGTCCAGACGAGTCTCGACCTAGAACTACACCCTCAGAGTATAGAAATTCTACCCGTTATGAAAATTATATAAAACAATTTCCTTTAGATAGTCGTCAACGTTTTTTGCTAGAGCAGGTTTTTAATCCGAAAGTAAGACTTGAGGATACAGCTATTGATAATATACCGGAAGACATAAGAACTTCTTTGGCTTGTATTAACGGTGGCTGGAATAATGGGAGAAATCTTGAGGCGTACTTAGACCTTATTGTAAATCTTTCAAAACCAGAAGACATTGGCCATCATAGATTTTATTCAACCCGGAGAGATGAGGTTGTGAACGGAACTACTACTCTCGACGCTGTTTTTTCACATCAAAATTTTTCATATGACAAGAGCGAGCAATCAAGAGAGAAAATGTGGAGAGTCATGGTTAACAACGCAAGAAATTTTAATTTGGCAGTAGCAGATAATTTGATTAATTATTTAATCGAGCAGAAAAATGAATATTCTTTACTAGAAATTCCGGATACAACAGTGGCTCTACGACACAACTTGGATTATTTTCTCGTTCGTTTTTTAAATGATGCTGGATGGATAGATAAGTCGGGAAAGCACTCTCACAATACTAACGAAAATATTAAAGAAATTGCGGAGTGGATTTTCGGCGAAGGATCCCATACCACAAATGGAATTTTAGCCAAGCTTTCAAACCCAGAATTGGGAGTTCTTGGGTTATATGACCTACTGGTTTTTCGTTTGTATTGCAGCTCAGACCGAGGCGGAGATATTTTTGATTTAAGCAGAGCCTTAGCATTTCACAGCGATGAAAAAGCGCCTACTGAAGGAGATACTCGCATAATAGCAAAAGAAGAAATGAGGGAGATTTCACAAAAGGTTTTTGAATTTTTCAAAACGCAGTATATTGATAAAAACAAAAATGTTTTGCAGGAAGTCCATGCACTGGAACAAAAGGAACTTGCCGGAAAATATAATGACTTACTAGAAAGTAGAATCGCTTCTGGCGTTGTCCAAAAATCTGACGTTGAGAAGAAAGTTTTTGAAATGAAAACACGTGTAGCTAGTTTCTTAGTCTATCAGTTAACAAGCGATATAATAAGCATGGGAGTGGCTTGCGGAATTTATGACCCTTCTGGCAAAATGGACGAGAGCAAAATAAGACTGATTATGAACGAATACCTTTTTAGTGTTTGTTTTAATCCTAGTGAGCCGCAAAACATTGAATATTTTATGGACTACCTTTTTAGAAATTTTGCTAGCATGTTTGCTTCAGCCCGTGAAGATGGCCTGGCTTATGTTCCTCACATTGACGAATTTACAAAAGTTTTGGAGAAGGATAAACTTGCTGTTTATTGGAATAAACATTCCACAACAATCAAGGCATTGAAGCTTGAAGAAAAACATAAGATTGTATCCCTTGGCGATAATTACGAAGCGTCTTACAAAGTTTATGTACCAAAGATATATAAAGTTTTAGACGACCATGTGGTGAGCTCGAATGTATCTAATACTCGCTAAGAGAACAGTCTTTTAATTAGTATTAATGTGCTCAATCTTTTTAATATTCTCCACTAGTGCATCCTTGCCACCTTTTATGCGTGTTAGAAATGGAAGGCCTATAAAATCATATTTACCATCAATTTTACCTGCCCAAAAATTGTTGTACTTTTTAAATGTAATTATATTTTCAAAATGTGATTGACTTAAATAAGATTCAAAACTGGGGAATCCCAGAATGAAAATCGGTTTTGTTGGTTGTAGGTGCCCTAATAACTTTAAAAGTATAGTGAAGTGAATTTTTCGGAATTGGGCGGGATTATTAATTCTTAATCCACCAGTATTAGCCGAATGGTATGGAATCATGTCCAGGTTTACAAAATTATCTTGATACCAATCCCAATCAATTTTTTCTATTCCGTAAAGCCTTTTTAAAAACCCGCCGATGTTTGCGTAGTAATGAATAAGACCACTTCTTTGGCTTTTAAAATACGCAAACATATTTCGACAAATGTTTACTAAACCAACAGTTTCCGCATACCGTTGTTCATGTTTACTCGTTTTTTCATTGTACGCTGGGTTCATGCCAATAAACACCAGCTTATCTTTAGGATTAAAAATATCCCCGGCAAAATAGACAGGGTAAACTTTTTTAGCAGGAAAAATTCCAAATTCGGCGTTAATTTGTTCGTAAACAGAACCCTTTAAAAAGTCGCGGTCAAAACGATCTTGTTCAAATTTTAACAGCGCCTCTATAAAGGCTTGCCCATCTAATTTTAAGACGTCTTCAAATGTTTTGTGCATACGCTTGGGAATTGTATGCTGGTGTAAAGCCGTCTTATAAAACACAAGGCCTCACGCCAGCATGGCTCGCTCCTTTCGGAGTTCGCCCATACCCCTTTCGAGATATGACTCATCACAAGTAGCTGGACGTGAGGTCCAGTATTTGTGATGAGTTTTTTTCGCCATGCCAGCGTTGCCGCTGGTTTAGGCTACTTTTATTAAGTTGTTAAAGGTATTATACCACCTAAATCCGCACCTTAAAAGACTGCCGTGCCTTTATAAGGCAAGGTAAAGGATGCCGGAAACGGCTAAATAAGTCCAGGCTTCAAAGCCCTTGATTCTGTTGCTCTTTCCACCTAGCTTTTTTGTTTTCCAGCCACCTAATCCGAGAGCTCATTGCTCTAATAGCGCCTCGGAATTGGTTTGGCTTCATACCACTGTAATGGTCAAAGTTTTTTAGTTCTTCACGCTCATTATTAATTTCTCTCGGTAACGGCATTGGCTTTCGTGGTAACCCCCATACTGCTAAAGCAAGCGACATAACCATGTCCGTTGGAATTCCCGATACCCCGACAATTTTAATTTGTCCATCTTCGCCAAGTTCGTAGCGAAAAGCCTTAAGTTCGCTAATTAAGTTTTCGTCATTCGGAATACGAATCGCGCCTTGTTCTAGTTTTAACTGGAGGTTAATAAGCAAGTCTTTCTTTGACTGCTCTGTAAAGGTAAAGCCTTCCAAATTACGCAGGCCAAAATTAATAAGGTCGTCATAAACCGGAAGCCCCACGCCGGTTTTGTCTATATAGATTCTTGGCTTTCTCCACTTTTCGTAAAAGCCTTTAATAATTTCTTTTTGTGCCGTGTAATCCAGTTGGTTAAAACGAGTTTGTTTACCGACACGGAAAGTTGTTAAGTCAATCGGCGTTAGCACAGTAAAGTCTCGTACTTTGGCTAAGTCAATTCCCGCTTGGTAGCGTACGCCTTCTTGTGGTTCTAAGTCGCCACGCCACAAACAAGCCTCAATGTTTTTAAAGAATTGTCCTGCTCCGTCAGTAAAGACGCATAAGTATTCCTGTTCAAACAAATCCACCGGCATTTCCCGCCGTTCCCGCTCCAATACTTCGTCGGAAATTGCGCAGGTGTCTTTTACTGTTAATATTTGCCTAAACCAACCCGCGTCATTCTTAGCTCTTTCTAATAATTTCCACGCATGGTTTCTGCCCCTTGGGGTAAAGTTAAATACTGCCCAGCCGCCGTTCTCAGCAAGTATTGGACGAATGAGTTCCCAAGCTTTGGCATCTTGCAAGGAATATTCACTAAACACACAAGCCAAAGCATTGGTTCCCATAATGGAATTAATGTCATCCGTCCCTATGACTTGAAAGATAGAACCGTTCTTGGTAATAATCTGCATTTCTGAATCGCTGGATTTCCGTATAAAGTCTTTCGGAAAATGTTCTAAAAACGGCATACCGTCTTTGTCTATGGCATCCCATAAAGCCTTACGGCCTTGGGCGTAAGTAGGGAAGAAGTAATAATAGGTACCACGTATGCCCCGAGATTCATGTTCTGCAATAGACTTGATCATTAAGTTCAGGCAGACTTTATCTTTGCCCGATCGGCGGTGCCAGCAGAGTACCGCTCGTTTAATCCCACTCTGCATAGCCCGAAATACCGGCAGTTGGTAGTGACGGGGAATAAAGTTATGCGGAATGAGGTTTGTTGTTGCCATAGTTAAAACTGTACAATTTTAAAAGTGACTTTGCCGGAGCCAGGTTTTTTCCCTTTGAACTTTGGCTCCCCACGCTCAATTTTGTATTTTGGATGGTGCCGATCCAGCCAGTAGCGAACGGCTCTGAAGTCTTTGTCTTTGATTAAAGTCAAAAGCTGAGACTCGCTCATGTCGTTAATCAGAAGTTCGCCATCCGCTATGGCTTTCTCGGCGTTTCTTTTAAACGCTCGGTCTTCCTTTAGCCAGCGGTAGTAAGTAGTGCGGCCTATGCCGCTACGCTGACAAGCCACTTCCACAATGGGAACCTTACGAAGATGCTCCAGCACCTTCGCTTTGGTTTGCATTTGTCGGTCGGAAATAACTGTACCTTGTTCTTGCTTCTTAGCCATTGGTAATTTTTACGGCTTTCTTGCCAGTTAGTTTTTCCCAGCGATTAATAATTACTTCGGCATAGACTGGAGATTTTTCCATAATGAAGCAACGGCGGTGCATTTTGGTTGCTGCAATTAATGTTGAACCAGAACCGCCGAATGGCTCTCCAACTAATCCATCTCTTTTGCTCAAAACTTTAAGGTAGGGGATGAGAATTTCTAAGGGCTTAATGCCAAAGATTATTCCCTGTCCACTGGATTTTTCATCCGCCACGTTATACTCCAAAAAATCCGTTGGGCAATATTTTTTCCCTTTGCCATAGCCTTCCCAAAACGGTTTACCTTGAATGGCGTAAAGTGCAGTTTCGTATTCGTTTTGGAGTTCTCCAGTTTCTTCTTCAAAGTTAAAGTTTAAGTCTTCACTAGCGCCGACAACGGCGATGTCGTGTTTGGAAAAGAAAGAGTATTTTCCGGAAAATCCTTGGTTCCTGTTTGGTGTGTGCCAAACCAGCATGTTTTTAACTTTCCAGCCTTGTGCTTCCATTGAGTTCCAAATCTCTCTAATGTTCTTCCAGTTTTCGTAACAGATTATTTGGAAGTCGGGCTTAACTACTTTGGCAATGTTTGCCATCCATTTTTCCGTAAAGTCCGCTGGCAATTCGTCTGTTTCCAGATATTTGCGGTTTCTCTTTAAACCAAAACCCTCGGTGGGGTTGCCGTGGCGTTTACCGGCTTTAAGGTACTGTAATCGGTAAGGCGGGTCGGTCAAAATTAAATCTGCGCGTTCGTTGCCGTACAGTTTAAGTACCTCAGCTTCTACTGTTGAGTCGCCGCACATAAGCTTGCTGTCGCCGAGCTGGTATATGTCGCCCTTTCGGACTTCTACCTGTTCAATGTTTAATTTCTTTAGCTCTTTCTCTAGGTCAAATACTTCCGGAGTAGTTTCGACATTAAAGATTTCGTCAAGTTCTTCGCTATTAAAGCCCACGGTAGCCAGGAATTCTTCGCCGAAATTGGCAAGAATTTCCCAATCAAATTCCCCGACGTTTTTATTAAGGCGAAGGTTTAGTTCTTTCTCTTTTTCCAAGTCGGCAATGTATAGGCTGACAATTGGTACTTCGGTCATTCCTAGTTCTTTGGCAATGGCCAAACGGAAGTGTCCGCCAATCACCACACCTTCTCGTCCCGGCGCAGTGTTCACTAGTAGCGGGTCAACCAGTCCAAAGCGCTTAATGCTTTCGGTTAACCCTTCTATTGCTTCTTTGCTCCATTTCCGCGGGTTGTAATCCGCCTGGCGGAGCGTGTTTATGTCTACATAAGTTATGTTGAGTTTGTCTTTAAGTTGTTGTGTCATAAGTTTTTCGTTAATTGTTTTTCTTAATTCTGTTGTGTCGACCAGCTCAGAGAAACGAAAAACCCTAGGAACAGCCAACCACGCATAAAAGCGTTAATTGGCAATTCTTAGGGTTCTAATACCTATCCCATGCTTGATGGGATTCACAAATATACAAACACTGAAGTTTGTTCGAGGCCACGGCGGGCGTCAGTTACGGCATGTCCATGGTCAACGCGAGTGAGGAGTCGCGTCTCCGGAAGCAATTAAGCTTCACTGCCCTTGGGTGAGATAGTTGTGAAATTTATTCTTAGGATTTTAAGGAGCCACACAAATATTATACACCTTTTAAAACCCGATGCAACCAAAAGTGAAATTGTGCTAAAGTAAAAGTAATTATGGAAATTTATCAACTATTTTGTTCTATTGCAGAACCGACAGCAAGTTCGTTGTCTGGCAAATTGTGGTATGTCATAACCACGTTGTGGCCATGGCACTGGCTTTGGATTTCCGCTGCTCTTTTGGCATGGGTAATATTTGAAATTCTGACCCGAAACGGTAGTGCTCACTATAATTCTGATAATGGATTTTCTCCAATTTTTAACAGCTTTGTTGGTAGCGGAACTTACTTGGGTTTGCAGTCCGCTACTTTACTATTAATAGAGAAAATCAACGGAGCTAAAGTCTACTGCATGGTCTGGCCTTATGAATTACATTTTGCTATTTTCGTCTCTGCCGGGCTACTGCTGTACCTTTCTGGATTTTGGACTTACCTAGAATGGTTTGGGGTAAAGAAAAAGAAACGTAGAAAAAAGTGGTAAATGGAACACAGAGCTGAACTCCCAGAGCAGTGTTCCGTTTGTACCGTTTGTGATAAAATTAAAGCATAATTGTGATAAAAAAAATTCTAGTCACATTGCTAATTTTAACTTTTATTGCCTCACCACTGAAGGCAGTTTTAGCTTATGAGGGGGCAGAGAGTCTTACCGAAGCTCCGGCAACCCCGTCTTTGGAAAATACCGAAACAGCCTTTGAAAATCCCCAGGGCGCCGAGCCAGTTATAGATGCTCCCGAAGCGGAGGAGAATACCCAAATAACCCCAGTATGGTTTGTTATTATTGTCATAAGCCCCGAATACGCTGCCCAGCTTGATCAATCCGGTTTTGGAGAAGGTGTTGGCTTGGGTGCTACCACTACGTATACCTATGCTACAGGGACAGCTGCATACCTTAATCCGCATGCTGTTGCTACTACTACAGTTGCTACTAGTACCAGCTTTGTTTATGACAACAACGGCAACCTTACTTCAACTAAATATGGAACCTCAACACTGACTTCCTACACTTGGGACTACAACAACCGGATGACGCAGGCTGTCGGAAGTTCCGCCACGTCAACTTACAGCTATGATGCATGGGGTCAGCGCGTCAGTATGACCCTAGCCACTACCAGCTCCGCTATGACCTATTATCCAAGTAAAGGTTATAACATAACCGGAAGTGTCCCGACTAAAAATATATTTTTACCCGACGGTACTTTAATCGCGACTGTTGTTGGAACTGGTGCAACGACAACAGTGTCGTATGTGCATACCGACCACCTCGGTGGTATGAACGTGGCAACAAGTGATGGGGGCAGTCCAACCGTAGTTGAACTCGCAGATTATTACCCGTATGGAAACGCCCGCATAGATGAGCAAAGTGGTCTAAATAGCCAAAGGAAATTTGCCAATTACGAGTTCGACCCAGCTTCAAATTTAAATTATCTAAATCAACGGTATTATAATGGCACAAATGCCAATTTTCTAAGCCAGGATCCAGTATTTTGGGATTTATCTCAACTCGAAATTCAATTAGCTGATCCGCAAAGCTGGAACAGTTATTCTTACGCTAGAAATAATCCACTGAAATACAATGACCCAGATGGACAGTTCTGGGATACTGTGGTTGATGTTGGACTTACCAGCATTGACGTCTTTAGATATGGCAAAAATTTGGCAGATGCAGCTGCGGGTGGTATAACCTCGGGTATCGGAGTAGCTACTAACAACCAAAGACTTACAAACATTGGTGATACCCAATTGTCTCAAGGCGTGCAGGGTATGAAAAATATGGGGGATGATTTAGCTTTGGATGCAGCTGGAACTTTAATTCCATTTGTTCCAGTTGCTGGATTGAAAGTTTTAAATAAAGCAGATGATGTGATTGGCGCCGGAAAGTCTATAAATAATTTAAGAGGCACCGCAAACCCAACCATAAAAGAAGCTGTTGAGTATGGTAAACAGCAACATAAATTAATGGATTACGGTCAGGGTGTGTTAAAGGAGCAAAAAATCGGAAATTATAGGGTTGACGGAATAGATAAAATTAGTAAAACTATTTATGAATTGAAGCCTAATACGCAACAGTCTATAAATAGAGGGATGAAACAGCTACAAAATTATGTAAATACTGCTAACAAGCTCTTAGGAGAAGGTTACAAAGGAGTTTTAAAAACTTATCAATCATTAACTAAAATAATTAAATAAAGAAATTATGTCCAAGGTATTTAATAAAGATACCCGTTTTTCCATTATTCTACCTGATATTTGGGAAGAACTGGGTGACAACGACCAAGCTGTATTTTCATTTATTAAGAAAATAAACCCGATTGGAGCATTGCAAATATCATTAGCAAAAAGAACTAAGGAGAGTATTCCCACCGAGTCTGAGTGTATAAGTATATTGGAAAATCATTTTGAGAAACAAGGTCTTAAACCAGGAATTAGAGTTTTACCTACTAAATTTGGGTTGATGGGGCATGCTGAACCCGTGACCCAAAATAAGAGATTCTTAATAACATGGTTGTTATTAAGTGATCTAAGAATGGCTTTTGTGACATATAATTGCCCAATCGGCCAAGAAAAGCAAGAAACTACAGAAGTACAACAAATAGTGGATTCCTTTGAGTTTAGTAAAAAAACAACAACTCGATTTAAAATTTTCTTATGAAACTCGATAAAATCGATAGTTGGGAAAAGGGGTCAGGAGCCATTTACAAAGTGGTTTATCTTTGTTATGGTTAATATATGCCTAGATCAACAAGGGTAGATGTAGAAAATATAATATATCATGTAATAAATAGGGCAAATGCCAGATTGGAAATTTTCTCAAAGCCTAACGATTACCAAGCATTTTTGAATGTCCTAACAGAAGCAAAAGAAAAATTTCCTGTTGATGTTATTGTTTTTTGTATAATGCCTAATCATTGGCATTTAATACTAAAACCATTAGAGAATGGAGCTTTATCTAAATTTATGGGTTGGTTAACCATGACTCATACCCAACGCTGGCATACTTCACATCATACTGTTGGAAGTGGTCATTTGTATCAAGGAAGATATAAATCTTTCCTAGTCAATTCAGATGAATATTTTATACAATTAGCTCGTTATGTTGAGAGGAATCCTTTAAGAGCAAAGTTAGTTAAAAAAGCTCAATTTTGGAAGTGGGGTAGTTTGTGGATAAGGCAGCAAGGGACAATTGAGCAAAAACAACTTCTTAGTAAATGGCCAATAGCGCCAAGTAAGAATTATTTAAAATTAGTTAATACAATACAACCTAAAACAGAAGTTGATTACATTCGAATTTCTATAATTAGAAACAGACCATTGGGCACAGATAAATGGGTGCAGAATATTTCAAAGGAATTAGGTTTAGAGTCTTCTTTAAGAAATCCTGGTCGTCCAAGAAAGAATGGCTCCTGACCCCTTTGATTCCTCTGACCCCTTTGATTCCTCAAGTTAATGAAGACTTAAAGAATATTGGCGCGTTTGCTTAATTTTTTAAAACCCTTGTAATTTATCAATATATTCTAAAAGCTCAGTCACTTGACTGAGCTTTTAGAATAAGTAAATATATTTTTAAATTTGGTGGTCGTTGAAGAATTGAATAACTTTGTATATTTTATTTAAGTAGTTAACAGTTTCATTCCTCAGAATTGCAGATTTGTAATTGGTAAGCTGGTTACTTGCTGTAGCAAGTTGGTTTTGAGCAGAATTAAGTTCGGTTTGTAAGATAGCTTTTTCTGTTTTATTAGCTTTTTTAATTTTGACTTTTAAATTTTTTACTTGAGAAGTTAAAGTATTTACTTGTGTCCGGAGTGAATTAAGAGGACCGGATTGGTCGCTGTTCCAGGCGGTACCAAAAGTATTTACAGCTCTGGCTACTCTGGTAGTCCCACCATTGTAACTTGCGGCGCCGTATTCAAATACTCGACCTTCGGCAAAGCTGTTTGCGGCTTTAACTCTTACAGTACCAGCATAATCATCTAAAAGCATATACATAGCCTTAATAGAGTTTTTGTGGTCAGACATACCCTCTACAAAATCTTTTATTAAGCCGGCTTCTGGGTGTCTTTCCACCAAGCCTTTGTATGTACCAGGCATAAATTGAGCTATTCCTCGCGCTCCTGCACTGCTTACACTATATTTGTATGTATCTCCTTCGTTGAGAGCAAAAAGAATGTTGAGTTGGTCTATGGTGCCTTGGGTATTGTTCCCATATAGAACCTGGGCAGTGTCTGTGTGCTCGGCATAAACTAAAGCTTTAATTAATGCCGGGGGTATGGCCTGGGTAATTTCTTTTCCCGGGATGGAATTGGAGGGTAAATATTTTAACTCGTTTGTAACTTGTGTAATAATTCCGTTAAGGTAATCTGCTCCATACTTTAAAACATCTGGTTGGGCAAAATCATTGGAGAAGGGAACATACAGACTTGGAATAAGTCCGGCTTCAATTTTGGCTTTGCTACCAGATTCCGGATTGGAGATTAAATACTTCAGCGCAAGTATTTTACCCCCTGCCGGTTTTCTTACTTGAAACTTACTGTTAACTCCGTTAAATCTAATTAGGGAAACATCCACAGCGGGGTCGGGGAATATCATTTTCTTACCATTTTGTCTGCCGATTGTAATTATGGTGGTGTTGGTGGTTGGGTCTTGAATTGCCAAAGCGATATCTTTACTACCCAGATTGTAGCGTAAAAGAGTTTTGGTATTCTTTTTATAAACCGGCAATAACTGATGGTTTAAAATCACAGAAGAAAGCTTTTCTTTGGCTTCTTTAACCGCAGAAATTATAGGTGGTAGTATTGGAGCTGTAAGGGTGGAGCTCGGAGTTGTGGAGGAGTTTAAATTGTAAAGTGTGGCAATTGGAACGGTAGTTGAATTTTCTGCCTTAACTTGTGTGGTTAAAGCAAAAAATAATACTAAGATGAATGAAGATATAATTTTATTTTTCATATAATAATTATATCACAAGGTGCAAGTAATTTAGGAATATTTTTTACCGCTTAACAAAGACAGAATTATTAAAGTCTGATAAAATATCTACATGTCACAAAAAATCTCAAAAAATATTTTTTGGCTTACTATTTCTAGAGTGTTTGCAATAGTTATATTGGCTATTGCATATTTTTCTTTGTTTAGGTATTTGGAGCCATATGGTAGCGGGCAATACCAATTTGTTCTGTCTTACGTCTTGTTATTTTCCACGGTTGTCGATTTTGGGATTCAGCAATATATAACAAAAAAAATAAGTGAAGAACCTGAAAATGCCAAAATGTATTTTCAAAATTTCTTTACGTTTGAGGCTATTGCCTCAATTAGTTTGTATATATTATTAATGACAATTGCTTACTTTCAGAATTACGAGGCTGTGGTCTTTCAGGCTATTGCTATAACCGGACTCGGTATGGTGGTAAATGCTTTAACTTATCCGTTCTTGGCAATTATGGCTGCGTTCCAAGATTTAAGAAAAGTTGCCTTAATTAATTTTTTAAATTCTCTCGTAAATGTTACGGTAATTTTTTCCGCAATATTTTTCCATAAGTATATTGTCTTTCTAGCCAGTGTCCAACTAATTTTTGGAATTATGGATATTGTTTTGTATCGAATTTTTATTACCAAACATTTACCTAATCCAGAAGTTTTAAAATCCATTTTAAAATTTAATATGAGACTGATTTTGGATATTTTAAAAAAGGGTTGGCCATTTGCCTTGCTGGTAGGGTTCAGTGCTATTTACAATAGAATAGATGTGCTTATAATTGCTTCGTTTCAGGGTTTTATAGAAACCGGATTATACACTGCGGCTTATAAAGTTTTCGATTTACTAGGGTTTTTTCCTTCGGTGGTTTCATTTACATTGTTTCCCTTTTTCGCCGGACTTATGGCCAAACAAGCCATTGCAGAAGTAAAATTTAATTTGGAGAAGTATCTAAAAATTATGATTGTAGCCGCGCTTCCTATGGCAGTTGGAGGTTCAATTCTATCTATTAAAATTATTAATATTGTCGCCGGTGGTGGTTATGTTAGTGCAGCGCCGGTGCTGTCTATTTTAATTTGGGCTCC
This sequence comes from uncultured Candidatus Saccharibacteria bacterium, assembly GCA_964348935.1. Lineage (GTDB taxonomy): Bacteria > Patescibacteriota > Doudnabacteria > UBA920 > UBA920 > PALSA-1336. The sequence continues at coordinate 22,810 of CAYGEJ010000008.1, read as the reverse complement.
AGCAATATTGTTTATTTATATACCTGTGAATTCCTTGGTTATTTCCCAACTTACCAAGAAGGCTTTAATTGTTACTGGTTTGAATGTTTTGGTAAACACGATTGGCAATATAATACTTATTCCGATATATGGGATTAAGGCAGCAGCAGTTATGACAGTAGTTTCTGAATTCATCCAAGGTACTTTTTATTTTTATTTTGTTCACAAAAATATAACTAACTTTAATTTTCTCCCGTTGTTTTTAAAACCGCTACTGGCTTCCTTAACAATGGGTTTGTTTCTGTGGCCGATTAAAAACCAAGCCTTGCTTATTTCGCTTCCTGTCGGTGCTTTGGTGTATTTCTTAATGCTCGTGTTTACAGGATTTTTAACAAAGACGGATTATTATACTTTTAAAAGTATGCTTAGAGCTTAATATGACAACGGTAAAGAAAGAAAAAATAATGATCTTTGGGACTTTTGATTTTTTACACAAAGGTCATCTTCATTTTTTTCAGCAGGCGCGGAAACTTTCAAAGAATCCATTTTTAGTTGTCAGCGTGGCTCGGGATATAAATGTTAAAAAAATTAAAGGACAATTACCACTACAAAAAGAAAACGAGCGAGTTCGGGAAATTAAAAAGTGTCCTCTTGTGGATAGGGTAGTGTTAGGAGGGTTAAAAAATTATATACCTCATATAAAGAAGGAAAGGCCGGATATTATAGCACTCGGTTACGACCAAATTGCCTATACTGAAAATTTACAGAAGAATTTAGCCAAACATGGTTTAGTTATAAAAATTTCTAGACTTAAATCTTATAAACCGCATGTATATAAAAGTTCTATTTTAAAAAAATAAAATATGTTATAATATTTATATATGATACAAACAGAAATAAAAAATCCAAAACATATAAGAAGTTTTTGGCCAATAGTCGCGATTCTTGTGGTTGCTGCAATAGTTGCAGGCATAATTATATATGCTGCCAACAGCAATATACTGCAAGACGAGACTAATAGCTTAAGCTACTCAGTGTATAAAAGGTAGAATTTTACATACGCGAGTAAACTTTATTTAAAAAATTGATTTTGCTATAATTACCGCATGATTATTGGTATTGAAGCCGAAAGAGCAAATAATCCTGCAAAAACAGGAGTTGAACATTACGCAAAGCAGTTAATTCTGAGTTTGGCAAAACTAGACAGTAAAAATACTTATATTTTATATTTACGCACCAAGCCCGAATCTTGGTTTTTAAATTTGCCTAAAAATTTTCAACTTAAAGTTATACCATTTCCAATTTTTTGGACTCAGTTAAGACTCAGTTGGGAAATGTTTGTAAATCCCGTGGAAGTACTGTTTATTCCGGCCTCTGCTTTACCAATTTATCATCCAAAAAAAACAATTGTAACCATTCACGATTTAGCATGGAAATTTTATCCGGAAAGCTTTACCTGGTTTAATAGGACTTTTTTGGAGCTGTCTACCAGGTTTGCTGTGAGTCATGGTATGAAGATTATTGCGGTTTCTGAGCATACCAAGAAAGATATTATAAAGTTTTACGGCACTGATAGTAAAAAAATACAGGTGGTACATCATGGGTACGAACAAGAAAGTACGCCACTGAGTGAGTTAGTAAGTAAGTTAGAACTACCAGAAAAATATATTTTATTTTTGTCTACGCTTCAGCCAAGGAAAAATTTGGCAGGTTTAATAGAAGCTTTTAAAAAGCTCAAAAAAGAAAACCCTGAATTACCCGAAAAACTTGTGGTGGTTGGAAAAACTGGTTGGAAATATGAAGAGATTATGGAAAAAATTAAGAGTAATATGGATATTGTAGTATATGTAAACTATGTATCTGATGCTGATAAATTCCAAATACTTTCTCATGCCTCGTTGTTAGTGCTTCCAAGTTTTTATGAAGGATTTGGAATGCAGATTTTAGAAGCTTTTGCCCAAAAAGTTCCCGTGGCTACCTCTAATGTTTCCAGTATGCCGGAAGTAGCAGGTGAGGGTGCGATATATTTTGAACCTCATAATACAGAAGAAATTAAAAATGCCATTAAAGTCGTACTTACAAATAAATCACTAGCTGAAGGTTTAGTGGAAAAAGGTAGTCAAAGACTGAAGCAGTTTAGCTGGGAGAAATGTGCAAATGAAACAATAAACGCTATAAATTCTATATGATTAAAGATTTTAAGTTAAAACTCAAAGAAACTCCCAGAATAAAGTTGCTAATTATTGTGTTTACTATTTGGCAATATGTAAGCATTGCTGGTATGGCTTTGCTAGGTTGGCCGGTTTCTTTGGTTTGGTTAAATTTAGGCTTAATATTAGGGTTTATTTTACTCAGTCCAATTTATGAATCCTTACTTTTGTTAATTCTTTCTATTCCTTTTTATGTAGTTTTACCAAATACTCAATTCGATTCGCTTTCTATGTGGAGGGTTCTTTTTGCGTCTCTTTTTGCATTGTGGTTAATTCGGGACAAAAAAATATTTACTTTAGCCGGATTTAAAGAAGTGATTTATGGTCGCAAAATAATTTTTTTACCTTGGGATAAATATTTAGGGTATTTTATTATATTGGGTCTAATTGTAACACTACTTTTTGGAACCTTTAAGGTGCAAGGTCTTAAACAAATATTATTTTTAGTGAATATTTATTTATTTTATATTGTTTTAATTAATACGCTTAAAAGTAAAATACAAATATTCGAACTAATTCGTTATGTGGTTTGGGCGTTAGCTATTATTGTAACGCTTGGTTTTACTCAATTATTTGGAACTTTTTTTACTAATTTAGATACTTTTTGGGTTTTTTGGGCGGATAATATTACCAGGCTCTACTATGGTGACCAATTTGCCACTGTGGCGTTGTATTCAAACTCTTGGTTTTCATATGTTGGCGGTAGGGATTTAAGAATGTTTTCCATAATGCCAGACTCGCAAAGCTTTGCTTATGTATGTATTTTTGGCTTGTGCCTTGGTACGGCACTAACCAGAAGTGTGTTCGTTTATATTCGCAAGTGGTTGTGGTCAGGGATCCGTTTTGCCGCTTTAGGGTTGATTCTATCCGGAACTCGTGCCGTTTGGGTGGGAATGCTGGTACCTTTACTCGCAGTAATTATTGGGTATGCCAATAATATTCAAAAACATTTAGCAAAAAAGTATTTGTGGCCTTTTTTAATTATTTTTATTCTCTTTTCAATTTCTCCATTTATAAATAAAACACTGAATTATTTTCGGGTTGGTGTGTTTCAGGAAAACTTTTTAGAACGTGCTAAAAGTATTTACGATGTGAATGATGTGTCCAATATGGGAAGAATTGCTATTTGGCAACATAGCGGGCTGTTTGCTTTGAATCACCCTATGGGGGTAGGTTTCTCTAATTTTCTTATTTCGCTTGACTCAGAGACCAGATTGCAAAATTATGAAGATATTAGTAATGAAATAAGCACCAGATACAATTTGCCAAAGAAATATGTATCCGCGCATAATTTATATTTACAGGTTTTGGTCGAAACTGGAGTTATGGGTTTGATAATTTTCCTATTCTTTTGGGCCTCGGTAATCCGTTGCTTATGGCATTTTATTAAACATTACGAAAAGACTGAGGACTTTTTGGTTTATTTTGTTGCCCAAGCACTGGTAATGGTATTGTGGGTTATGGCTTCTTCATTCTTTGATATAACACTTTTAAATGACAAAGTTTTAATGTTCTTTTTTATTGATTTAGGATTAGCAGGTTTGGTAATTCAAAGATATCATGAATATCACGAAGAATAATATATATGGCTAAAGTTACAATTGTCCAAGTTATTTATAACAATCGCCGGTTTATTGAACCGGTATTTAATGCAATATTTAACCAAACCTACAAAGATTTTAATGTAGTGGTGGTGATTGCTGGAAATGACGACGGTGGTAAAGAGCTGTTAAAGAAAAAATTTCCCCAAGTAGAAATTATAGACCCGGGATATAACATAGGTTTTTCTAAAGGACATAATTTAGTTTTTTCTAATTCTAATGCCGAGTTCTTTCAACTAGTAAACCCAGACATGATAATGGAGCCGGATTATGTGGAGCAAATGGTAAAAGCATTTACTGACTCCAAAGTAGCATCTACAACTGGTAAACTTTATCAAGTTCCTGCAGAAATAATTTCAAGTGATTTTGTAAATCTTAAATCTTACATCCTAAATCATAAATTTCTAGATACAACTGGTGTAATAATATCCAAATCTGGCAGGGCAAGGGACAGAGGCCAGCATGAGGTGGATAATGGGCAATACGATAATCAGCCAATAGTTGATGCGGTTTCGGGCGCAGGGTGTATGTATAGGGCGTTAGCCCTGCGGGATATTAGGTTAGAGGTTCAAGGTTCAGGGTTGCAGAAGCTGACACCCAACACCTATAACCTAGAGCCTAGTTATGAATACTTTGACGAAGACTTTCATAGCTACTGGGAAGACGTAGACTTGGCATGGCGAATGAAAAATAAGGGCTGGAAAAATGTTTTTGTGCCAACCGCTGTTGGCTACCATGGCAGAACTGCGGGGTCTTCACGCGGTGGATATTTACATTTTGTAGATTTTATTAAGCATCATCGTGCTTTAAGTTCTCGCATAAGGCAGTTAAACTACAAAAATCATATATTAATGTATATAAAAAATTCCCCAGTTTTTTACCCACAATTTTTTATTCGTGAATTTTTTATGTTCTTTTACAGTTTATTTTTTGAAATTAGTACCTTTAAAGTTATACCAGAATTGTTTAAGTTAATTCCAGTTGTGTGGAAGAAGAGAAAAAATAAATAGGGTCTCTAGCGTTAGCCAGTAGACCCAGATGGGAGAGCGAGAACGGTTAGTGTGTCACCGTTAAAAAGTTTTAGAAGCATTGATTCATCGGTGTAAATTTTTCCATGACAATCGGCGTAGTACATGCATGGAGTGCCATTGTGATAGCGTACACGACTAGTTGTACTTGGCATTGTTATTGCATTAACACACATGCCAAATTCTTCGGTAGAAATTGTGGCCTCTTCTGGGAGTGGAAAAGTTTTGAAGCCTATTTCGTTGATGAAGAAAAATCCGTGTTCGTTTTTGACAAAAAGCAACCTGTCTCCAACTGAAAATGGAACTGGTGGAAACTCAATCGTTAATTGCACAATTCCTCCTTGTTGTGTATTTGGTAGAAGTAGTATAATTACAATTAGTTGAATGAGCAAATAAAAACCCCGAGCGGTAGCGAAGTGTCTCTTTGTTAAGAAAGACTCTTCGCATCCGCTCAGGATATCCGGCTTATGTAGGAACGTACATTATTTCATAGACATCTTTTTCTCCCCAGGCGCCTTGCCCGCTCGCTCCAATGTGGCTGAGGGTGAAGTCTTGATCCTCGACGATGTCCATCCATGTAGGATGTTTTGTTTGGGGTAATGTAACCCTTGTTAGATACCAGATGGCACCAGGTTCATTATCTTCGATCAAGGAGTATCCAGTACCTTCGGGTACCAAACGTACCTCGCCGGTAAGTGTATTTCCTGAAAGGATATCCATGACAGGATAACCTTCTTTCATTCTCAAGAAGCCTCTCATACCTACAATTACCGATTCCATTATGTATTTCCTCCGTTCGTGTATAGTAGCCCCAGAGAGGAGCCACGAACATTAAAATTTAACACATATATATGAGCCAAGTCAAGCCTGTAGACCTATCTATAATAATCCTCGCGTATAAATCCAAAGAGCATTTAAAGGTTTTATTACCTAGTGTTTTTAGTAGTGAGGAAATAAGTTTTGATGATAATCAATTAGCTAAATACTTAGCAGAGGTAATTGTTGTAGACAATGGCTCGGGCGATGGAACTATTGAATGGCTGAGTCAGCTAGTCAGCCAATTAGCTAGTCAGCCAATTAGTATTATTGCAAACGCAAATATTGGTTTTTCTGCTGGGAATAATGTTGGAATAAAACAAGCAAAGGGAAAATATATTTTATTGCTTAACCCTGACACCAAATTAGAACTTAATACTTTAAAGTCAATGCTGGATTTTATGGAACTAAGACCGGAGGTTGGTATTAGCGGTTGTAAATTAATTAAAGGTAATGGAAAGCTAGATTTAGCTTGCAGAAGAAGATTTCCAAACCCGCTCTCCGCTTTTAAAAGATTATTTCTAGGTGACAACACAGACTACAACTATTCAAATATTAGTGCAGATCAAGAAATGGAAGTTGATAGTGTGGTAGGTGCTTTTATGATGGTTAGAAAATCTGTACTTGAAAAAGTAGGTTTACTAGATGAAGATTTTTTTATGTATGGTGAAGATATAGACTTATGTTGGCGAGTGAAAGAAGCTGGATACAAAGTTTGGTATTATCCAAAAGTTGTTACGCATCATTACAAGGGTGAGTCTTCAAAAAAGGTACCATTTCGTGGGTTAAAGTGGTTCCACGATGCAATGTGGATTTTTTACAAAAAGCATTATCGTTCCAAATATCCATTTATCTTAAATTGGCTGGTATTTTTGGGTATATACGGACGTTTGCTAATTTTGCTAGTTTTTAATATGTTTAAAGCTCAGCCTAGAGTAAGTAAATAACTTGGCAGGTTAAATTCAAGTCTGTTATAATGTTTTAAGAAAATTAATTAAAAAATAATGGAAAATCAAGACAAAACTGAAGTTTCGGGTATAAATAAACCGCTTACTGAAAAAAGTTCATTTACAAAAAAAATTAGTTGGATTTTAATTGTAATTTTAGCTTATTCTATTGGCTATCAAGCCGGGCATAAAGGTTTTGTACTCGAGCCTAAAAGCTTTAAAGTTGTAAACCAAAACGAAGTTCCGGAAAATGTAGATTATAATTTGCTTTGGGGTGCTATTAACATTCTAAATACGAAGTATATAGAAAAGCCTGTGGATCAACAAAAGGTCTTGTACGGGGCAGTTTCAGGTGCTGTGAGTGCGCTTGGTGACCCATACACATCTTTCTTGCCCCCAAAACAGCTTTCTAATTTTAAAACACAGCTAAAAGGAAGTTTTGGCGGGATTGGGGCTGAGGTAGGGAAAAAGGATGGCAATATTGTCATTATTGCACCGCTCGATGATAGCCCAGCGCAAAAAGCCGGAATTTTAGCCGGGGATTTTATAGTTAAAGTAGACGGGGAGTCTACTCAGGATTGGAGCGTTGAACAGTCTGTAGAAAAAATTCGCGGTGTAAAAGGTACTAGTGTGACATTAACTTTATACAGAGAAGGTAAAGATAAGACTTTTGACTTAAAAATTGTCAGAGATACTATTCAAATTAAGAGTGTAAAAGTTTCTTATAAGGATGTTACTGTAAACGGGCAGAAAAAGATTATTGCCATAATTAATTTAAGCGAGTTTGGTGATGATACTGTTGGATTGTTTAATCAGGCTGTCAATGAAATTTTAACTAAAAATGTCAGCGGAATTATTCTAGATGTGAGAAATAATCCGGGCGGTTATTTACAAACCGCTGTAGAGGTTGCTTCAAATTGGGTAAAGCAAGGGGATTTGGTGGTTTCTGAAGCGCATAGTGACGGTACAAACCAGGCTTACAAGGCCAGTGGTAACCCAAGGTTATCTGGAATTAAAACAATAGTCTTAATAAACAGTGGCAGTGCTTCTGCTTCAGAAATATTATCAGGAGCATTAAGAGATCACAATTTAGCAACTTTAATTGGAGAAAAAAGTTTTGGTAAAGGAAGTGTTCAAGAATTGGTAGATTTACCAGGTGGAAGTGCAGTTAAGGTTACAGTTGCAAAATGGGTTACACCAGGCGGAAAGAATTTAAATAAGAACGGTTTGGATCCAGACGTAGTTGTAAAACTTAGCGAAGAAGATATTAAGAATCAAAAAGACTCTCAATTAGAAAAAGCTTTAGAAGAAATAATTAAGTAGGTTTTAGATTTAAAACTTACACTAGCAATTTTAATCTGTTATATGAAAATTACTGCACAGGAATTAAGAAATAAATACTTAGAATTCTTTAAATCCAAGGGGCATACCATAATTCCTTCCGCGTCTTTAGTGCCGGAAAACGATTCTTCGGTATTATTTACCACCGCAGGAATGCATCCATTAGTTCCTTATCTTTTGGGTGAATCTCATCCTGGTGGAAAGAGAGTAACAGATGTTCAAAAATGTATTCGTACTGGAGATATAGAAGAAGTCGGTGACAATACGCATCTTACATTTTTTGAAATGATGGGTAATTGGAGTTTTGGAGACTACTTTAAAAAAGAAGCAATTTCTTGGAGCTTTGAGTTTTTAACTGATAAAGAATATTTAAACATTCCGCTAGAGCGTTTAGCTTTTTCTGTTTTTGCTGGGGACCAAGATGCTCCTCGTGATGAGGAAGCAGCAGATATTTGGAAGTCTTTGGGTGTTCCGGAAGAACGTATTGCTTACTTGCCAAAAGAAGATAATTGGTGGATAGCAGGAACCACCGGACCGTGCGGACCGGATACTGAAATGTTTTATTGGATAGATGACGGCACTCCAGCTCCAAATAATTTTCAGGAAACTAAAAATGATAAGCGTTGGGTGGAGATTTGGAATGACGTATTTATGCAGTTTGAAAAGCAGGCTGACGGAAAACTAATCCCGCTTCCAAAACCTAATGTAGATACCGGCATGGGCTTAGACAGAACCTTAACTGTGTTAAATGGTCAAAAGTCAGTTTACGATACTGAACTATTTAAGCCAATGTGGGACGTCTTAGCGTTAGACCAAGAAGTAATGACTAACGACGAGGTTAAACGTGGTAGAATTATTTTAGACCATGTTCGCGCTAGTGTTTTTATAGTTAGTGACGGGGTAGAACCTTCTAATAAAGACCGTGGTTATGTGTTACGTCGCTTGCTTAGACGCGCCATGGTCATGGGTAAAATTTTAAACTTAAAACATCACTGGTTACAAGCTTTAATTGGTAAAGTAGTAGCGGAATACTCGCAAGCTTATTCAGATTTGGTAGATAAATCCGAGAAAATATTTGAAGTAATTTTAGCAGAACAAACAAAGTTTGAAGCAACTTTAGAAAAAGGGCTTAAACAGTTTGAATCTAGGATTCAGAATAAGGAATTAGGCAAACTTACAGGTAAAGAGGCTTTTGATTTGTACCAAACTTTTGGTTTTCCTTGGGAATTAACTAAGGAATTGTCGGAAACTTTTGGACAAGAGGTGGACAAGGTTGAATTTGAAGCTGAGTTTAAAAAACATCAAAACCTTTCTAGGACTGCAAGCGCAGGACAGTTTAAAGGTGGACTAGCGAGCCATAGCGACAAGATTGTCAGGCTTCACACCGCAACCCACTTAATGAATGCCGCTCTAAGGCAGGTACTTGGCGACAATGTTTGGCAAAAAGGAAGTAATATTACCGAAGAGCGTACAAGGTTTGATTTTACTCACGATAAAAAAATGACCGCCGAAGAAATATTAGCAGTTGAAGTCTTGGTTAACGATTGGATATCCAGGGACTTAACCGTAAAGCGAGAAATTATGCCTCAAGAAAAAGCTCGTGAACTAGGAGCTGTTGGAGTATTTGGAGAAAAATATGCAGACGAAGTTTCCATTTATTCTGTTTATGACCCAAAGACAGAAGAAGTGGTTTCTCGTGAATTCTGTGGTGGTCCACACGTAGAACATACTGGAGTTATTGGTAAATTTAAAATTCAAAAAGAAGAAGCCTCTTCTGCAGGGGTAAGAAGAATTAAAGCAATAATTGAGTAGATTACATGTTAGAATATCCACGAAATGAGATATTTTATTCCGGATGCTTTCTCTTTAATCCGGAATCAAAATGTATTTTATTACACTTGAGAGATGGAAATACAACTGTACATCCAAACCAATGGGCATTTTTTGGAGGTAGTAGTGAGCTTGGTGAGACTCCAGTTCAGTGTATAATTAGAGAACTTAAGGAAGAATTAGAGTTAGAAATTAATGAAACACAATTAATTTTTTTAACAAGCTATTTAAATAAAGAAAGAAATAATTTGAGATTTATTTTCTACATAATAAGTAAGCAATCCAAGTCTGAATTTGTGTTACACGAGGGAGCTGATTTAGAGTGGGTTCCAATAGATAAATTATTTGAATATAATTTAACAGAGAAAACCAGAAAAGATTTAGAGTTTTTTATGTCAAGTTTAACCTAACACCTAAAACCTATAACCTAATATCTAAATTAATGAAACTTGAATTTTACAATTGTCCAAATTCTTTGGGTATAAGTTCTGTGACTTTGCCCCAGGTTCCTGAATTTGTTAAGTATCGTCCGGATTTTGAAAAAATGCAGGAACTGGCAATTAAATACTCGGAATTTCAAAATGTTATAATTATTGGCCACGGCGGCAGTATTACGAGCTTTTATGGAATTTATAATGCCCTAAAATTTCAAGCTACCAAAAACGCTTATTTTTTAAGTACTATAGATCCCGATTATATATTTGAACTTAAGCAACTTTTGAATAGAGAGGACACTTTGGTAATTTCCATTAGTAAATCCGGAGAAACAGCCACTCAAATTGAAATGCTATCTCAGTTTGCAGACTTTCCACTGTTGGTTATTACTGGCAAAAATAATTCGTTGAGTTTCATTGCAGAAAAACTAGACGCGGATATTGTTGAGCATCCTATTATAGGAGGGAGATATACTGGCTTCACAGAAGTTGGATTGCTTCCAGCCATGATTGTCGGAATAGATGTAAAAAAAATATTTGAAGGAGCTTTAACTTTCTTTGATGCTTACAATAAAGATAATTTAGCTTTTACCACAGCTTCGGTTTTGTATGAACTAGAAAAAAAAGGTTTCGTAGATGTCTTTATGCCATTTTATTCACACAATTTATTTGCAATGAGCAGTGTAATTGTACAACTTTGTCATGAAAGTTTTGGTAAAAACGGCAAGGGGCAAACCTACTTCGCCCATGAGGCACCCGAAAGCCAGCATCATACAAACCAAAGATTTTTTGGAGGAATTAAAAATATTTGTGGTCTATTTACCACCAGCGAAAGTTTTCAAAATCCAACCTTAAATATTTATCCTAATTCTATAAAGAATGTAGAAATTAAAGGATATAAATTGTCTGACGTAGATACAATTCCGCTTGAAAAGGCACTTGAATTTGAATGGCAGGGAACTATGGAAGATGCCAAGATACAATCTATCCCACTAATTCATTTGTCAATTACAGATTTTTCTCCAAAAGAAATTGGTTCGTTCTTGGCGTTTTGGCAGTTAGTTGCTGTATATTCATCTGTCTTACGAGAAGTGAATCCTTTTGATCAACCTCAAGTTGAAAATAGCAAGTTAATATCGTTTAATAAGCGTCTTGCTTATAAAGGTTTACTCTAAATATTTGACTATCAGTTATTGCTAAATTACAATAGTATTAATTAACTTGCTTCAGGTTTAAATCCTACCAATGGCAATTCCTAGTGTATATATAAATTTAGAAGACGATGTTTCTAAAATTGTCAGCCGGTTTAAGCATAATTCTGCCAAACAGGCGATTTTGGTTTGTCCAAAACGCTGTTTTTTATTTAATGACAGTATTAATTTAAGACTTCTAAAGAAGCAAATGGATTTAATGGGGAAAGAGATATTTATTTTGACAATGGATGAAAGGGGGCAACTTTATGCTAAAGAAGCTGGCTTTGGATTAAAATTTCTTCCAAAAGGTAGAAATGAAAATGCCATGTCTGATATTAAAACATTCAGCAGGTCAAAACAACAGGAAGTAGATAAGTCCTCAGAATCTAACCCTATTATCAATGCAATAAGTGAAATTAAGCATATTGCTAAAAAAATCGCTCCAATTACCTTTACTTCAGCGCTGGTTAATGAAAATCCTGAACCAGAAAAGAAAATTATTACTAAGCCAATACCCAAAGTTAAGGTTGTGGATTCTTTTTTTCCGGAAGAACTCGAAGAAATTTACAAGCCCCAGAAGAAATCCAAATTTTCCGCACAAAAAATTATCACTGCTGTTGTTTCAGTTGCTTTGATTACAATCCTCTTAGTAGTATTTGTGATTTTGCCAAAAGCCACAGTGGTGGTTTATGCAAAGACCGAACCTATTACTCGGGATATGGAAATAAGTATTAGTACTAACATTGCGACTCCTGACCCTTCTAAATTAGTTATGCCTGCCGTTAAATTTGACGAGACAATTACGCTCACCGATAAATTTAATAGTCAGGGCAAGAAACAGGTAGGGAACAAGGCCTCTGGTAGTATTAAAATTTACAATTTTACCAAACTCCCTTTAAATTTAAAGGCTTCTACCACGACTTTGACCGTTGGGAGTAAGACTTATGTTTTAACCAACGATATTTCTGGAATTCGAGTAACCTCTTATTCTAACGCCAAAACTAAGGAAGTTAATTTGTCGACTTTAGGAGACGCGGTAGAGATTCAAGCAACCGATGGTGGAGAAAATTATAATTTACCAGCTGGAACCAGGGTGGAAATTACCAATCAGGTTTTTGGTTCAAAACCTGAATTGCTTTATGGTAAAACAGATACTGAAATTACTGGTGGAACCACTAGGTATTTGTCTTTAATTTCTCAAGATGATATTTCTAATGCCAAGGCCTCTCTTGAGCAAAAGGCCTTGATGCAAATAAGGGAAAAATTAAAAACCAGTGATTTGGTAATTCCGGAAAAAAGTTATGTTTTGGAAGTATCTCAATTTACTACTGATAATGCAGTTGGGGCTCAGGCGCCAAGTTTTCAGGCAACAATTCAAGTTAAGATTAGTGGTATAGCGTATAAACAGGGCGATATCAAAACTGTTATTTCATCCAGAATTAAACAAACTTTGGCAACCAACAAGACACTTAGGGAGAAGACTCCAGATTCAACCAGTGTCAAAGTTAAGAATTACGACCCGATTAACCAATTAGCTTCCTTGGCAGTTCATTTTGAGGGTCAAGCGGTCTATGATTTAGATCTATCTAGTGTTGAGGGTGAGCTTGTTGGCAAAAGCCAGAATGAAGTCTACGAAATTTTAAGATCCAAAGCAGAAATTGATAAGGTGGAAATAACCGTGGCTCCGTCTTGGCAAAAGAATTTCCCTTTATTTTCAAATAAAATAAATTTAAGTATTGCCAAGAATTCTTTAGTAGAATATTAAATTTACCTTAACTAAGCGAGAAAATATCAAACTACTGAGGGGTGTTCTAAATTAGTTGACATAACAATATAGTTTATGATAATATATCGGAAGATAATTTAATAGAAATTGAATTTGAATTCCAGTAATCAAGACTTAGGGAAGTCTGGTAAAAATAAAGATATAATTGAACTTGAGGGCAAAGTTATAGAGAATTTGCCTAATGCTATTTTTCGCGTTCAATTAGACTCCGGACAGACGGTTATTGGACATCTTGCCGGCAAAATGCGAGTTAATATGATTAAGGTAATGCCGGGAGATAGGGTAGTCATAGAAATGACTCCTTATGACTTAAGCAAAGGTAGAATAACCAGAAGAATGAGATAACTTATAAATATATGAAAGTAAGAGCAAGTGTAAAACCAATCTGTAAAAAATGTAAAGTCGTCAAACGATTTGGACGAATTTATATTATTTGCGAAACCCCTAAGCATAAACAAAGACAAGGTTAATTTTTATATCATATGGCCCGTATAGCAGGAATCAATATTCCAAACGAAAAAAGAATAGAAGCATCGCTACCCTACATTTATGGTGTAGGTTTAAGTATGTCTAAGAAGATTTTAGCCGCTGTCAGTGTAGATCCTAACAAGAGAACTAAAGATTTAACTGAGCCAGAACTAAACAAAATTCGAGAATTTATTGAAAAAAGTTTTAAAGTTGAAGGTGAATTAAGACAACAAGTTTTGTTGAACATTAAAAGACTTAAAGAAATTGGTTCTTATAGAGGCGTTAGACATATTAGAGGTCTTCCGGTCAGAGGTCAGAGAACTAAGACTAACTCCCGTACTCGAAGAGGAAACGTTAGAAAGACAGCTGGTTCCGGTCGTAAGAATGCATCTGAAAAGACCTAAAGTTTAAACTATCAACTTGAAATAATATATGGCCGAAGAAATTACAACAACTGAAGAAGTAAAGAAAGAGACCTCTAAAACTGAAGGTGCCTTAGATGTATCTTCCAAGCTAAAAACAAGCAAAAAAAAGAAAGCTAAAGTTAAAGTTACTAAAGGTAAGATTTTTGTAAATTCAACTTATAACAATACTATTGTTTGTGCTACAGATTTAACAGGAAATGTATTGCTTTGGAGCTCCGCTGGAAAAATTGGTTTTAAAGGTTCTAAGAAGTCTACTCCTTACGCTGGGCAAAAAACTATGGAAGATGTACTTGCCAGGATAAGAGAGCGTGGACTAAACGAAGTCGATGTCTTTATTAAAGGTATTGGTTCCGGAAGAGAATCTGCTATTAGAGCTTTACAAGGTAGTGGTTTGAATGTCCTAACAATCAAAGATGAAACTCCAATTGCACACGGCGGAGTCAGACCTAAGAAGCCACGTCGCGTATAGTTGAGTAACCATTTAAAAAGTATTAATTTTTATGAGATATACAGGCCCAAAAGCTAAAAAAGCAAGACGTCTAGGAATGGCATTTACTGCCAAGGACGCTAAAATATTGCAAAAAAGAAATTTTGCACCGGGTGTTCATGGTCAAAATCGTGTTAGACTTTCTGAATACGGAACCCAGCTTCGCGAAAAGCAAAAGTTGAAAATTTCTTATGGTGTTCTTGAAAAGCAATTTGAAAATTATTTTAACAAAGCTTTAAGACAGCAAGGTGTTACTGGTGAAAATTTGCTTAAACTTTTGGAAACCAGATTGGATAACATTGTTTATCGTCTTGGTTTTGCTGAAACTAGAGCTCAAGCCAGGCAGCTGGTAAATCACGGATTCTTTGAAGTAAATACTAAAAAAGTTGATATTCCTTCCTATCATGTAAAAGTTGGGGACAAAATAGCCTTAAGACAGGTTAAGCAGAAAAAAGGCTATGTAGAGAAGATTAAAGAAAAGCTAAAGAGTTTTAAGACTTTAGAATGGTTAGAGCTTAACGCTACAACTTTCAGCGGAAAAGTATTGAGTACTCCGGATATGGAAAGTTTAGCTAGCCCAATCAACACTCAGCTTATTGTTGAACATTACAGCCGTACTTAATTTCAGTTTCATAAGCCTTTTGGCATTAAAATTAACTTGGAGGTTAACTTTTATGGAAGCAATTCCTTTACCAAATCAAGCTAAGGTAGCTGATTTAGGAAATAACAAATATAGCGTAATTTTAGAGCCACTTTATCCTGGCTACGGTGTTACTATTGGAAATGCAATGCGCAGAGTTTTGTTGTCTTCTATGCCTGGAGCTGCTGTAACAGCAGTTAAAATTAAATTTGCTGATCATGAATTCTCTACTATTCCTAATGTTAAGGAAGATGTAATTCAAATAATTTTAAACCTTAAGCAATTAAGAGTAAAAAGTTATAGTGCTGAACCAGTAAAGCTAAGTTTAAAAGTCAAAGGTGAAAAGGTTGTTACTGCTGCAGATATTAAAGAAACCGATCAAGTACAAGTTATAAGCAAAGATCTACATATTGCTACCTTAGACAATAAAAATTCCGAATTTGATATGGAATTAACAATTGAACAAGGTCGTGGATATGTTCCAGTTGAAGCTAGAGAAAACTTAAAACAAGAAGTTGGTGTAATTGCTATTGATTCAATTTTTACTCCTATAAAGTCTGTGCATTTTGACGTTTCCAACGTTCGCGTAGGTCAACTTACTAACTTTGACAAGCTTGAAGTTGTAATGGAAACAGACGGGACTATTTCCGGGCAGGACGCTACAGATATAGCTTCTCACATTTTAGTCGACCATTTTACCATGATGTTTATGAATGGTTTTTCCAAAGTTGAGGAACCAGTGGCTGTGGTTGAAGTTCAAGATGAACCTCAATTAGAATTGGGTGTTGAAAATGAAATTCAGTCTTCCACGCTTTCTACTAGAGCAAAGAATTCATTAGCAAAAAACAACGTTACATCAATGGCTGAATTACAGGCTTTAAGCAACGATGATATTACTAATTTAAGCGGATTAGGCGATAAGACCATTAAAGAAATCATTGATTTTTTAGGTAGATAATATGAGGCATCAAAAGAAGAAAAAATTTGGAAAAGGCATGGATCACAGAAGAAAGCTACTTAGAACTTTAGCTTCCTCGGCTATTTTGTATGAAAAAATTACAACTAGCTACGCAAACGCAAGAGCTGCTAAGCCTTATGTTGAAAAAGCAATAACAATTTCTAAAGTAAGTTCATTGCATTCGAGAAGACTTTTGCTTTCAAAACTTTCTCCAATGGCAGCTAAAAAAGCTATGGAAGTTCTTGGACCAAAATACGCAACTAGAAAAGGCGGATATACTCGACTTATTAAGCTAAATGATCCTAAAGCAGGTGCATCTAAGGCAATTTTAGAACTTGTAGATTAATTTTATATAATATGAAGTCCCAATCCATTACATTAGCAAATAAAGTCGAGCGAAAATGGCACCAAATTGATGCTTCTAAGCAATCAATGGGTAGAGTTGCAACAGAAGTTGCAAACTTGCTTCGTGGTAAGCACAAGCGTGATTTCACCCCACACGTAGATATGGGTGATTATGTTGTTGTTATTAACGCCGGAAATTTAAAGTTGACAGGCAGAAAAGTAGCTCAAAAGAAATATTATCATCACTCCGGTTACTTGGGTGGAATTAAAGAAGTCGCTTTAAAAGATTTGATTCAAACACATCCTGAAGAAGTTTTCAAAAAAGCAGTATTTAGCATGATAGACGATATTAAGTTTAGAAAAAAAATCATGTCTCGTTTGAAAATTGTTAAGGATAGTAAGCACGAATTTAAGATAAGTTAATCTTATGGTAAATAAATTAGAACATACTTCCGCCAAAGGCGGATCCACCTCTGGTGGAAAATCTACAACTAAATCTGCAAAAGCCCCGGTCAAGAAACCAAGAGCTGTAACAGCAAAAAAAGCAGTTGAAAAAACTGCTCCTGAAGCTGTTCATCAAGAAGTTCTTCACGTAACTCAGGCAGAACCAAAGCTCGTAGTCAAACATCACTTACCAAAAGATAAGTATATTTTTGCTACTGGCCGAAGAAAAACCTCCGTTTCCAACGTTAGACTTTTTCAGGGTACCGGAGAGTCCGTTGTTAATAAAATCCCTTTTAATAAATATTTTGCTTTTACCGCTTTTCAAGAAGAAATTGATAAACCTTTCCAGGTTACCGGCTTAGGCGGAGATTATTTTTTTACCGCTCATGTTAACGGTGGTGGACCTCACTCACAAGCTACTGCTTTGAGACATGGTATTGCAACCGCACTCGGAAAGATTTCCGAAGAAGTTAGAAAAGTATTAAAGAAGAATGGTTTCCTTACCCGCGACGATCGCAAGAAGGAAAGAAAGAAACCAGGTTTGAAGAGAGCTCGTAGAAGTCCACAGTGGGCCAAGCGTTAATATAATTTTAAATCCCTCGCATTTGCGAGGGATTTTTATATTTGTTGATATCTTTGTTACTTAATTCTATTTGTGTCGTATAATTAAGTAAAGATTATTAATTAAAGAATATAAACGTATGGATAATATTTTACCAAAATGGTTAATTTTAAGCTTGGGGGGTTTGCTAGTCGTTTTTATTGCAATTTTAATTGTTCAAAAAGGTTATGATTTAAACACAGCAATATCCAACAGAAAACCTGCCAACACCATCTCTATTTCCGGGGAAGGCAGAGTCAGCGCTGTGCCAGATTTAGCCACAGTGACAATTGGAGTGCTTTCTCAGGGCTCCACTGCAGTTGATGTTAAGAATCAAAACAACGATAAAGTTAATAAGGTGGTTGCTTTTGTAAAGTCTCAAGGTATAGAAGACAAGGATATACTTACAAGTCAGTATAGTTTTTATCCGACTCAAGATTACAATAATGGCACTCCAAAAATAACCGGTTATCAGGGTAATCAATCAATTACAGTTAAGGTTCATGGAGTCGATAAGAGCCAGGTAGTGCTTGAAAAAATTATGGATGGAGTTGTAAATAATGGGGCAAACCAAATTAACGGCGTTAATTTGACTATTGAAAAACCAACAGATTTGCAAAATGAAGCCAGAAAATTGGCGATAGCTGACGCTAAGATAAAGGCTGAAGAACTCGCTAAAGAAGCTGGTTTGAGTCTAGGTAAAATTGTAAGTATCTCAGAAAGCGGTGGGTATCCAGGACCTATTTCATACGCTTATGATACAATGGCAAAGGGGATTGGTGGTGGGGCATCAATAGCTCCGGATATTCAAACCGGCAGTCAAGAAATATTACAAACAATGACTGTTGTATTTGAAATTAAATAAAAGTATAAAAAAGCTGAGACAAAATGTCTCAGCTTTTTTATACTTTAAGCAAACTCATAAGCCGAATTCTGTTTTTCCGCCAGAGGCGGACCACTTATATAAAATACAAGTGGAAATAATCATCTATCTTGCCTGAATATTGCTATCCAGGATCTAGCAGCCTACCTAATTTGGCCTTGCACTCAAGTAAGGATTTAGCCGTTTCACTCCCATATTACTATGGGAACAATCCACTCAACTTTGAATGGATTTCCTAGCCTTTCGGCATTGGTCGTTTCTGTTCGCACCTCTGGGATTGCTCCCGACGGGGATTACCCGCTACCAGTTTTGATAACTCTATAGAGGTTATCAAACAAGTGTTCGGACTTTCCTCTCCGCTATTCGCAGAGCGATTATTCGGTTTGCTTAAAGCTTTTGAATATTAACAAAAATACTTGTTTTTGTCAATCAAAAATGGTATAATATATTATATTTATACGAATTTAAAGGCTATTTTACGCTATTGTTTTAGCTGTAAATAGGCAGAAAGTCACTTATAAGTGAAAAAGACTGAATTAATATTTAACTTGGTATCCATACCTGTAGATTCCGTATCTCTATTACTTGCCGGTATTATCTCTTTTAATTTGAGACAAAAATCACTTTCAGTGATTGGTCCAATTCTTTATGAATTAAAATTAAACGATTTTCTGTTAGTAATTTATAAAGTACTGCCGGTAATGGTATTAATTTTTGGACTTTTGGGTTTGTATAACCTGAAGGGAACCAGGAAATTTATTAGCGAGTTTGGGAGAATAATTGTTGGAATTTCTTTAGGTTTATTACTAATAATTTTATTGTTCTTTTTTAACCAAAGTATTTTTCCGTCAAGATTTATAATTTTGGCTACTTGGGGTTTGAGTATTGTGTTTGTTATGTTTGGGCGATTTATTTTAAAGCAAATCCAAACCTTTTTATTCAGGCAAGGCTTCGGCTTGCATAAACTGGTGATTATAAAAGGCGATGCTCGATCTCAGGAAGTAATTGATCAAATATTTATAAATCAAAAGCATGGCTACGAAGTAACGGCTGAATTGGAGTATACAGAAACGATTTATACAAAACTCGAACAGCTTTATAGTCAGGGTAAAATAGATGAAATATTACAATCAAACTCCGGTATTGGTGATCAAATTAACCTACAATTAGTACAATTTGCCAGGAATAAAGGATTAAATTTTAGTTTTGTTCCCAACCTTTTTGAGGTACAGAGGAATATTATTGAAACCGATGATTTAAACGGAATTCCTTTAATTAGTTTAAAAAATACGCCTCTGGATGGTTGGGGAAAAGTTGTAAAACGTCTTGCGGATATTATTTTTAGTATTATTTGTTTAATTTTAACTTCTCCGATATTTTTAATTGTTTGGATTGCCATTAGGATTGATTCTTCAGGTCGAGCACTTTATTCGGCTGAACGAGGTGGAAGAGGTAAGGATTTTAAATTTTATAAATTTAGAACTATGTTCAGTCATCTTTCGGTAGGCAAGGAATACGGTGGGGATGAGGCGGAAAAAATTAGACAGAAGCTTTGGTTAAAAAATGATCGAGGCGGTTCTAATGCCCCATTCTTAAAGATTAAAGACGATCCAAGAGTAACTAAGGTTGGGAAATTTCTAAGACGTACCAAATTAGATGAGATACCTCAATTTTGGAATGTTTTAAAAGGAGACATGAGTATGGTTGGCCCTAGAGCTCATGTTTTAGATGAAGTACAGCGTTATAAAGACAGATATCAAAGAATGTTTAGTATTAAGCCTGGAATCTTTGGGCTTTCACAGATAACACAGGTAACTTGGCCAGATTTACCATTTGAAGAAGAAATTAGGCTAAATACTTTTTATATAGAAAACTGGTCTTTATGGCTAGATATTAAAATATTGTTTGAGAGTTTTTTTCTTTTATTTTTTAAACCAAAATCACAAGGGGACTACTAAATGAGGATTGCTTTGGCTCATGATAGCTTTACTCAGTTGGGTGGCGCTGAGAGGGTTATGGAAGCTTTACACGAACTTTTTCCTAACGCTCCAATTTACACTTTGGTGTTAGATTCCAAACTGAAGGAAAAGTATAAGAGTTGGGATATTAGAACTTCCTGGCTACAAGTTTTATATAATTTCATACCTAAACTTCAATACTTACTACCATTTATCCCAATGGCAGTAGCTTCTCTCGATTTTAGTGGCTACGATGTGGTAATTTCTTCAAGTTCGGGCTTTATAAAAAACATACGGGTACCAAAAAATTGTAAGAATATAAATTATTGCCATACACCAACAAGATTTCTATGGAATGAACCTGAATACGTTGATCAAGAAGTTCCACATATTTTAAAGTTTGCAGTTAAGCCTATTTTAAGATGGATGAAATCGTGGGATTACAAAGGCGCGCAAAGAGTTACGCTATTTATTGCCAACTCTAAGGAAGTCCAAAACCGTATTCAGAAATACTACAACAGATCTAGCGAATTAGTTTATCCGTTTATTGACTCCGCTTTCTGGTATAGCACCGATGAAAAAAAGAATTATTTTTTACTCTCGGGTCGCCTACAGGCTCATAAAAATACAGAGTTCGTGATACAAATTTTTAACGAATTAGGCCTTCCGCTACATATTGTTGGAACTGGTAGATATGAAAAATATTTAAAATCTATTTCAAAATCCAACATTTCCTTTTTAGGCTGGCTTGAAGATGGTGCATTGAGAGACGAATATAGTAGTGCTAAAGCTTTACTATTTCCTCAAACTGAGGATTTTGGATTAGTACCACTGGAAGCGGCGAGTTGCGGGACTCCAACCATTGCTTTTGCTAAAGGTGGCGCACTTGAAACTGTTATAGACGGCCAAACCGGGATGTTTTTTAAAAGCTACAATCCTGAAGAACTTAAAAAAATAATTATAAATTTTAATGCTGAGCAGTTTAAGCCGTATATCTTGAGTGAGCAAGCTAATAAATTCAACAAGCAGATTTTTAACACAAAAATTTTAAACCTTATTCAAAGTTAATGAAAATCGCAATTGATTTGAGAAGTTTATCAACGGGAAACATATCTGGAGTAGAAAATTACATTCTAAATTTATTAGATAATCTTTTCGGTTTGGATCAAAAAAATCAGTATATTCTCTTTAATAACGGTTTTTCAAAATCCGTACTTGGCGATTTTCATTATGTAAACACGACAAGAAAAAGCTCTCGAGTTCCCAGCAAATTTTTAAATTTAGCTTTAAAGTTCAATTTTTTAAAGTTGGAAAAGTTGATTGGAGATTTTGACTGCTTATTTTTGCCAAATCTAAACCAATTTAATGTTAATCCAAAGGTAAAAGTTATTTTAACAGTTCATGATTTGTCTCCGGTTATTACACCCGAGTTTTACAATTTTAAAAGAAGGTTTTGGCACAAATTTTTAAATTATAAAAAGGCCTTTGATCGTGCAAATATCTTAATTGCGGTTTCAGAGAACACAAAAAAAGATTTAATTAAATTATTTAACATAAACCCGGAAAAAATCAAGGTCATTTACCCAGGTATGGATCAAAATTTTTTTCAGACGCACATATCCGAAGAGCGCTTAAGAATGGCCAGGAATATTTACAATTTACCAGGGGAATACATTTTGTTTTTAAATACAATAGAGCCTCGTAAAAATTTATCCGGACTTATTAAAGCCTATGAATCGTTGCCTGGAAATGCTCATTTGGTGATAGTAGGGAGACCTGGCTGGAAATATCAGGATGTTTTTAACGAAATTAAGCAAAGCGTAAAGTCCTCTAGAATTAAATATATTGGATACATTGAAGAAAAGCACAAACCAGCAGTAATTAAACTCGCGAAAGTTTTGGCATATCCCAGCTTTTATGAAGGTTTCGGCTTTCAGCCTCTTGAAGCAATGTCAGTAGGTACTCCGGTGGTGGCCAGTCAAGTCACATCCATTCCAGAAATAGTCGGAAATGCCGGCTTGTTATTCAACCCTTACAATATTAATGATATTGCTTCAGCTTTGAACACAGCTTTATATAACGAACCAGTTAGAAGAGTCTTAATTCAAAATGGCGAACAAAGACTTGGGCAGTTTGTATGGAAGAATACCGCGAACCAGCTTTTACAAATTTTAAACACTCGCTAAATGAAAATTGGAATAGATATAAGAATGTATGGTGCAAACCATGGTGGAATTGGGAGATATTGTAAAGAGTTATTTCCTAGGATTTTAGCTATGGATTCAGATAATCGATACTTTTTATTTTATAACAAAAAAACTATCTTAAAATCCGATTTGGATAGCCTTAAAACTTTTAACAATGCATTATTAATTGAAAGTAACTTCAGACATTACTCAATTTTAGAACAAACATCCTTTTTGCGTACTTTAAATA
>CAYGEJ010000007.1:0-62508 GCA_964348935.1 uncultured Candidatus Saccharibacteria bacterium | reverse complement strand
TTCGGGCTGTAGTATACCGGTAGTACGTCTGCTTTGGGAGCAGATAGACTGGGTTCGATTCCCAGCAGCCCGACCAAAAGAAAAAGTACAACACTAAGTTGTACTTTTTCTTTTGGTCGTAGGTTGATTGAAAACTTTATTTGGATATTACTTAATTAATGCATTCCAATCCTGAGCAAACTTCTCCAATCCTTTCACTGTCAGTTCATGATGCACATTATAACTTTCCCAAGGACTATCTAAATTTATTACTTTATAATCAATTGGGGTTAAATCTTTTACAGATGCCAGCGCTTCGACTGTTAAACCTTGGCTTTTCCAATTTTCCAAAAGACTTAAAGGCATGGTGACAATATCAACGCCCATTTTAAATATCTGTGATAAATGTTGCATATTGCGGGTACTTGCAGCTAACACTTCTACATGCCCATCCCCGGCTTTATACATTTCCATTATATTTTGAATTAAATCCGTTCCCTGAAGGCCAATATCATCCAACCTGCCTATAAATGGAGAAACAAAAACATCACCTTTTTTTGCACCTTTGGTTGCCGAATAAACCGCTGCAGCCTGTTCTTGGGTAAAAATTAAAGTCATATTTACTTTCATCCCCTCTTTTATACTTATTTCGGCTGCTTTAAGCCCTTCTTTGGTAGTTGGGTACTTAATATGGGCGTTGGGGATCCAAAGCCAAAATTCCCTTGCTTGTTTTAGCATTTCTTCCGCAGAAGTATTAGCATTGGCATATACTTCAATAGATACGGATCCTGCTGGAATTAGGCTAGAAATCTCCTGAACAACTTTTTTATAAAAATTGTAAATTTCTTCTGAGGTAAACTTATTACCCACAGCTTCAGGATTTTTAGCAACTAAACTTGGATTTGTGGTTTGACCGTCTAAAAACTCCAGCCTTGCCAAAGCAGTTCTGGTCTCTAAAGGATCTCCGGAATCAAGAAATATTTTTGTCATGGGAAAAGTATATTTTATAAATATAAGAAGTATAAAAAGTATTAATCCGAATAATTAACACCTTAATTACGAGAGTTTTTTACTTGGTTTGCTTTTAACCCAAAGATAAATTAAATGAGTTAAATCTTTAGCTAATTTATAAAAATTAGAATATTCATTTTCTGAGATATAATTTAAGTCTTTTGCTAATAACATTTGGTATTTAAGCTCTTCCAGAGAAGCTTGGACAATGTTTGTAAAACGCATATCGTCTTGCAAACCGAACCTTTTAAAACCTTCAACAATGTTTGAAGGAACCGAAACCGCACATCTTCTAGACTGACTTACTAAACCAAAAAGTTCATCTTTTGGATACTTTTTTGTTAGCTTGTAAGTCATTAATACTAATTCATGGGCTTTTTGCCATGCAAATATATCTTCAAAATCTTTAATTGGCATAAATACTTTTGACACTATTTATACTTGCACACTATATACTTTTTTAAACCCTAATTAAACAAATGATTTTCTTTTGGCAATCTTTTAATATAATCGTATGCCTGATCAGCTGTGTCTACCAAATGGTATAAATCCATATCTTTTTCATCTATTGCCTTATTTTTTTGATAAATAACTGTCCAAATCCAATCAAGTAGGGGTGACCAAAAAGCTTCATTCACTAAGATAATAGGCACTTTTCTCACCTTTTTGGTTTGAATTAAAGTAACCATTTCAAAAAACTCATCTAGCGTCCCAAAACCACCAGGAAAAAAAACATAAATGGATGACGCATATTCTAACATAACTTTTCTAGTAAAGAAAAAGTTAAAAAATTCCCCTTCTTTGACATATGGATTAGTATGCTGTTCAAATGGCAACTTAATATTAATACCAACACTTTTTCCCCCAGCCTCAAAGGCGCCTTTATTAGCAGCCTCCATAATCCCCGGCCCACCACCGGTAATTACAGTAAAACCAGCTTTAGAAAGCTTAAAGGCAAACTTGGTAGCCTCTTCATACACCCCATTTTGAAGGGTAACCCTAGCGCTACCCATTACACTCACGGCTTTTTTATACTTTTTTACAAAATCAAAACCTTTAGCGAACTCATTGTTTATGTTCGTAAGAGTTTTTGCGGGAACCTTCCTCATTTTTCCCTGGCGAATTTTCTCTAAATGCTCTTGGGGTTGTGTTTCATTCTTGCCTGATAACATAGAATATATTTTAGTTTTTAGTCTTGACCTATACTAGCACTTTCACTCAAATTAAAATCCTTTTCCATATCTATAGAATATTTACCAACACTTGCCAAACTATTCATTTTCGCTCTGTGGATAAACACTTTTTGTGCTTTTTCTAAGTTCTCTCCAAGTCCTTTCCAGGTCTTGGTTGCCCCGTCTTGCAAAGCCCTAGCATAAGAAAAGGTTAACGGCCAAGCCAAAGCACCTTGTTGATGCATTGCATTTAAATTAACCGTAGCTTCAAGTTCGCTTTGCCCGCCAGACAAGAAAGCCACACCTGCCAAATTTTTAGGTAAAGTTTTATTAAATACTCGCAGTGTAGCTGTTGCAACTTCTTCTGGGGACGCTTTTGAACCAGAATCTTTACCTGGCAATATCATACTGGTTTTTAAAATTACCCCTTCCAAAATTACCCCCAAACTATTTAATTCTTCAAATAGGGCTGTCAAAATTCTTTCACTAGCATTTTCTGCTTGTTCTATTGCATGACTGCCGTCTAATAAAACTTCCGGCTCAACCATTGGCACTAATCCAGCCTTTTGGCATTCTAAAGCATAGGAAGCTAAATCTTTAGCATTTTGACGTATATTTTCTTCAGTAGGTAAACCTTCACCTATTGTAATAACAGAGCGCCACTTGCAAAATTTAGCTCCTAGCGAAACATATTCTGCCAACCTCAACCCCAACCCTTCCAGACCCTTGGTAAGTTTTTCATTTCCCTTTTCTGTAAGACCCTGATCCACTTTTATACCAGGTAAAATTCCTTCTGAATTTAAAACTTCCACAAAAGTTTTACCGTTTCCGGTTTTTTGTTTTAAAGTTTCCTCAAATAAAATTACCCCACTAATATACTGTCCTTCATTTGGTGCAGTTAAAAGCATTTCTCTAAATGCACGACGGTTATCTTCCGTATTTTCTAAATTAATCCCAGCAAAACGCTTGCCAACTGTGTTCATACTTTCGTCGGCAGCTAATACTCCTTTACCATGAGCAACCATTTGTTTAGCAATTTTTGATAATTCTTCTTTATTCATTGTTTTATAATTATTTAATAATGTAATACCTATTTTTGTAACTCCTGAATACTATAAAAATAATTAGCTAAACTGTCCTTGATCATTTCTAGATCCTGTTCGGTCTTTTCCGAGGTTTGTTTATATTTAGAAAACCAAGTCTCAAAATCTTGACCTGCCTTGATATATTCAATCATACTTTTAACAATTTGATTGAATAGAAAATCATCCAGCTCTAGCTGTGTAAAAGCGCTACCTTTTGGGTCATCTTCGCTCAAAATTCTACGCCATTTTTGCAACTCTTCAAGTGGCACCCGACCTCCAGAAATTTTT
The DNA here is from genome assembly GCA_964348935.1 of uncultured Candidatus Saccharibacteria bacterium. Classification (GTDB taxonomy): domain Bacteria; phylum Patescibacteriota; class Doudnabacteria; order UBA920; family UBA920; genus PALSA-1336. The sequence continues at coordinate 58,973 of CAYGEJ010000007.1, read as the reverse complement.
CCATATTCAAACATATTTTTTTCTTAATTCTTTTTTTTATGATGAGTTGTAATATACCTAACAGTACTGCTTTGTCCACGTATTACAATAGAATTAGTAATAATTATGTCTCCCTCATCTCTAACCCCTTGTAATAATGGACCATCTATTATTCCAGTGGCAGTAAATGTTAATATTTTTCCTTTACATAATTCATTTACGGAATAAACTTTGGTGGTATTTAACCCATGTTTTTTTATTTCCACGGCTTGAGCTTCTTTAAGAGGGTTAAACCTCGCAAATAACTGACCACCTAATATTTTAATAGCTACACCTGCCAGAACTGCCTCTGCACTTGCTCCAGTTCCCAGGAGCATATCTATACCGCTACCAGCAATACTTGGAGCAATTGCTCCAGCTACGTCACCATCCGTTATAAGTCTTACTCTAGCACCAGCTTTTCTAATTTCTAAAATTAAATCTTTATGACGCTCTCTATCCATAACACATACTGTTATATCACCCACTTTTTTCCCTAAAGCTTTAGCAACTTTTTGAATATTTACTTTAGCTGGCGCTCCAAACTTTACAGCTTTTACCGCTTTTTGCCCCACCGCTAACTTTTCCATATAGGTATCTGGGCCATTTAAAAGGCTACCATGCTCACCAGCAGCTATTACTGAAATGGCATTGTAACGACCATATGCCACACTGTCGGTACATTCCAGTGGATCTATGGCTAAATCTACCTTAGGACCTTTTCCTGTACCAACTTTTTCGCCATTATAAAGCTCAGGAGCTTCGTCTTTGCTCCCTTCGCCAATAACTACGGTTCCATTAAAGTCTATTTGATTAAACCTTGCGCGCATTTCATCCACCGCCGCCCCGTCGGCAATTTTAGCCTCACCTTTTCCTACCCACTTGGAAGCAGCAATTGCCGCCGCTTCTGTAACTCTTACAAATTCTAATGCTAAATTTCTGTCCATGTGATTTATGTTTTATGTTGTAAGTTAATAAGTTGTATGTTATTTCTGCACTTTAATCCAACCGTTAATTAATTTACCTACATCCTCAGATAAATTATAAACTTTTTCATATTCATTATTATCGATGTATTTTAAATCTTTTGCAAGCAAAATTTGATATTTAAGCTCCTCTAGTGATGATTCAGCGATATTGTAAAAATGAACAGAATCATTTTTAGTTTTTCTTTTAAATCCTTCTGCTATATTAGATGGAATCGATACTGCACAACGTCTGCTTTGGCTAACCAGTCCAAATAATTCATGCTTAGGATATTTTGAAGTAAATTCGTAAATTAACAAAGTTAACTGGTGAGATTTCTGCCAAGCTAATATTTCTTTGAAGGTTTTTATTGTCATAAACTTACAACTTTACAACTTAGCACCTACAACTTTTTAATTTGTTTAACAATAGCATTCGCATCTATTTCCTCATAAGCCAACAATTCCTCTGGCTTTCCACTTTTCGGCATTTTGCGCACTGCGAGACTTGAAACTTTGTAACTTGATAACTTTACACTGGTCGCCAGTGCACTGGCGACAGCTTCGCCTATTCCCCCTTCCGCATAATGGTCTTCCACCACAACAATATTTTTTGTTTCTTCCGCAGACTTCTTTAACGTTGCAACATCAAGTGGCTTAATGGAGTATAAATCTATAATTCTAATATTAATTCCTTCTTTTTGTAGCTGTTCATAAGCTTTTAAAGCTTCGTGAAGGGTAACACCAGCTCCCACCACCGTTGCCACATCTGAATTTGATGATTTTAAAGTACAAGAACCCCCAATTTTAAATTCGTGAAATGTGATATCCTTTTCTCTATTCTCTATTCTCTTATCGCTATATAATATTGAAGTTTCCATTCTGGTTGTTCTAACATAAACATTACCGTTGTGCTTAGATGCTTCAACTATTAATTTCTCCGCGGAAACAGCATCACTTGGGTACAAAACTACACTCCCAAAAATAGAACGAAACATAGCCAGATCTTCCAAAGCCATTTGACTAGCACCATCTTCCCCAATACTTACCCCACCATGACTGCCAATAAATTTTATATTGGAATTGGCATACTGAGACATACGAATTTGGTCAAAAGCCCTAGTAAAAAAAGCTGCGAATGTAGAAACAAATGGAATTTTTCCACGCTTGGAAAAACCTAAAGCAGTTCCAACCATATTCTGCTCAGCAATATACATTTCGTAAAATTTATTAGCGTGATTCTTTTTTACCGAATCGGCATAGGTTGAGTTACTAGTTTCTGCATCTAAAACTACAATATTCGGGTTTACATCTGCTAAATTTGCCAAAACATTCCCATAAGCCTTTCTTGTTGCTACTTTTTTCCCTGGTTCATAACTTGTAAATTGAACATTAGAATTTTGATCCTTATTTGTCATTTGGGATTTGTCATTTGGATTTTCGCTAGGCAAAGCTACTTCCCCTACCAAATTCAAATCAACTTCTCCTAATTCTGCAAGAGCTTTAACCAATTCTTCTTTAGATAAAGCCTTTCCATGCCAGCCGTCTTTATCTTCAATAAAAGAAATACCTTTACCTTTAAAAGTCTTTGCAATAATAAATAAAGGCTTATCGGCTAACGTGTTTATAAGCTTATAAGCAGAAGCTATTGCCTCTAAATCATGTCCGTCTATAACAACCGTTTCCCAGCCAAACGCTTTGGCTTTAGCCTCATAAACTTCTGTATGATGTCCAAACATAGTCTCTCCGCGTTGCCCCAAACGGTTACAGTCTAAAATTGCCACTAAATTATTGAGTTTGTAGTGGGTGGCAGAATCCATAGCTTCCCAAATACTTCCTTCGGCCAGTTCACTGTCGCCCAATAAAACAAAAGTGTTGTAATCAGTATTATCCGCTTTGGCATTGAGTGCCATCCCCACCCCCACCGAAAGCCCTTGCCCTAACGAGCCGGTTGGCACTTCGGTATATGGAAATTCCAAAGTTGGATGACCTTCCAGCTTACTGCCAAATTTTCTCAAAGATAATAATTCAGCTTCACTAACTTTTCCAGCTACTGCATAAAGCGCATAAAATAAAGGACTGGCATGGCCTTTGCTAAAAATAAGCCTGTCGTTATTTGGATTCTGAGGATTATCTAAGTCAGCCTTAAAAAACGCACCCTCCTTCGCTGAAGCTTCGGCGGACCTTCGGCCAAACATTAGCACGGTCATTAATTCCACGGCTGAAAGGCTGGAACTTGGGTGCCCGGTACCAGCTTCTGTGGTAGAAATTAATACATTATAACGAATGAGTTTTGCTAATTGTTCAATGTTATTCATAAAAGATTAATTGATTAAGTCCTGATTACTAATGTCAAAATAAAAATCTGATTCATTTTGCAGTTTTCTGTTCTTATTTACCTCCGAAGAAATCTCTTCAAGCCTATTATTTATATTTTGAATTTCTAAAAGAATTTCCTTCATTCTAGGGGTTATATACTCAACATGATGTCTAATTTCAGAATCTTTAAGACCACGTTTTCTTAAAGCCATATAAACCGAAATAAGACTTCTAGCTATATCTGTGTATTCATAATTTAAAGCGGTTTTCCTTCTTTGTAGTTCTGTTTTTTCCTTTGCCAGAACTTCAATATTCGCTTCATATTTTGAATAATTAAATTTACTTTCATTATCCATAAGCCTATTTTACCTTATATATTAGATAATCCAAAATAATATTTAGTAAATTAAAAATCCAAATTATTTAATACCTTTTATTCTGTTATTCCAAATCTTTCCTTAGGAATTTCGTACTTTTTAATCAGTTCTGTGTTAGTTTGAGACCTTCGGACAAAGATAATATTGTAACTATCCAAAAATACAGGTGCCCAATCTGGATCCAGGACTTTAGAAACCAGGAAAGCCTGCGCCCATGGGGTGTAATCTCTATGTGAGAAAAAAATAGTATTAAAATTATATTTTATATCTATCTCTTTCCATTTTTCGAAATTTTCTTGAGCAGGAATATATTCCTTTTGGAAAAAATCATTAGTATATGCTTCGGGACGATTATCTACATATACTTTTTCTGGATATAAATTAAAAATTAAATACCCACCAATATCATAATCGTTAAAAATTGGACCTTTAAGATTATTTGTCTTAAAAAAATCCGCTGACCCGTTAACCTCCGGCAACAAGCCAAAACCCAATACCGGACGAATGTTCACAAAATTTTGATACTGTACATTTGCACAACTCCCAACTAATACAATTACAATTATAGAAAGCGTGATTTTATAGGCAATATGGAAGTTTTTTGGAATTATAAAATAAATACTTCCGGCTAAGGCAGGCAGGGTGAAGAGTGCAAAACTTGGAAAGTTCCTTATTCCCAAATAAGCCATAACCGCTGTTACAACAACTAAGACCAACTGAGCAATATCTATTTTTCGGTAGTTTCGGATAGCAACACCTATAAAACTAATAACTGTAACAATTACAACAACCTTAAATAATAAAAAATGTTGATTATTTATAACACCTATATTTTCTAAAAATTTTACACTCTGGTTTTCTACAATTAAATAACCATAATTTTTAAATATATTTAACGGGTATAGTAAACCTTGAATAAAATTCGGATTAATTAGACCAGCTATGAGTGAAATAATAGAAATATACAGTAATTTATAGAAATTTTTACTTAAAATAGGATTGGTTTTATCTTGTATCTTTAATCTAATATCTTTTATCATTTGTTCTAACCCAAACGCTCCCAAAACTAAAAACCCAAAAACAAAGCCAATATGCAAGTTAACCCACAACAGCATTGCCAAAGTCAACAACCATACTAATTTATGAATATTGAATCTGGAATATTGAATATTACTTCTATGCAAGTAAAGAGTCCAAAAAAATACTCCAGTTAAAAAATAAGTAAAAACTTCGGGTCTAACTTCAGCCCTAGTTGTCACAAGTGGCAAAATCACAACCGCAACTCCTGTTGCAACCCAAAAATTAGACATTCTTCTAGCTATATCCCAAAAAACCAAAACAGTTAAAACCCCAAACAGTGCATACAACACACTAAGCCCACTAAACCCAAACCATAAATAAATAAAATAAAAAACCACCCCACTACCCCAATGGTGGTTAATAAAGGATTGATCATTTAAGGTGTAAGAATAGTAATTTGTCTTTAAAACATCTATTTTATCTAACCAGGGAGCATTTACAATAATATTTCCATTCTGAATATGTCTTCCTAAATCTGCAGTTGTTAAATCTATTTTATGAGTTAAAAATATACCGTACCAAACAACAATCAAACTAAAAATAATCACTTTAAAACTTTTAACAACCAATGTAACCATAAAGTTATTATAGCAAAACCCCTCGCTAAGGCGAGGGGTTAAATATACTATTTAATAGTTTTTAACAACTTTTTTATTTCTTTAACCTTATCTATTTTTTCCCAAGGAAGCTTAATGTCGGTTCTTCCAAAGTGCCCATAAGCAGCGGTTTGCTCGTAAATTGGACGTTCTAATTTTAAAGTTTTTACAATATCTGCTGGTTTCGTTGGAAAAATTAGCTCAACTATTTTCTCTAAGCGATTGTCTGCTACTTTTCCTGTTCCTTGAGTGTCTAAGAAAATAGAAACTGGTTTAGCAACCCCAATAGAATACGCAAGCTGAACTAAGCATTTTTTAGCTAGCCCCGAGGCTACAACATTTTTTGCAATATATCGAGCAGCATATGCAGCACTTCTGTCCACCTTGGTCACACACTTCCCACTAAAAGCTCCACCACCGTGTGGTGCGTATCCACCATAAGTATCTACAATAATTTTACGCCCAGTAAGTCCAGCATCTGCTGGAGGTCCACCTAAAATAAATATTCCAGTGGAATTAATAAAAGTTTGAATTTTATTGTTATACCACTTACCCAAAACTGGCTTAATTACAAAATTTGTAATATCACTTCTAAGTTTTTCTGTACTAACATCTTCGGAGTGATGCGCTGCAATAACTACAGTAGTAACTCTTTTTGGTTTACCATTAACATACTCAATACTAACTTGAGACTTACCATCAGGTCTTAAATAAGGAAGTTTTTTATTTTTCCGAACCTCTGCAAGCTTCCTTGCTAATTTATGAGCCAAAGAAATTGGCAAAGGCATTAATTCTGGAGTTTCGTCGCAGGCAAACCCGAACATAAGCCCTTGGTCACCAGCACCTTGTTCTTTAAATTCCCCAGCGCCTTCGTCTACACCTTGGGCAATGTCTGGAGATTGTTCATGTAAAGTAACAATTACCCCTACATCTTTATAACAAAAACCATATTCGGCTTTATCGTAACCAATACGCTTTAAAGTTTTTCTTACAATATCTTGAATGTCTACATATGCTTTTGTTCTAGCCTCACCACCAACCATAACCAACCCAGTTGTAGCAAAGCATTCAATACCTGCATGAGCCTTTGGGTCTTGCTTTAGCATAGCGTCATATATTGCATCCGAAATTTGGTCACAAATTTTATCTGGATGTCCTTCTGTTACAGACTCAGAAGTAAATAACTTTCCAGTTATTTGCAGTGGTTTTGCTTTAGCCTGTTTTAAAGCGACTTTAAGTTTAGTTGCCATATGCTTCCTTGTGTCTTCCCGTCCGCCTAGGCGGAGGAATCTAAAATGTTAATATTTCTTAATTAAATTTATCCTCTTACGCCAAGGCTTTGGAGGATTATTGCGCTATTATTTATTCAATAATGTGCAATAAAAAATCCGCCTTCGCGGAATTAGATGTTTTATGTATCTGTCCCCGCTAGGGGCTAGAATTAGCACCCTTTAGAAGTTTATCTTTGGGGTTGCTGGCAGTATTAACGGGCTAGTTCCCTGATCTGCACTCTTGATATATATTTTATTGTTAAAATCATTATACTCCTCAATCATAATTCCGTCAAATTTATCCAAAAAAACTAGCATAATTACCTAAATTAAAACCGCGAATACCTGCACCAGCAGGATCAAAATCAACCCAAGTCCCCCCAACTTTTACTTGCATATACTGATGCACCACGAAATTTAAAAAAACGTACCTCACCTTTATATCTTCAATTTTAAAATATTTACTTTTAACAAGCATGGTAAAACTTAGGTAATTAATAGCCGTACAATACAAAAAATTGGGTGTTGACCAAATATTTTGTAAATCTTTGACAAACAATCTATTTAAACGCAAAGCTGCCTGAAAACGAGTATGTTTCCATTGATAGTTAGTTTTATACAAAATTATTTTATATACCGCTTCTAAATAAACTTGTTGATTAACAGATTTATTTTCCAAATCTGCTATTGTATTCATTATCTCTTCCGGTACATCCAATGGGACCTTAAAGCCCCTAAAACCCATAAATGGCGCGACTAATCTTAAGACAACGAATACAATAAAAAAATATCCAGCTAATATTTCAAAAACTAAAAGTATATAATCCATTATGTTATTATACAACATAAAAACTTCTTTTTAAAAAGAAGTTTTTATGTTGAGCGAGTAGCCCCGACGTCCGCCAAGTCGGGATTTCGCTTCGCTCAACGGGATAGGTCACACTATCTCTCACAAACATAATTGCTCCACCAAAGTGGTGGAGCAATTATGTTTGGAGCGAGTAGCGGGAATCGAACCCGCATCATCAGTTTGGAAAACTGAGATAATAACCATTATACGATACTCGCGCGTCTTTATAGTATTTTTACTTCACTGATTATAACAAAAGCCCCATCTCTTTTCAAGAGGCAGGGCTTTTAATCTGCGTAATCAGTTTTAAATCTGCGCCCGCCTGCCAGAGCTTGAGGCTCAGCCGATTGCGGGCAGGTATCTGTGATCTTAAGGTCGTAACTTTACAGCTTCCTTAAAGGCTTCTCCGGCTTTAAACTTTGGGGTGTTGAGTTCTGGTATGGTAATTTTTTGGGTTGGATTTCTTGGATTTACACCAATTCTAGATGCCCTGTGCGAAACACTAAATTGGCCAAAACCGGAAATGTTGATTTTTTCACCATTTCTAAGCTGTTCGTAAATCATTTGAATAAAAGTATTTACAAACCTTTCGGCCTCGGAATGAGTAATGCTAAGCTTTGCAGCTAATTGCTCAGTCAATTGTAGTTTGTTCATAATATTCCTTTCTATAAGTTAAGTATAATGGATTCCCCTGTTATATTCTCAAATTATATAATTTGCAACACCCTGCAAATATATTCTTATTATAAACCTATTTTCAAAAAAATTCCAGTATTAAAAAACAAAAATCCGCAAACCTAAAGCTTGCCGATTGTAAAATAACAATTCAAATTTTATCACCTCAGAGCTTTTACAGCGAGGAAACTTTATTTAACCAATTCCGACTGTTCACCGGTTGCTTCTTTAAATAAACCACCGAGTACTCCATTTACAAATTTACCGCTTGACTGCCCGCCAAAAGTCTTTCCCAACTCCACCGCTTCGTTAATCGCCACCTTGGGCGGCACTTGTTTCAAAAACATTAACTCATATATACCAATGCGCAAAACATTCCTATCCACCGGCGGTATTTGCTCAATTGGCCATTCTGGTGCGTGCTTAACAATTATCTCATCTATTTCATTAATACTTTTAGCAACACCGTTGACCAAATCAAAAATAAACGCGTTTTCTTCTTCTAAACCCGCAAATTCGCTTATATGATTTTTTGTTATTTGGTCTAGGTCTTCGTGGCGTCCGTTAAAGTCCCATTCAAACAGTGACTGCATTGCCACGGTTCTGGATAAATGTCTATTGGCCATAATTTATTTTTAAACCAAAAAAATAACCAAAATTACTTGGTTACTTTTTTACCTTTATAAAAACCACAATTTTTACATGGCAAATGAGGCATAGTTGCAGATTCACAGTTTTTACAAACTGCAAAGCTTGTCTTTTTTAAAGCATGATGGCTTCTGCGCTGATCGCGACCACTACGGGTCTTATGTTTCTTCGGAACTCCCATGAAATTTTCCTTGAAGATTTCACCCTTTAAGAACTTTAAAGCTTCAAAACTCCTAAAAGGTAAAAAAGTTAAATTAAATTAAGTAAACAAATTATATCTTATTTTTACTTATACGTCAACATCTCTAAATCACAAACCTTTACATATTACTATTTTTATGGTATAGTGGCTATCAGTGTAATCGCGTAAAGGAGTGCTATGTACGCAAACTTCATTTGCCCCACCCAACAAAGACCGGTCTACGGGGCGAACGTAGAACTTGAACCACAGGTAAGAGTTTACCAGTGCGCCTGGTGCGGGCAGATGCACCAATTACCCAAGGAGGTATTCGTTTTTTTTGCCGACTTTAAATCGGCTATCCATCAACATGCCTAACCAAACAGTCGTCTTTTGATCCGCACCCTATTGCTCAACAATAGCTTGCGGATCTTATTTTTGATTTTATTTAATCTTTCAATAAGTTTCTTCCCTATAACCCGCTCAACAATGACAGGAAATTAATTTAAGTTTAATCTTGCGATTGAATTTAAATCAACTCATTGATGAACGGATTACAAAAAAGAAATCGAAGGCGGTTTGGAAAAGTTATTTCCTCACCGCCTGTAATGTTCGTCGTCTTCGTCTTCCGTCGCCGGCAAAAATGGCGACACTAGGACAAAGATAAAAAAGCCAACCGCGCCGACCAGAAGCAAGTCTAACATTTTATCTCAAAGGCGGATTCCCCCACCCCCAAACAAAATGGAAGAGACCGGTGCAAATCACACCGATCACAAGCACCGTAAGAATAGTATCCCATGTGTTTGTAGACACGGTACTAAAAAACGATTTCTTCTTCTTTATATCCATAACGCCCCTCCTTTATAGGGCTTTAGCCTTGGGCGCGAGACTTCCGCGCCCTCAGCTTTCTTGTTTCTGCGTTTCTACCACGGGAAAATGGGCCACTTAAACAAGAACCCACTCCTCCGAGAAATAAGCATTCTCGGCAGGTCTATCAACAACAAAAAAACTATTGCGATAGTCCCTAATATCACTGCCACACCGGCGGTGATTTTAACGTTAACCATGCCAGCCCGTTCCAGGTTCGACATTTAGCTCCCGGCTCGAAAAAACCAAGAGCAAAACCAAACCCAAGACTCGTATGGGTAACAAGAGTGCCTCTATCATGAAGCACCTCCAAAACTAAAAACTAAATTACAAACTAGTAAATAACTTTCAATTTTGGAAGTACAAAAAAATTTTAGGGGCGAGAACAAACAACGTTACGCCCCCTCTCGAACAGAACCAGATTTCGATATGAGACCCTCCTTCTGCGTCCGCCTAGAGAAAGCGTAACGCTTGAACGAAAAACCAGATCCCGAAAATCGTAGGGAACGTTGACGGTATTACCACCATCGTGTCGTACACCCAAAGAATTCGGGTTTTGCCTGCACAATCTTTGTGTAACTTTCTTATTCCAAAAGTTGCGATTGCAATGGTAGACACCATGCAGATTGCTAAAATTGTACAAGCAAAAATAAACAGCTTTTCCATAACCAACCTCCGGTCGGGGGAAACCCCAAGGAAAGGATTATGAACGGACTGGAAGCTTACTCCAAGCCCAAATCTGTTTTTAACCAACGAGGGCTAACCACAGAGGCAAGATAACTCCCACCAAAATAATTCCAAAATATTTTTAGATTTATTTTGTCAGAAACAATTTCTTATATTATATAATAAATTATTGAAAGAGAGATTGTAGGGTTTACGCACTCTCTTTCTGGGTCTGGTATCCATTTCGACTGGGTGGGTTGTATGGGAGAGACTAAAAGCAGGTTTTGTGAGGAGTTACTGCTGGGGGTTGTTACTGGAGGAGCAGTCCTTCGTTGGATACCATTTTCCCTCCTGTGAATTGTTATCACAGAAAGAAATTTAATTATAATTATTTCCAATTAAATTTCTTTCTGTGATATTAAAAACTCTAAGAACAATAATACCATATTTTCAAAAAAAGGGCGGGGTGCTAAAATGCTCCCCGCCTAAGGAGAATGGAAGATGGTAGGGCTTCCATAATTGTGAGTCTAAAGATGAGGCAAATCCCGCAGAGCAGGATAATAGTTTGACCTTCTTAGACGCACAATTATAGAAACAAAACTTTTAATTCCTCTCCTTTTAGAGGAGAGATTAGGTGAGGTTATTGAATAAATTGTTATCCAACTTCGCCAAGGCTTCGTCGGATTGTTTCGCTATAATTATTAATTAAAGTGAAACAAAAAACCGTATATTCAATACAGGAGAATCTTAGTTAAAATATTCTAGTATATAAGTATACGGCTTTATAGCGCCCCCAAAAGGGGTTAAACCCTATTAGGAGCATGAATTACCCTCACACCAATCTTCATCAAAACTGTTCTGACAATAATCTGGTCTCTGAAATAAATGTTCAAACGTTACTGTATTGACTTGCTCTAACGAAGATAGGTTTGAGGGTAAAAGTTCGTATATTCTCCTGCAAAAACACACAAACGTATTATTCTATTTTTAATGTAACGCAATTAAGCGTGACCAAATAGTATACACCAAAAACACCCTTTTGTCAAGACAATAAGGTGTTTTGTATAAAATATAGCTTATTTAAGGCACTAATTATTTTATTCGGCTTCCGATAAAGCCTTAATATCTTCACGTAGAGTCTCGAGTAAAGCCAAATAAGACTTCTTATTTTCTTGAGTGGGCATTTTTGAAATATTATAAATCCCTTCCACCCTTTTTACCATTGCAGGTGCGGTTTCCATAACACTACCTAACTTAGCAAACTGTTTTTCAGTAAATAACCCCGACTTCAATATAAAAGTTAGTAGCTCTTGAATGTTTCCTTGATGCTCATGTTCATATTTTTCTATCATACTCCAATTATACCATAAAACCCTGTCCCAACGTGAGACAGGGTTTTCTTTTTACTTGTCTTACCTAACATCTATAACCTAGTCTAGTACATTCCGCCCATACCACCCATTCCCCCGCCCATACCAGCCCCGGCTGGTCCGCCAACTGGCGGATGAGCTTCCGGTTTATCTACTACAATAGCTTCACTGGTAACTAATGTAGAAGCAATAGACACAGCATTCTCCAAAGCCAATCTGGTAACTTTAACCGGGTCAACAATTCCATGCTTCATCATATCCACCATTCCATCTTTCCAATTCTTTTCAGTAAATGCACCAAAGTTAAATCCAATATTGGAATTTTGATCATTTTGAATAGCGTGCAAAATTCCTGTCACTTCAATCCCGGAGTTCTCAGCAATTTGTCTAAGCGGTGCTTCTAAAGAATTACGAATAACTTTCACACCAGCGCGTTCAGCATCGTTCAAATTCTCGCCAAAGTTGTCGAGTCTTGGCGCAATGCGAGCCAAAGCAGCACCACCACCGGCAATTATACCTTCTTCTACCGCAGCGCGAGTAGCATTAAGCGCATCTTCAATTTTAAACTTCTTGGCTTTCATTTCAGTTTCAGTAAAGGCGCCAACTTTAATTACACCAACTCCGCCAGTTAGCCGAGCCATACGTTCTTGAAATTTTTCTTTATCGTAATCAGAAGTTGAATTCTTATATTCAGCTTTTATTTGAGCGACACGGGCATCAATCTTTGCCTTGTCACCTGCCCCACCAACAATAGTTGTAAATTCTTTGGTAGCAATCACTTTTCTGGCATGACCCAAATCTGTAATTTCAGTCTTATCCATTTTCAATCCCAAATCGTCAGTAATAACATTTCCACCGGTAAGTACAGCTATATCCTGAAGCATTTCTTTTCTACGGTCCCCAAAACCAGGAGCCTTAACTGCTAAGACATTAAAGGTACCGCGCAATTTGTTCAATACAAAAGTTGTTAAAGCTTCACCTTCTATTTCATCGGCAATTATAACTAAATCCTTTTTTCCACTTTGAGCAACTTTTTCTAAGAGTGGTAAGACTTCCTGAACGGAAGAAATTTTCTTGTCGGTAATTAAAATATGCGCGTCTTCCCACACAGCTTCCATTCTTTCAGAATTGGTAACCATATATGGATTTACAAACCCTTTATCGAAACGCATACCTTTAACCACTTCTTTTTCAAGGCCTGTGGTTTGCCCTTCTTCGACGGTAATTACACCATCATTCCCAACCTCTTCCATTGCTTCAGCAATAAGCTTACCAACTTCCGGGTCTAAGGAAGCAATGGTGGCAACCTGTTCAATCTCCTCCCTACCTTTTACTTCTTTCTTCATTTTATTAAGCTCTTCCACTACAAATGCCACAGCCTTATCCATACCTTTTTTTATATCATTGGCACGTGACGAGTTAATAGCCACGGCACCAAAAGCTTCCTCAATCATTTTTTGCGCCAGGACAGTAGCGGTGGTCGTGCCGTCACCAGCAGCCTCGTTAGTCTTATTCGCCACTTCCTGAATTAAAGAAGCACCGACATTTTCAAATTTATCTTCCAGTTCAATTTCTTTGGCAACAGTAACTCCATCGTCTGTTACAGACGGACTACCAAAACCCTTATCCAAAATTACGGTCTTACCAGTTGGTCCAAGGGTAACCTTAACCACATTGGCAGATTTATCTACCCCAGCTTTAATTGCTTGCTTAGCTTCATAGCCATATTTAATAAGTTTGCTCATAAGTACTCCATAAATCCGCTAAACCCACAAATTCAAAAAATTAATAACACCAGTGTTTATTCGTGAGTTGGTGGATAGATTAATTATTCAACAATTGCTAAAACGTCACTGTCGTCTTTCTCTTTTCCAACATATAAAATTTTATACTCCTGCTTCTTACCTTCTTCTTCCACTTCTACTTCCTCACCTGCATATTTACCAAAGACAACTGTATCACCAATCTTAAGCCCTAAAGTGGCTATTTCGTTGCCATTACCCAGTTCAACAATTTTACCTTGAGCTTTTTTTTCCTTATCTGCTGTATCAGGCAAGACAATTCCAGACTTGGTTACTTCCTCACTGGAAAGCTGTTTTACAAGTACGCGATTACCTAAAGGTTTTACTTTCATATATTTTACTCCTTTTTAATTATCTGTATTTATAAATTATCACTCGTGACTTTAGAGTGCTAAAGCTATTTTAGCAAAAATTTAGCCGTTGTCAACCCCGTAAAAAGCCTGAAATCGCAAGTCCTGAGCAATAACTCCCGCACAGCTCAAAGCATTACCACCTTAAAAAAATCCAAATATTTTATGGTATACTATGCTTATGAAAAATGCTTACATAAATCCAATTTCCGCCATAAAATATTTGGATTTTTTAAATTCCCCAAATGGCGAAATCCAAAAAAGAGTTTTGGCTCACAGTATATTATCGCTGTTACCTAAAGATACAAACATTAAAATTTTAGACGCGGGATGCGGAAATGGCTGGCTTTCGGAAATACTCAAACAGAATTATTCCCATATTAATGCTTGTGATGCCTCAATATTTTTAATTAATTTTGCCAAATCGCATTTTTCCAAAATTAATTTTCAAGTAACTGACTTGGAACACTCGCTACCCTACCCTAATGAAGAATTTAATGTTGTCATATTAAATATGGTTCTGCCAGACGTTGAAAAACTACCTGAAGTCTTTAAAAATATTAGTGGTGTTTTAAAACCAAACGGTAACTTAATAACCACCATACCAAACCCAAAATACACCTACCCAGCAGCTGAATGGAAACGAAGTATAATGAATATTCTACTCGGACAAAAACCACAACTTCAAATTAAAAGCACTCCTCCTTCTGGTCAGATTCAACGAGAGTACGCAAAAAATTCACTAATAGATTCCTACTTTTACAATTTGTCAGATTATATTTTAAATGCCAAAAAATTTGGATTTGAACTAATTCAAACCCAAGAAATAAAACCAGAAGCTCCAAGTACCAAATTTGATTTAAACTATCAGCTTTCACTATTCCCTTTGCTACTTACCCTAAACTTTAAAAAAACTTGAGAGCAAGGCTTGTTGTTTGCTTTCCGGATGAAATGAAAGCTCGTCTTCTTCCACCACAATAAACTTTTCTTGTTTTATCTTTGGCAATTGCCAGGTTTTTAAAAATCTTTCCAAAGCTAGTCCAAAGTTGTTATTCAATAATGTTTCAAATATATTCTGAAACTGATTTTGATTAATATTATCAGGCTCTAATAATACATTGTTAGGAAAAAAGAATCTTAACCAATTTTCATTGGCTTTTTTAAATTGCCAAACACTATGAGGTCCAACTAAAGTTCTAAGTCTTAAATATTCATACGCAGTATAGAGGTTTTTAAAATCTGACAATTTCTTTGGCCCTGCCAAATAATGATTCAAACAAAATCTATTTTTTATGTGAATCCCGTAGCGTCTTTTGCCCAATAATTGGAAAAAAGCCGTTACCAGTGTTCGAGTTAGCCAAATATATTGCGGGTCAGTAATAATTAATAGATCAATATCGGATCCTTCTTTCTGCAAACCCATTGCCTGACTTCCACCTAAAGCCACTCCTCTAACAAAAGGTATAAAATTCAAATACTTTACGAACCTGCGGATATTTTTTTCTCTACTAATTCCATAAAAATAATTTGCAAGTCTTTGGTCAATAATACTTTTTCTGCCAGGTAAACAATAAAAACCTAAATAATTTTCTACCACTCCCCCGCACTCCTGCTCAACACAATACAAAACCTGATCTATTGTAATTATGTCTTCCTGAGTCAACACCAACTCCTTAGTTTCCCCTTGAGCATCTATATGTAATTTAAGATTATCAACATTGGCAATTAGAAATTTGTGCAATTCCAAAAGAGTGAGTGGATACTCCTGTAAATCAAAAAATCTTAAGGTGGCTAGTATTCTTTGTTTTAACATTCTGTTTACAACCCCATTTTATCTAAAGTAATCTCTTCCCACTCATCAAAATCCACTTCTTTAAATACTCTAAGCTTATGCGAGAACTCTGTTTCGGAAAAAGTATATAAGGCCTGCGCTGCCTGACCGGCTCTATGTGAATACAATTCCTTTTTCTCTAAAACTATAGGTTTGTTCTCTCGAACAATTCTATAACGACTGCCGTTTAAATGCTCAAATTCCAAAACATCCTGCGTCCCTTGTTTTTCCGGACCATCTTCTCTGTCCACAAGAATATCTTCCAAAGTTAATTTCACATTTTTGAAATGTTTTTTTGCCATTTCTACTAACTCTTGAAATCTTTCGTCTTGCATATATTTACGAAATACTAAATTTTACGAACTTACGAATTCTGCACGCGTCTTACTTCGTAAGTGTGTAAAATCGATTAATTATTGCAACAAGCTTCCATAACTGTTTGATAGACTACTTAGTACCATTGGCACAATCATTAAAGCGGCTAACAATGGCAGTACGACTAAAATTACAGTTATATACAATTGCCACTTTATGTAATTCTTAGTTTTACGAGTATTCTCATAAATTTCTTTAAGCATTTCTTCTGTAGTAATTTGTACCGGTTGGTTTTGTTCTTCATTCATATAATAATTTTATTATTTTATATACTTTTATTTATAATATACTTGCAACTACTTCTGGCATTTTGGACAGAAACTGGCTGTCCTGCCACCAACTTTAATACTTTCAATTATCGTACCACACTTTTTACATTCTCGCCCCTTACGCCCGTAAACAAAATGAAACTTCCCCATTTGCCCCCAAGTGCCATCAGTCCTAACAAAGTCCCCCACACTGGAGCCCTTCGCCTTAATTCCTTTAATTAGTATAGGTTTTATCCAACGGTAGATATTCCTTAATTCTTGTTCCTTGATACTTACTACTTTTCTGGTAGGGTCAACTTTTGCATGAAATAAAATTTCATCACTATAAATATTTCCAATTCCTACCACTACGCTATTATCCATTATCACCTGCTTTATAAGTCCGTTCTTTTTCTTCTTTACTGCTGTTTCAAAAACTTCAAAACTAAAATTTTTTTGCAATGGCTCAGGGCCGTATTCAGTAAACTCTTTAACTTCTGGAAGTTGATTATTTTGTATTAACTTTAAATATCCAAACCTTCTTACGTCGTTAAAATATAAAGTAGAACCGTCGGCAAATTCAAAAACTACATGTGTATGCTTTCCTGGAAGTTGAACCAATGGCGCATGGAGCCTATTTAGCATTCTATACTTGCTACCCGTTAACTTTTTTTGAGCTTTGTCTTCAAAAATAAACTGCCCTGTCATTTTTAAATGTACAAGCATGGTAAGTTCACCACTAAAACTAAAAATTAATATTTTAGCTCTTCTTTTAACTCTTATAACTTTTTGTCCTAGTAATGAACTTATAAAATACTGAACATTTTTTGTAGATACTTCTCTTCGGTTAGATACAGTTTCAGGTCCAATAGAAATAATTTTTGGCGCATTAATTACAACTGTTTTTATTTTACGGTTTTTTAACTTTGCATTTAATTCACTTACTATTGTTTCTACTTCTGGTAGTTCGGGCATTTTGTTATATAAGATTTAAAATGTAGGATTTAAGATTTACAGAACCAATTATTACAATTATAACTAGATTCACCCTCATTGACAAAAGGCCTTATTTATTATAAATTTAAGTGTTCTACAGCATGCTTGTAGTATCCTAAGTCCAATTCCCAGTTTTCAATGACTTATCTTTTTAAGGTACAAATGTGCCTAAAAGTTATTGAATAACAAAGAAAGAAGACTGAGTGGAAAAACTAACCGGGTTAAAGACCGGGCAGTTTACTCTAGAACAAAAATCCTGTCGTTAGTTACAGGTACGGTGAGAAAAACATAAAGAGGAAAGAAATCCCTGCATTCAAGGTATGTGAGATTGTTACGTTTGGCACGGCACTGGCCATAAGTCAGCCCAAGGCCGACAGAGGTATAAAAAATATACTTCTTGTGTATAGGTTGCTTCCCGGCAACCTGCTAAGTCAGACTGGCAAGTCAATAACTGTAACACCTGTCTCGCGTCAAGGAATCTTATCCTGCTCACCGTTGCTCTCGTAGCAACGGTTTTTTTATACCATAATGTTTGTTATAATATTATATATGAAACAATATAAAGACTTTTTAAACGCTTTACCTCATAAATTCACACCTGAACAAGAACAGGTTCTTAAAGCCGCCTACGAGTTCTCCAAAAAAGCTCACGAAGGTCAAAAAAGAAAAAGTGGCGAAGAGTATTTTATTCACGTGAAAGATGCCGCAATTATTCTCTCTCAAATTTTTCCAGATGCGTCTACCCTTGCCGCCACCCTACTGCATGATGTGCCGGAAGACACCACGGTAACTCTAGAAACAATTAATGAAACTTTTGGTCAAGAAATTACCGATTTAATTGATGGCGTTACCCAATTAGGACACGTAAGAATGAAAGATAGCAAGGATAAGTTTTATGTAGAAAACTTACGTAAGCTTTTTATTGCCACTAGTAAGGATATTCGGGTGATCTTAATTAAACTGGCCGACCGCATTCACAACATGAGAACAATTGAATTCATTCCACCAGAAAAACAAGTGAAAGTCGCGCAAGAGACTTTGGAAATCTACGCCCCAATTGCTGGACGATTAGGCATTGGCGGTTGGAAAGATGAATTAGAAGACTTATCATTTAAAATTGTATACCCACAAAAATACCAGGAAACTAAAGAAATACTGGAAAAAGAATTGGAAGAGAGAAAAGAAAGCGTAAAGCTAATGGAAAAAAGTATTTCGCATATGCTGAAAATAGAAGGTATTAAATACTTAGAAATTTCAGGACGTGTAAAACGACTCTATTCCCTTTTTAAAAAAATTGAGAAGTACGAGGGTGACTTAACAAAAATTCACGATTTCGTAGCTTTAAGAATTATTACCAAATCTATTTCAGATTGTTATGCTGTACTTGGTGTAATTCATAAACATTTTCAGCCGGTACCTGGAAGAATTAAAGACTTTATCGCCACCCCTAAACCCAACGGCTACCAAAGTATCCATACAACAGTGTTCTACAATAAAGGTAAAACCTTTGAAATTCAAATTCGTACCGACTTAATGCACGAAGAAGCTGAGCGTGGTGTGGCCGCTCACTGGTTCTATGCCGAGGAAGGCAAACCGGAAACTACAGGCAGGCTCAGTGCTAAATGGATTAAAGAACTACAGTCCTGGCAAGAAGAGACGGCTAACCCCGAAGAATTTTTGGAAAGTTTAAAAATAGATTTCTTTCGTGATAGGATTTTTGTCTTTACACCAAAAGGCGATATTAAAGATCTCCCGCACGGAGCCACAGTTATCGATTTTGCCTTCGCCGTGCATACCGACCTTGGCTACCATATGATGGGCGCTAAAATTAACGGCAAAATGCGAAAAATCTACGACGAGCTGGAAAATGAAGACGTGGTTGAAATTATTAAAACCAAAAAACCCAGCGTTATCTCCAGAGACTGGCTTAAGTCCGCCAAGACCAGTGGAGCCCGGAGTAAAATTCGACATTATTTAAATGAACACGACAAAGGTATTATTCAACGAGTTAAAGAACTCAAATTAAATGATTTTAATCTTCCAAAATTCTTTCGAAGAAAATAATACCACACAGCTAAGAATAACTTACACGATAACATAATCTTTAAAAAACAATCCCAATATGTCGGGATTGTTTTTTAAACTTTGTTTATAACTGCATATCCGCAATTTAGTACGCAATAGTATGTTTTGTGTATCCTGGCTTGTGAGCACTTAATTCTTCTGGTGCAAACCAAACAGCAATTTCAATTGGAGCTTCTTCCACACTTCCCGAAGCATGAATTAAATTGTAAACACCAATTTTTTTACTATCAGCGTGCTTAAAGGAAACATGGGAATAGTCTCCTCGAATGGTTCCTGGAAGAGCAGATTTAGGTTCAGTGGTGCCGACCATTTTGCGGACATTTTCAACCGCTTCTACGCCTTCTAAAACTATTGCTACAATTGGTCCGGAAGTAATCATGTCTACCATTAAATCCCTGACATGCTGTCCGCGTCTTATAGCTAAGTCCTCTGTGTAATGCTTCTCAGCTGTTTCTTTTGGTGCCTGGATCATTTTCAAACCGGCAATTTTAAATCCTGCTTTTTCAAACCGGGTAACAATTTCTCCAATAACCCCTCTATCAATTGCATCTGGTTTTAATAAAACTAAACTTTGTTCCATATATTTTTACAAATTAATATTTATTCTTATTTTACCAATGACTACTAATGCTAAATTACCAGAATTAGTTATCATTGGTTAATATTCGCTTATGTGTAAATTAGCAATATTACTTAATAATTTTTACGCTTTGCATAACTACTGGAGTTTTTGGAGCTCCATCAGTTGGCCCCATTTGAGGAGTAATATCTACCTGTCCAATTTTTTCTACGATATCCATACCTGAAGAAACTTTACCAAAAATTGTGTAAGCGTTCGGCAATTGATTATCGGCCAACATTATAAAAAATTGACTGCCATTTGTTCCTGGTCCGGAATTTGCCATTGCAAGAACACCTTTAACATAGCCTGCTTTATAGCTTGGGGTGTTTGGATTTAGCTCATCTTCAAACTTAGCACCAAAAGCGCTAATTCCACCTGTACCATTACCATTTGGATCCCCACCTTGAATAACAAACCCTTTAGCAACACGGTGGAAAGTTAAACAATTAAAGTAACCTGAGTCTGCGAGTCTTAAAAAGTTTTCTACAGTTTTTGGAGCATCTTTGTCATAAAATTCCAAATTGATTTTTCCAAAACCCTTAACATCCAGCTCCACTTGCCTACCTGAAATTTTTATACTGCCGTTTTGAGCTAATTTATTTGCGTCAAAATTTCTAACACACTGGTCTGGGTCTGTATTGTTGGCAGTTGTGTTATCTGGAACAACCGGTATTATTGTGTCGTTATTTTCGGAATTAGTTTGATCCATATTCTGGTCTTTCACTTCTATCTTTAATGGCTTGGTTTGTTGCCAGTAAAAATATCCGGCGCCGGCGCTTGCCACTAAGATAATTAATAATATTGAAATAAATAAAGCCTTATTACTCATGGTTTTTTCTGTTAATGTTTCAAAGACTATTTTATCATAAGACTTTAATTTATGGAAGCATTCCTCCGTTGTCTACTAACAATATACTTAAACCCAAAAAATAACCCAAAAACCGACAACGCCAAAAACCAAAATCCCCAAGCGGTAATTTTAAAACTTAAATTACTGTAAGGTAAATTGGCAAAAAAGTTTACCACTTCAATTATATAAATAAGTAACCCTGAAGTTATAAAAGCAAACCCAGGACCGACAAACGGCAAAATAGACAAAAAACCAAAAAGCATAACAATTGGAACAAATGGCAAAACTAATAAATTTACCGCAGGAGCAGATAGACTTAACATACCAAAATTAAATAATATAAAAGGCAAAGTGGTAATAATTGCCGAAAGCGTCGTTAACACCAAAGTTTTAATCCCAAATATTTTTGGCCAATTTTTGGTAAGTTCATTTAGTAACGGCGTAAAATAAATAATTCCTAACGTAGCGACAAACGAAAGCTGAAACCCAATATCCCAAAATAATATTTTTGGATTATGTAACAACATAACTAATCCAGACAAAAAAATTGCCGGAGCAATAGAATACTGCCGACCAATGCTTAATGCGAGCAGTAGCAAAAATCCCATAGTACCTGCCCTCACCACGGATGCTGAAGCACCGGTAATAATAACAAAAGCAATTATGGTTAAGCTAGCCATATAAAAACTGGCTTTTCTGCCAAAAATGTAAGCTAAAGAGGCCAAGGCCGAAATAATTATGGTAATGTTAAAACCGGAAACTGCCACAATATGCGAGATTCCGGTCTTGTTAAAATTTTCAACAATTTTTTTTGGTAAAGTCTTTTTTGAACCAATTAAAATTCCTAGGAGTAAACTTCCTTGTGGCTCCAGATATAAACTGCTAATTTTATCAGAAAAACTTTTCTTAATTTTTAACAAGTTCTCTTTTAAAGGATTAAGTTGATGACTTTTTAATATTAAAATTTTTGGATAACGTATCACCGCGTAGGTATTAAAGCGTTCAAGATATTTCTCATAATCAAAGTCACTGAAATTTTTTACCTCCTCTAGCTTATCCTCCACCACAATTCTATCACCATAAAAAAATTCTTGTCCCAAAGTCGTAGTAACTAATATATTTTGTGTTTTATGGTCAGGCCTAAAAGTTAGTAATTGTACATTACTTCGAATATCCGGTTCTTCTATTATTAAGCCTTCCTGTTTCACCCTAGTACCAATCAAACCTTCATATTCGTTAAAATAATTAGCTGTCTGTAGTCTTAAAATACCCAAACAGGTACAAAATAAAAAAAGCGCCCCAAGCGCTATTTTAAACTTTAAATTAATATAGGAGACTGCAAACACTGCCACCATTCCAGCCATTACCGCATACACAGCCTCACTTTGGAAATTAAATTTAGAGGCTAGCAATACTCCCAGACCAAAACAAATGACTACAAATATAAAGACTTTTGATTTACTTAAGCCCATAAATTTCGAAGGTTTTTTGTTTGGATTTTCCTCCCCTGATCAATTGAATTTGGGTTTTACTAACTTTGAAATGAGCGACCAATGCCTCAATAACCGCTAAATTTGCCTGACCATCCACAGGTGGCTTACTTACATAAACATGCAAAATTCCTGTGCTGTCTTTTTCTGTTCTTGGCTTCTTCGAGTTTACATGTACTACAATTGTAAGCTTCATAATTTTCCGTTATATTTTTTCAAAAAATAAGGTAGTTGAGAATGCAATTCTTGTGTGGGTAAAAGATTTTCTAAAGTAAACCACTTTAAATCATCAAACTTATGGGGTTCGCCAATTTTTACTTGCCCTGGGTTCACTAATACTTTAAAATCTAAAGCTAACCAGTGAGAAAAATTATTTCCTTTATGGCCCATTACGTCCCTAAACCCCAAAAATTCAAAAGACAAAACTTCTGTAGAGTATTCTTCCATTATTTCTTTTCGTAAGGTTTGCTCTACTGAATCTTCTACTTCAAGCGCTCCTGCACCTACATCCCACTTGCCAATTTCATCCCTACAATTTTTAGAACGTTTTGCCATTACAAAATTCCCTTTGCCGTTGTGACAAAAGTAAACTATTGTAACTCCTACAAAATCTAAACCTTTATTCATATTCACTTCTTAAATCTATAACCATTGAACCCTTGGGAGACGAATCTAAAATAAATTTTTTTAGCATTTCAATTCTTCTTTGCTTTATTTTTATTGCCTCATCTTTATCTATAAAAGCATCAACTGTTCGTTTACTAATATCTAAATCCGCATTGCTTCCTCTTTCTATCCTAACATAGTTTTCATTAGACGAATCTACCACTTCAGGCTTTTTCTCAAATTTCTTATAATACTCTTTGGATTCTGCTCCTTCGGTAGCGCCAAGCGAGCCCTTGCCACCATATAAAGCCAGCCATCGTTTTTGTTCCTTCTTCTTTTGCTCTATTATATCTTCATTGCTTAACTCATCAAGTTCATACATTATATTTAAATCTGCTAAATCATTTAAATTTTGATTAATTATACGCCAAGTTAAATTCGTATTCTTAGTGCTATTATTTAATTCTGCTTGAAGTATATCCATTGTTACCAAGTCAATAGCACTTGAAATTCCTTTTCCACGAAATCTTGAGGCTATCACCCCACTCGCTACATCGTTTGTAATATTAATAATACGAAAACCTAAAAACACACCATTTTTATCAAATGAAAATATGAAAAAGTCTTTACATTCATTTGAATCACTACGGTTATCTTGAAAAAACAGTGTAAAAGATTCTACATCAATACCAGAACTTGTATAAGTTTTATATTTTGGTCCAACTATTAATTCTCTATTATAATGCCTTAAAAGATACGATACTTCATTTTGACAAGAACTAAAATAATCATAAAAATCTTTTGCCTCTTCTCCCCATTCTACTCCTTGTCCAGTATTAATTTCAGGTGATCTGTGCCTAAACATATTAGGTTTAAATTTTAACTAATTTTAGATTTTTACTTTTTATTGCGTATTGCACTAAAGCTAAACTTCCAAATAAAGCTAAGCTATAACCAAGGTCACCTAAAATTGTCCCTCTTAGAAATGGTAGTCCATTTGTATAAGCAAGCATTACACCTGTAAAATTGTGTGGGTATTCTGCATACAAATATGCAAAATTTGTTACAAGAAAAAATATTATGGAAGAACCTAAGGAAGATGCGACTATTCTAAACCATTCAATTTTATTGTCATCCTGACTGAACCTGAGTGCATCCGAAGGTGAATGGAAGGATCCCTTATCTTTTAAATTTAAGCGATTCCTCGACTCGTCTGACTCGCTCGGAATGACAGCCATAGGAACACTAGACTTACGAATCCATAAACCAAACAACACACCAACCAAGTGGGCTGCGTAAACTGCAACCATTAAAGGCCAAGAGAAAAACCCTAAGAATATGTCTGACACAAACCTTACTGCTAAAGGAATGGCAATTGCTTCTTTTTTAGACAAATATACCGCACTAAAAATCCCAAGTGCTGTAACTATTGAAAGGTTAGGCATGTGAGGAATAAAACGAGTTACTACAGAAAGAATTATTATTAAGTATATAATCATAAATTTATTTAATTACTGTTAATTTCCATTCTAGCTTATCACCATTTTGTAGCTTGTAGCTACTTGCGCCAACATTACTACTTTTTCCATTTAACCAAAATTCCCAAAAGTGTCCACTATCTGCTTTTACCCCGTCTATACTTTGCACAAACTTCCCCATAGCTCCATAGTCTCTAGCTTCAACTTTATGCGTTGCAGTTAACACATCGTAAGCTGTTTGGCTTTCCTTATAAGGATGCTGTGTGTAATCTGCGGAGCCCTCTACCTTCTGGTCTACAGTTAGCATTGATGACGTTTCTGTTTGAGGTTTATAATCTGCCCCTCCAGCATTCTGTCTTGTAGTGGCCTTAGTGCTTGGCTTAACCTCAGTTTCATCTACATTTTCCTTAACTTCTTTTTGAGGTTCTTGATACACCTGAGCTTTATTACACCCCGCAGAAACTAAAATAACTACAGATAAAGCTAAAATAAATTTTGTATAATTTTGATTCATATTTAAATATAATTAGTCTCACTCCATTTTCTATAAAATAAATACAACAGTGGTCCACTAAAAATTAGTAATATAGGATAAACCCAATAATGCCAGGTATATAACTCAACAACATACGCAGGGGTTCCTATATTCTTAATTATCATAAAGTCTAAAATATCTGACCTTACCTGTGTTGGCTTATATAATACTTTAACTTTATTACCAACGCTTAATACCCCGGATACAAGGGTCCCCGTAAAATACTCGCTACTGTCTACCGCTAGCCTATTTTCATTATCCTTAAAACTAATTGTAACTTCACGTGTCAAATAGCAACCTCTATAACAATCAGAATTAGTCACCTTGTTAATTTTAGAAATAATCCCAATTGCAACTTTACTGCTATTATAAAAAATATATCTTGTGTAGGTAAACAGTACGCCAAATACTACTAAACTTATACAAAGTAGCTTAACTGCTAAATTTACCTTGGCATTTATTGAATTCATAAATCTAATTATAGCGTGTGGTTGATAATTTGTCATCCAATGTCTGTCATTCCAAACTTGTTTCGGAATCCAGAATAATAGAACATGGATCCCCAAAATATATTCAGGATGACACAAAAATGCTTGTAATTTGCCCCTTCTCGTCACTAGTAACTAGTCACTTGTCACTGCTTTAATAGTCTATCCCCCTCTGTGCCAAAATCCCTTTATAATATGGGTGTTGGATCATTTTCATTTCTGTGACTAAATCACATAATTCTAAAATTTTTGGAAAGTGATTATGTCCAGTAATTACCAAATGTGTAAGAGCTGGCTTAATTTTTATAATATCTACAATGTCTTGTTCGGTAATTAACCCAACCTCTAAAGCCGAAATAATTTCGTCTAAAATAATTAGTTCGTATTTGTTCGATACCAGAATTTCCCGAGCCCTATTTAAACCGTCCAGCGCAGCTTTAATATGAATATCTTTTTCTTTCTTGTCTCCCAATATTCCAACAAAACCTAAACCTAACTGTTCGTTGTCAATTTTACCAATCCCACTTTCAGTTTTTGCATTGTTAAAAAAATTAATTTCACTACTTACTGGCCACTCGCCTTCTTTTATATCGGAAGATGATGCGCCCTTGGCTTTTACAAATTGCAAAATACAAACGTCCTTGCCGTCACCCGCTGCTCTTACCGCCATACCCATAGCTGCAGTTGTTTTACCCTTACCCGCTCCAATATAGCAAATAACCAAACCCTTAGGCTCGTCACTAAACTTTGTTGGCATTTTTAGTTTTTTAGGTTTTGCTTTCATATTCTTTTAACTTTATATCTACAGCTTTTAATAACGAATGCTCACTTGGTAAATCGCCAAAAGGGTTCTCTTCATTATTACCATAAATACCGCCTACAAAAATATGCCAAAATTTATACTTAGATAGTTCTTGTTTAGAAAAAAATAACAACTCGTTATTGCTTTCAAATATCCACTTCTGATAATCATTAGCACCCATCTTTTCCATAAGTACCATTAGTTGATCTTCAAATAAGTTTTCTGTTTCTAATTCTGGATTTCTATTATATTCATTCATATATTTTTAAAGCGGCCGGCTGGTAAGCCGGCCGCTTGTTATCATAATTCTAGATTCGATATTCTATATTCACGCCTAGCCACATTTTGAGTACCCACAAAACTCACACTTCATACATCCTTCAGCCATTTGGAGCATGTTGGCACAAGTTGGACAAACTGGGGCATTACCTAAATTCGCAATAGAAATTTTTTCGGTCTTCTTGTAAGTTAATGTTCCATTAGCTTTAATTTTATTTTCGCTAATTGTCTCTACTACCTTCTCTTCTAACTGCACACTAGTTTCTAGTTGTAAGTCGGAAGGTCTGCTGTGAGTTGCATTGTTAGATGCTGGAAGGTCCAAAGAAAGTTGCTTGTCATGTCTCTTAATATGCTTTTCCAAAACTTTAGCAATAGCGTCTGGCAAAGAGAACACTACGCCTTCGGAACTAAAGCTTACATCTGGTCCACGAATACCTTTAAGTTGGTTTATAACTTCTTCCACTGCAACGTTAGAGCGAAGAGCCAGGCTAATAATTCTAGTAATAGCTTCAGTTTGTGCGCTAAAGAATCCACCAGCTTTTCCAAGTGCTGCAAAAACTTCAAATGGCCCCTGTGCGTCTTCGTTAATAGTAATGTACAAATTACCATAAGCAGTGTTCATTTTGTAAGTTACGCCGTGCATAGTGTCTGGGCGCATTCTTGGTGCAAGTTTAATTTGCAAATTATCACCTGAGATAGACATAACCTCTTTTGGATATGCTCCTGTCTCAACCGCCTTGTCCGACGTAGCCTTGGCGAAGGCGGAATCCTGCTTGGCCTGTACCTGATCAGATGCATCCTTGCCCAACTTCTTGTGGTCGGTTGCTAAAATTTGTTCGTCACGACTTCCGTCTCTGTAAATAGTTCCACCCTTACAACCTAAATCGTACATTAATTGATATAACTGTTTGGTTTGTTCAATAGTGTACTCCGCAGGTGCATTGCAAGTTTTGGAAATTGCCGAATCTGTCCAGCGTTGAACAGCAGCTTGCACTCTTACATGCTCCTCTGGAGCAAGGCTCATGGCTGTTGCAAAGTACTCTGGCAGTTCTTGTCCGGGATGCTTATCTTGCCAATCCTTGGCCAGTTTAATTTTCTCCTCATGGACTCCCAAGCGAGACTTTCTAAAATAAGTCCAAGAAAAGAATGGTTCAATACCTGTTGAAGTTCCCACCATAGTTCCCACAGTTCCAGTTGGAGCCTGAGTCATTATGGTAACATTACGAATTCCGTATTGCTTTACCAAATTGCGAATATACTCCGGCATATTTTTCATAAACCCGGACTGTAAAAACTTGTCTGCTTCAAAAAATTTAAAAGCACCTTTTTCTCTAGCTAATTCAATTGAAGTTTCGTAAGCAGTCACGGCAATAAACTGATATAGCTTATCTATAAAATCCACAGCTTCCGGACTACCGTAGCGTAGCTCTTTATAAATTAACATTTCTGCGAGTCCAATAGTACCCATACCAACACGACGCTCGCTTAATTGTTGATTTTTATTTTCGTCAAAGAAGTAAGGAGTAGCGTCTATAACATTGTCTTGGAAGCGTACCGCATACTGTACAGTTTGCTTCAATTCATTCCACATTACCTCGCCAGTATTTTTATTAATATGGCGAGACAAGTTTACGTGTCCTAAGTTACACACACCCCAAGCCGGAAGAGGCTGTTCACCACAAGGGTTAGTACATGGCAAGTCTGCAAAATACCAAGAGTTGCTATAATAGTTAGCACGATCTATAAAATACATACCCGGTTCAGCAGAAGACCAAGCCGAAGAAATAATATTTTCCCAAATATCAGCAGCACGAACAGTTTTATGCTTTATAATTTTTCCACCAATTTCTTGCCAGCGCTTTATATTACCATCCCACTTATCTTTATATAATGGGTCGGAGGTGTCTGGAAAAATTAAATCCCATGGCTTGTCTTGCTTAACAGCTTCCATAAAGTCGTCGGTAATACCAACAGAAATATTTGCGTTAGTAATTTTACCAGCTTCTTTTTTGGCATTAATAAAATCTAAAACATCTGGGTGCCAGCAGTTTAAAATAAGCATTAAAGCTCCTCTTCTACTTCCACCTTGCTCTATAAGACCAGTTACAAAACTGTAGAGCGAAGCCCAAGATACAGCTCCACTGCTTCTACCATTTACACCTTTAACGTAAGCATAGCGTGGGCGAAGAGAAGATACATTAATACCCACTCCACCACCGCGAGACATAATTTCTGCCATTTGTGACAAGGTTTCAAAAATTCCATGTCTGCTGTCTTTTGGATGTGGAATAACGTAACAGTTGTAAAATGTTAAATTCTGTCCGGTACCTGCACCAGTAAAAATTCTACCAGCTGGAACGTACTTCCAGTCGTCCATAAGAGCGCGGAATTTTTCTTCCCATTCTGTTTTCTTTTCTACAGTTTTTTCTACGCTGGCGATATGCTTGGCAATACGATCAAACATTTGTTCTGGGACTAACTCAAGAGGCTTGTCCAAATGCTCTATAGTTCTGTGCTCAATTTGTCCGTCTCTCATTCTTACTGCAACTTCTCTAGTGTCCGAATTTATGCTGTCTATAATACCAATTTCACGTTGTCCGGTTTTTGGGTTAACTAATACCACTACAGTGTCTCCTACTGCTAAAGTTTCGCGCTTTACATCTTTAACTGCATAGCGGTCTAAAAATATTTTTTCGCCGAGTTCAGAAAGGGCGTTCTTGGTTCTTTCTTGCAAGTTTACTTTGGTTTGCATATTGATTTATTTTCCAGCATTAATTCCATTCGGACAAATGGACTGCTTAATTAAATTTATTATTAGGTTCTTTTAGAATTTGATATTTAGAATTTAGATTTGCAAGTTTACAGCTTGCGCAACTCTTCTTTAAACTCATCTACATCTTCAAACTGTCTATACACTGCAGCAAAACGGATATAAGCAACTTTGTCTACTTTCTTTATTTTCCTCATAACTATTTCCCCTATTTCCAAGCTACTTATTTCTCCGTCTTTCGCTTTTTTCTGAATTTCTATTTCTATAGAGGAAAGTAGTTTACGCAACGTCTCTTCTGTATGCGGGAGTTTTTCAAATGGTCTTTTAATTGCGGTTTCTAACTTATCTTTAGAGAACATTTGTTTAGCCCCACCCTTTTTAATTACCGACAAATCTAGGATTTCAATTTCTTCATAGGTACTAAAACGAAACTCGCATTTTTCACACTCTCTACGCCTACGAATAGCGGTACCTTCGTCTACTGGCCTACTGTCTATAACTTTTGTGTCTTGATACTGACAATTTGGACAAAGCATATTTTATTTTTAATACTTTTAAATTTGAGTGGAACCGGGCAATTAACTGTGTTTTTTTGAATTTTGGGGACAAAAAATAAGCATTGCATTACAATAATATGCAATAACTCTATTTAATCGTGTATTTAAGCGATTTATATTCTCCTACTTCTGTTTTATTTTTATTTCCCCGACCCTCTGTAAGTTTCTCAAAATATACTACATATAGTAGATATATATTTATTATAATACTACATATAGTTTAATTCAAGCCCCGTAAAATATTAGGTTTTAAAGAATTTAGGTAATTTATTAACTAGATATCCACAAAATTATATTATATTCAAAATAAAAAACGCAGGGTTCCTCCAGGACCCTGCGTTCTAAGTTAGCTGGCTAGATTAGCTAGAAAGTGAAAAAATTCACGAGACGTTGTTCCTGAGCAAAACGCAATTTCGCATACTGCGCCGGATTCCGCATAGCCAGAATTTGTAGCCCAGCCAAAACAGCATTGGAAGGATCAGTTACTGTCATGAGAGGTACATTGCTCGGCGTCCGCAGCGAGGACCAAACATCTTCAGGGAAATCGACCATATTCGCCGGCACAGCAATAACCGGAACGGTACAGTTCGCCGCCAGCGCCGGACCAGCGCCGTTACTCATGCCAATGAAGGCAATAACAACACTGTCAGGGACTTGCGCCAACTTCGCGTTGAGCGACTGAATGCTTTGGATTGGCGCCTTGTGCATAGAGCTTTCGACACGATATAACTCCACCCCAGGCACGGAATAGCGGTTATAGGCATCAAACATTTTCTGACAGTTGTCGCTGGGCGAACCCACCCAAAAAATCATTGCCTGCTTAGGCAAAGCGAACCGCGAGGTCAGCTCGGCGGCTTGAACGTATTTTTCCAAGAGCTTGTGAACGTCTCCACCCTCCCGGTAAAACTGCTTGTCGAAATGAACGCCTTCGAAAAGCACGCGCCACGAGTCACTGTCGACGACGTCGGCAAGCACGACGCTGTTGTCGGGAAGAAGTCCAAACTCCAACTTGAAGTCAATCAAAGTTCCGCGAAGCAACGACCATGCCTTTTCCAAGATCAAAAATACTTGGAGTGCGTATTGGTAGATTTGATCGCTTACCCCAGGCTGATCCTTAAGCGGCCAGTCATCAAGCGTCAGGAACGGCTTCGCGCCATGGATGGACGTGTGTGGGTTGTAGAGCTCACACTGTCCTTCAGTTGTCAGTTTTATGAGGGGATCATCACACACAAGGTCATATTCACCCCACTTGCGTCCATTGGTTTTCAAATACAGCTCGTATTTCAACTGGGGAAACACGAGTCCCTTTTTGAAATGAGGATTCCGCTCGAGGCAAGAGCCGTACGCCTGCCGGCGAACAACAACCTCCAGAGGAATCATCGAGCAACGGTCAGCGACAAATTTCACATCGTTTACCTGCTCATCAAACGCAACCGGAATTCCGCAGATCTTGAGTAAGCGAAACACGTTACTCGTTGTACGAGTAGACGCCGCGCCTTTTCCAGGCACGACATCGTGCTTCTTTCCGTCGCCGGCGGTAATGTCATCTTTGGAATGAATCACTACCTTACCGGTCAAAGCATCGAGCTCGGTAATAATTTTTGTCTTCCCTTCAACAATCTGGTTTGGCATAAATGCCTCCTTAACAAATTCAGCAACTTGCTGGTAAATAAATTTACCTTAAATTTTATAATAAATCAAGTTCAATAAATTATAAATAAAAAACTCCAAGGGGGCACAGCCTTGGAGTTTTTAAAATTTGTATTTACTTTTGCCTTTCCTAATTTTTAATTGTACGCAATCTGTGTAATCTTTTTTATCTGCGTACCTGCGGTTTAGTTTCCAATTAGCAGTGAGAACAATCCCATATCTCCCTGTGCTGGATAATATTTACTTTCTACAATTTGTGTTGAAGCACCTGCAACTTGTGGTACATAAACTTCTTGAGTCTGTGTACTTACTTCTGCAAGTTGAGTTAATCCAGTGTAAGCTAAAATATCTGGAGCTGCTTCATCTATAATATAATTTATATTGTCTTGGCCAATTACATAACTTTGAATTCCTGGCTGAACTAAATTTGCTTGAACAAATTTACTAAAGCCATTGGCGACGCTATCCAGCGATGCGACAACTACGTCAGGATTAAACGCAGTAGGAAATGCTTTTTCTGTTTGACTAAAGTTCGCGTTGGTAACGGAAACTGCAAACAAAAAAAACATTGAAGTTAAAGCAACCCCAAGCAAACTAAAAACTTTTGCTGGTGTTTCTTGTGTCATAAAATGCACTCCCCTTTTTAAGGTGATTACTGTAATTATGTTAACCTCTAAAATAGAGCAGAGGAAGAAGTGGTTGCGCACAAACTCCTTAAATAAAACATAAAGACAATATTTATTCTTGCCTTAAAAAATATTATTTAATTGTTTTTTTATTTTGAAACAGAATTTTTTGTTTCATTTACGAAGGATTTCAAGCATCTATATACAATGCTTTCGACCTTTGAAATCAACGTTATATATATTATAGCACAGCTAGAGGAAAAAGTCAATTCAAATTTTATAGAGTTTACGAAATACGAACATGTACGAACTTACGAATTCAAGCGCGTGATATTTGCCTATTTAATATGCGTTTATAATGTAGTCCATTGGGACCGAAGTATGCAAGAATTCCGAGATATAAATTTTTTGCAACTAAATAATTATAAACTTGGTCTATATGAGCTTTCGCAAATTTATCTCCCCTCTTTAATTCTATTACAACTTTTCCTTCTACTAGGAAATCGAAATAATTTTTTCCAACTACTTTACCTTCAAATATTATTGGTGCATATAATTGTTCAGAAAAATTTAATCGTTCTTTTTTTAAACCTAAAGCAACAGCTTTTTGATATATTTTTTCATATAGCCCATAACCCAACTGACCATATACATTAAAAAGAACACCAACTATTTTATAACTCAATTCAGGATAAATTAAATCCTGCCTTGTTAAAACAGTTGGTGTTATATTCGTAAGTTCGTAAAATTTTGTACTTCGTAAATTACTTCATTTTCTTTCTTATGAACGCGGGTATGTCCAGCTCATCTTCACTGGAAGATCCGTCGAAAGCCGGAGACTCTTCTACTTCAATTGGCGGTGCAGGTTTTGGATTAAACATTGGTTTACGAACTTCAATTGGCGGAAGCGGATTTACAAATTTCGGCTCCTGAATTTTTGGCTTCTGCGCAGGCTCATTAAGCACCATAGTAACTGGACTCATACGCTTACTGCTTTCATCAAATCCGGTTGCAATAACTGTAATACGCACTTCTTCTCCCATACTGTCATCTATAACCGCGCCGAATTTAACTTTTGCATCACTATCAATACTCTTTGTAATTACTTTGGCAGCCTCGTCTATTTCAAACATTCCAAGTGAAGTTCCACCGGTAATATTAAACAGCACTCCCTTAGCTCCGTCTATTGTCATTTCAAGTAACGGAGAATTAATAGCGGCCTTAGCGGCATCTTGTGCTCTGGTCTCTCCGCTGGCTCTACCAATACCCATAAGGGCAGTTCCTGCATCTTGCATTATAGATTTAATATCTGCAAAGTCTGCGTTCACAATTCCGTGAGTGGTAATTAAATCTGAAATTCCGGCAATCCCCTGTCTCAAAACTTCGTCTACAGTTTTGAATGCATCTATTAAAGAAGTTTTCTTGTCTATAATTTGTAGAATTCTATCGTTATGAATAGAAATAATTGCATCTACTTTATCTTTTAAATTATCATAAGCAACCTCAGCAACTTCTTTTCTTTTGCTACCTTCAAAAGTAAAAGGTTTAGTAACCACACCAACAGTCAAGATTCCTTTGTTCTTAGCAAGCTCAGCCACAATAGGAGCAGCACCACTTCCGGTTCCACCACCAAGTCCACAGGTTATAAAAACCATATCAGCATTATCTATAACTTCTTCTAATTCCTCTACACTCTCTTCTGCTGCTTGCCTACCTAAATCTGGATTCATTCCTGAACCCAAACCTTTGGTTGTAGTTTTTCCAATATGTACTTTTCTGTCAGCTTGGTTATTATGCAAAGCCTGTGCGTCTGTGTTAACGGCAATAAATTCTACACCCTTAATTCCTAATTGCGTCATGCGGTTAACTGCATTGGTGCCGGAGCCTCCAATTCCTAAAACCTTAATCCGCGCAAAGGTTTCAATTTTTGGTTTTACTTCCATAGTTTTTTTTACCCCGTTAAAATTTTTCATAATTATAATTTTCCATCTTTTTTAAAAAAACACAATTTTGATATATTTCTACTATTATTAATATTTATAATGGGGTTCATGATAAATTTATTTGAAAATAATAGATATAAAAAATAAAATCAAGCTTTCTTTTATTAGCCCTACTACCTAAGAATCTTTAATTATAGATTCTATTTGGCAAGCAGTTATAATAGGAGAATTTTGCTTGAATTTTTGTTTTGATTTTTAACTGGATTTTTAAGGCTTTTTATACCTATTCTTTTCGCCAGCTTTATTTATAAAATTATAACACAATTGCCAGATATTACAAATATTTTGGCAAGTTTGGTAAATTTACAAACTATTAGCCCTAAAGTCTAGGACTTTAGGGCTAATAGTTTGTAAATTATTCAGTTTTTTTAACTCTACCTTTAGCGTATGTTCTTGGAGGTCTTTCTTTTGGCACGCCTGGTACAGGCTTCCCTTCTGTTACACCTTCCGATGCTCTTTGTTGTTCCAATCTTGCCTGTCTTCGCTCAATTGTTTTTTTATAACCTTCTAATAAGAATTCTTTTAGTTGCTCTGCTGTTATATTTGCAGGGATTCTTAAAGTATCGTCATTTTTAGAAAATTCTAATCTAGAAACTGAAGTTGGAAAACCTATAATAATTCCTCTAGCAAATGGCGTGCCCTTATGTTTAGAATTATACTTTCCTAGAATTTTGTTTCTATCTTCTTTAGATAACAAATTCAATGCTTCTTGAAAAACTTTTACAGTTTTTACCTTTTCTGCATCTGGAACCTGTTCCCCATTTTCGTTAAAGTGAACTCTATGCCCTGTCGATTGAATTAAGACTTCTGTTAATTTACCAAATTCATCTGCTTCATTTGTAGAACCCGATTCCGTCTTAAATGTACCTTCAGGTATTTTGTCTTTAGGTTGTTCTGGTTTTGCTGGAGCTGGTGCTGAAGCAGTGGTTTTTTGAGCTTCTTTTTCGTTTGAAATTTTTCTTAATTTAGATCTATAATTTTTTCTGTATTTAACCAAATCAAAATCTTTGTCCCATTCATTTTCGGTAAGATCCTCAAACTCTTGAGTTAAATCATCTATATCTCCCTCATATTCAGTATCTTCCTCAATAAGTATTTTTTTAATTGATTTATTTAACTCTTCAATTCTTTTATATTTATTCTCTATAGTGGCAACTGATTCATTTAATTTTTTTAGCTCTGCAATATATTCTTGAGTTGCAGGTCCTTCGTAATGTATAACTACATATTTAACATCATCCTCATGTTCATGATGATGCCCCTTTAATTCTTTACCATACTTTGCATGTAATTCTTTTTTATCAGCTTCTTTTGCTTTTTTAATTGCATTATCTTCAAAATTTTGCCAATCATTAATAATTTGAAAGTTAATGCCAAAAGACTTTTTTTGTTCAGGACTTAGGTCAAGCTGATAAGTTCTTCTAAGTTGTGTAATCCTTTCTGGATTTATTAAATCTTTATTTTCTTCCCTTAATCTTTGTTCTAGCTTTGCCTCCCCCGCTTCACTAAGCTCTGAATTATTATGAGTTTCTTGAGTAAAATTAACCCTATTTCTTCCCTGCAACACTTCTGCCCTACCTTGAGGTAAAGCACTGTCTCCAGCCTCTCCTACTTCTTTCTGCTTCTTCTGTTCTTCAAACTTAGCTCTTTCTTCTGGCCTCATAAATACTTTACGCTCTGGGGGAACTGTTGGAATTGTGAGGTTGTCAAAATCTTCAACATCACCCTTGCCAAATTCTGCAGGCACAACTTTACCTGGCCCACTGGTTTTACCCCAATCTATATTCTGTCCATTATTCCGTTCGCTGTTTATCCAAATATAATTTTTACTTGTTCCCTGTCTTTCTGCGAGTCCAAAGAACCCAGTACCTTTTGGTCTACCAGTTTTTTCGTCGAACAACCCCCTTAAATTACTGCCTTTTGGAATAACTACTTCCTTGGTAGTTGGGTCCACATCTAAAACCACAGCACTTTCTGGGTGAGCACCATCTGGCACAAAAATCATTTTTATTCTACCATCGGCAAAGGCTTTTGTTACATCAGCAAAGTTTAGAGTTTTACTATGAATTAACCACGAGTTATTATCTTCAACTGGTACTTTAAAGTGCAATGCTTCGCTGGCATCTTTACTAATATGAAATTGTAACTCATTTCTATTATGCACGTGAGGATCAGACATATCTGGGTTATCATACCAATTTTGAGTATGAATAGTGTCTACTTCCCCACCACTTATATGCCCACGCATATTATGGAACCATTCTGTTGAGGATCTTGCAAGCCCTGATCCCGGTACAATTGTAGCAGGACTAATTATTTTATCTCCACCAGCATTACCAAATAAGCCATGTTTAAAACCAAGAACTTTTTCCAACATTGTGCCGTGAGTATTCATATATTCCGAGCCAAACAATCTACCCAATTCATAACTAGCCTGCTGTCCAATTACCCCACCAGCAACACCCATAACAGCGCCCATTGCTCCTGACTTTAACATTTCTTTTCTTCTAAAGCTGTCCTGTTCTTTATTTACATCAGCAATTAACTTAACCAAATTAACTTTTTCTTGGTCTATTAAAGTCTGTAAGTCTGTTTCGGTAATTCCTAATTTTTTAAGTTCCACTTTTAACTTAGATTTTTCTACTGCTATTGTTCCATACTTTTTACCTGATTCTTCATCGGTCTTAAATAAGTCTAACTTAAATTCTTCTTTTTTATTGGAAACTAAAGTGTCATGTTCTAATTGAAGACGTGCATAAATTTGAGCCAGCTGTTGTTTCTCTATGTCTGTAAAACTAGTCTTGCCTTTCATTGCTCCCACTTGTAATAAGGCTTCACTAAAAGCCATTATAGCTGTTCCATAATTGCGTTCATTACTTACACCTAAAACCTCACTTGGCTTTCCACCAAGGGTCTGATGCCTTAATTCCTGGGCTGTATCGTACTTAACATCCTTACTTCGCTTAAAGGCACGGTAAGCACCGCCAGCCATTGCGCCAACACCCAAAGGAACCCAAAAACCACTAGCTCCTGCTGCCACAGCACCACCAACTGCAGCCCATTTAATAGCGCGCTGTACTCCATTACCAGCTAAGGTTGCTGCCGCGCCAATTACAAATGGATTCATTACTACTTTACCCAGAACAGTATGTTTCTCACCAAAATTTACCATTCTCTCGTATACATTCAAAATACCCTTTGGTCTATTGTTTACCAAATCTCTTTCTTTTAGTCCTAATTTTAAGTCTAGCCCCTGCACTCCTTCTACATGACTAGCTATAGCTTCTCTGATTGCTTCAATATTAGCTTCAGGATTTTTTTCCATCAACTCTTTTACAGCTTGATCTATTTGTCCTTTATATTGATTATCTATAGACTCAAGCATTTCATAAAAATTGCTAGCATACAAAAGACCCTTAGCTTCTTTAAGTCTGTCTATATCCTGAGTCCATTTTGCAGTTGATTGCTTATTAATATATGGGGCAATCTTTTCCTTTACATATAATTCTACCGAGGCACGTTTATCCAAACCTTGATATGCCGCCCCATCCCATTTGTTAGTTCTGTATCTATGCAACAACTCTGCAAACTTACCTTTAATTTCAGGGTCATCTTTAAGACTGTCCCCCACTTCCCTTTGTGCATCGGCAACTTCATGTTTATACTCTTCAACTACACTGCCCAATATTTGTAAGTATTCAGCAGAAATTCTTGTTCCACCACCAGGAACTGGCTGTCCACTTACTCGCTCTGAAATAGCCCGCATTAAGTTATTATCGGTTTGAATTTCTGTTATAGCTTCTTGGTAGTATTTTATACGTTTATGATTTTCACTTAACCCCTTCCAGGCATTTTTTACCGCACCAAAAAATCCACCCTTTTTGTCAAATTCTTTTGTGAATCTCTCCTCTGCCTTACTCCTTGCCATACGTTCTGCGATCGCAGAAATATCTATTAGAAATATTCTCTTGTCTATCCCCTTTGGAATTTCTGGTAAAGAAAATGCTAAGTTTTCAATATCGTAAGGTGGATTAGTATTTTGTAAAATATGTTCTTCTTCTTTTGGTGCAAATTCACTTAAATCAACTGGTGCGTAATTTTCCAAACGAGAGACATCTATTTTACTGCCATTATTTATATTTTGTTCAACTTTTACTACTTCATCGTAAACAGGTTCAAGGTCTGGCAACAACGCCTTCTCCTCTGGAAAATTTAAAAGAATTCTATTTTCAAAAGCTAACTTTGCCAATATTAAATCCTGATCTCTTTTATTTAAATCATTAAAATTTTCAGGTAATTCACTTTCATATTCTTCTAAAATTAACTTTCTATAATTTTCAACAATCGCAATATTACCCGCCTCTTCTTTATTAAAATAATCTTGAGTACTTTGCTCAAGTGCATTTAACTCTTTAACAGCTTTTTTAAAATGAAATTGAAAATAATTAATAGAAGAATCGTCTATGGTTTTTAAATATTTTTTAAATTTTTCTATTTCTTTATTTTTTTCTCCCACAATTTTCTCAAATCTACCTAACTGATCTTGACTATATTCTTTAAATACTTGAAAACAAGCTTCACCTAATTGTGAATCTTCGTAGTTTTTATCGTATTTGGCACCTCTGGCTTCATCAAGCTGTTGCCACTCCTGCATTCTGGCAATAATTTTTGCTTTTATCTTGATATTTTTAACACCTTGAAGTTTCTTTCTCCACTTTGCTTTTTTCCCGTCTCCATCTAACACTTCACTATTCGCTTCTTTAGCCAATGCCGTAATTTGCCCTACTTCTTCAACTTGAGATTTTAAAGCTTCAACATCTCTAACACAGGCCGACATTAAATCTTGAACTTCAATAAGTTCAGTTCTATTTTGCAATACCCCGTTTATAACAACATCGCGTTGCAATTTAAATTGTTCTAAACCATTGCTAGCAACAGTAACTCTTTGCGAGATAACAGCTAACCTAGTTTTTTCACTGTCACTAATCTGCTTTCCTTTACGTTTTGCAAATACCAATTTTAAAGCTCCGTCCAAAGCTTCTTTTACCTGCTTGACTACTTCTCTTGCTTTTTCATTTTCGGCTTTTATTTTCTCATTTTCATTTCTAACATGGGTAATTTCGGCTTGATTTTTTGGCTTTTTTTCAGCACCTTTTTTTTCATTTCCAAAAACACCTTGTCTTTCTCTAGATTTTATTCCTTTTTTAGAGCGCTTTGCGTCTTCTTTATCTTCAGCTATACCTAAAAACCTTTCATGCCTAGGAACAGAGTAATCTTCTCTATCTTGTAACTTTGAGTCGTGCCTAAAACCTTCGGGTTGTGGTTTTCTTGACATAAGTTTAATTGCCCAAATAGGCTCGTTTAAAATTTAACATTTCTTGCTCAAAAATTTGGCTTATATTTGAAACTTTAGATTGTAAAAACTCCATTATTTTTTCTTGCTCCGTACCGCTTTCCATAAGTTGCTCAAACTCCAATGCGTTTTCCTCAGGTAAATGCATTACCACTGCCTGCATAAGCCACAATTGCAAACGCTGGGACAAATCTTGAATCATCTGTTCTTTTAAACTATCTGGAATATCTTTCACTCCTTTTTCCACCAAACAAGAGTCCAAAAAAGCATACAAGGGCGGGTTTATTTGTGCTAAGTTATTGTTTATTTCCATAAAATTATTATTATAATCCAATTTCAGAATCTGGATCGTAATCGTTGTTTTGAGATTGTTTTCGAATTCTATTAATCATTTTATTTAAACCTTCACTGGGCTTAAAACCATAATCGATAACCACTGGGATCTCAGTCTGTGACTCCTGCGGTTCTGGTTTAGGTGAAATATCCCGAACCGGCTTTAATACCACCTTTTTTGTATTTTGTGTTTTACTTTCTAAAAGGAGTTTTATTCTTTTTATTAACAAAGCCAATACCGTCTTTCCATCTACGTCTATACCTTGCTCTGTAAAAAATTCAACCTGTTTTTCTTTTGGTAACTCTAAAAACTTTTTATACTCCTCAAACTCAGTAATTTTTCCTTGATTAAGCAAAGCTTCTTGAGCGACAAAATTTAGTGCAATAGTTAAGCCAAGCTCAGCTTTATTAGCCACTGGTGTAAAAGTTCCGGAATCTAAAAACTTTTTATAATCACTATTAAAATCTTGTTCAATTATTAATTTAAATTGTGCTTTTGCTTTAGCAAACCTAGGCTCATCCACACGTTCAAGACCTTCAAACCATTTATTAGCATTTGGATTTCGAAACCCAGGTTTTGCACCTAAAAACTTGCTGGTTTCCCTATTTGGATCACTCTCATTCTTTAACTTAGATGCTGTTTTAGTAGCTTGCAGGTTTTCGTACCTTTCAATAGTAGAACGATAACGATTTAAATACTCCTCATATTGCTGTTTTACATTTTCATCACTCTCAACATCTATCCATTCCTGTATATTAGCTATTAATTCATCTTTATTATGTTCAGTTAGCCATTCTTGCTCAAATTCAGTTTTCCAATTTTCTTCTGTATTGGTAGCGTCAAATTTTTGCTTGGACTTGTTTTCAGCCAAATTTCTTTGCCAATCCTCATAAACAATATCCCTAAAGGGTTTCTTGTTTAAATTTTCAGGTAAAAATCTTGGGTCTTTTTCTGGTGTATAAAAAAAATCTATGGACACCCTGAACCTATTTTTTGGATTCAACAGCAACTTAACAATACGCTGTTTTTCAGCGTTTGTTTCCTGTTCCTCTGGTGAAGATTCCCTATAACCCGCGCCTGTTAAACCTTCGCGAATAGTTCCCATAAGACTATTTAAAACTTTAAATTATTTTGTTTCTATATCTTAATCAATATACATATATTAAAGCATAAAAATAACAAAAAGACAAAAAAATACGGTGGAAAGCATAAGCTCTCCACCGCGTCCAAACTAGTTGGACAAAGATTGTTACGGTACCGGGACGTTCGCCCCCAAAGCCGGGAGTTTATATAGCGGTGTTGCTCCGCCAGAGAAACCTCCGGCAAGAGCGTAACCTCCGGCTGCCACCGCGGCGCACAGCGCGGGGCGCCACAGGTCCCTTGGGGCCCGGACGTCCACACAGAACAGTGGAGTATACTTCCACCACCACCGTTTACCCTCTTTATCCCAGACCAGTTCGGCCTGGAAGTCAAAGCTGGGCGGGGGTGGAGGTGCGGGAGGCATAGCCACCAGTTCTGCCGGCTCCCAGGGCGGGAGTTCAACCTGCACTACCACCACGGGGGGTGGACAGTTGCACGGCTCGGGTGGCGACGGGGGCGCGGGGGCTTCGGCGATAGGTGGCAAGTAAGGAACCGAGAATGGGCGTGGGTTTTTGCAAACCTTTCCATCCTCCCGACCGAAGTCGTACAAGTCCCTTCCCTCTTTATCCACCGCAACCTTCGTACCAGCGCGCCGGAGAACCCAGCGCCAGCCAGATGTGGTTATCATCCAGGTACATTCGTCATGTTCCTGGAGTCTCACCCGATCTTCGGGAGTGGCGAACCGCGCCAGGTTAGTGGCCTGCGGTTCGTAGTACTCGCCTGCCTTACAAGTCGTGAGGTCGGGTTCTGACGACGGCCATTCAATCTTAATGCCTTTGTAGGCATTGTAGCGATTGTCCGACGAGAGGTTAACAGCAGACTGCGCCGACACCGTAAAGGTGGCGATGGCAATCAAAGAGAACAACGCGAGCATGATCCGTGTAATGGACATGTGGAACTCCTTAAAGGGAAAAGTAGAAATTTTCGAACAAACTGGGTATGTAGCTGCGTCATTCAGAGTGAGTGCCCCGATGTAAAGTCGGGATCTTTGACATCCTTAGAATCCCTTAACTTTTTTAACAAAGGGATCCCTCAGTTGCATTCGGGATGACACTCGAAAAATACACACACAATTTGTTCGAAAATTTACCTATTTCTCTTAAAGAGCCTTGGTAAATAACCGTAAACTATTTCCTCCTAAATATTTTTTACCTATTACTAGGTAATATTAAAGTAATTTCTTAATTACTCAAATATCACATAACAATTTATAAAAAAAGTGTGGGAAAGGGAGTCGCGTAATGCGAAACCCTTTCCCGTTGATTTTCATCCCCCGCCATCCTTGGCGAAGGGCTAAACGTTACTTTTTGTCGCAGCCCTTGGGGGGCTTGGCATCGGCGTGGATCTGCGCCGTCTCAATGAGACGGTGAAAGACCTGGCACACATTCTTCTTGCTGCGGGTGATTGTCGCAGCGCCGACCACCGCGATGGTTTCGCGGTTTTCGGCGGTTTGGTTCTCCGCCATGACCAACCGATCCTCGACGTGGCCGAGGCGGGTGGTGATTTGGTTCACCTGACCGGCCAACTTGTGCTGATCGTTCTGAACCACGGTTAAGCGATCCATAACGGGCTGCAGGTTGACAGTGGTCGCCGGTGCCGAAGCCGGGGCATACTTGGCAACGAGTTGCCGGAAGCGCTCCGGATCCTTTGCCACGGCCTTTTCAAGATCTTCAACGTCGGGATACCAAGCGTTCAATACCTTAATGTCAGCTTCCGCCTTGGTCAGGCGGTCGTCCACATTTGTGAGCTTGGTTTTGGTAGCCGCGTCCGTCTGGTAGATGGTGCGGTTCACTACGGTCGGCGTGGTGGGCGGAGTGGAAGTGGTTGGAGCAACATACTGCCCCAACTTCGCTATTGCCACTTGTGTGGATTCGCCAAGTGCAAACACTCCAGTGTACTCCATCTTCCCGCCGGAGCGGTTAACAAGACGAAGACTCAGTGTAGACAGCGGTTTCATGTCAGCCGGGATTTCAATCCGACCAACCATTTCGCTGCTGTTGCACTTAGGGGCATCCAAATTCAGATGAACCCACTTGCTGGCGCCGGTATTGGTGCTGCCCCAGAACAGAATCTGGGATACGTCAGAGAAATCACCCTTGAGGGTGACATTGTATCCGACTCCAGGGACACCAATCCGCGGATAAATATCCGAGAACGTACCAGCCTGGGAACTCAGAGCGCTCACCCCGAGCAAGAAAAGCAACGGGATGAGGTGGTGAGCAGCAGGTGGGGCAGGCGGTTGCGGGCGAAACCGAGCAGGAAGCTCGGCAGCTTCACCAGCCTCATCAGCGGGTTCAATGGTGTCCACCGGATGATTCCCCCGCTTGCGCAGAAAAAAATACCATACCACTCCCAACACTGCAGAAACACCCAATAACCACCAAATGATCGGCAGCCACCAGTTATCGTCCTTAGGTGCCGACTTGCTGGACGAAGAAGGATCAGCCTTGTTGGCGTCCTTCTTCTCTTCCTTCTTCGCCTCTTCTTTTTTCGTTCCGTCCCCATTCTGGGGAGGAACAGCTCCGCTTCCCGCCGGAGGCGGGTCGTTCGGAGCCGGAGCCGGGACAGCTTCTTTCTTGGCATCCGGCGCATCGGGCGCCGGAACAGAGATCAAATCCCCGGAAGGGGTCTGGGAGTAGAGAGCGACCGCCAGCACGAAGCTGGCGATGATAGCGAAAAGATTCTTGCGGGACATAGTGCCTCCTAGGGCGTTTTTGGATTTCGGTTATGAACTTAACACATTTATGTAAGCCCAAAAAAAATCAAAATTACCAGAGAACAACCAAATGGTTGCCTGCTTTGGAGCGCCTAAATGGTGTCCTCTGCGGCAGCGACTAAAAGTCGCAAGTTGCAAGTCTAATAGTACAAAATTATCGAGAACCAAAATTCCTTTTAACTTTATATTTTCAACTTTTAACTCGCAGTTACTCTTTGAGTAACTGCCGCAAAGGACACCTATCCGCATTACCTTCTGTTTTTCCTATAAGCTAACACCTATTAGCTAATAGCTAAATTAAAAGTAACGTTTATATCCTCCTACAGATACATTTAAAGAACAATTTATCATTAGAGGCACTGAGTGCATAATGACTAAACATTATAACAAATTTTAGGCCACTTGTCAATATAACTTAGATATAGAAACGTATAGATATTGACAAAATAACTAATAAATGCTATAATATATGGTCAATTTAATATGTATAGTTGTACCCAAATACCTCATATTTTCATATTTTATGGAAGATATTAGCTATGTGGCTACACACAGTTTTTGTTGATTTTAGTAGTTTTTTCCGAGAGTTAAGTCTTTGCCCACACAACGACCCTCTCAAACCAAAGCTCTTTAACAAATTGTACTGGAGGTACAATATGAAAAACTATCTTAACATTTTTGGGCGTGGCAGCAATGCCGCGCAAGAAACCGATGCCAACACGGCACCGGAAATCGAAACCCGAAACATACCAACCATTGAGTTGGTGTTTCTCATCAAAAGCCTCGCGGGCTTTAAATCCCGCACTCACGCATTTGCCTCAAGCTTTCGGCGAGAGGAGGGATTTATGGGAATTTTCTCCCAAATCGCCGCTTGGTTGGTTTCGCTCTGGGCACAGTTCGAATCGTCCGCCTGCAACATTCTGGTTAAAACCCAGAACGAAGCGGCTTCGGCGATGTCCGGGTTCAATCCCGACTCGTTGATTGGGTCTTACACCCGCCGAATGGAACAGCTGGGCGCGTGGTTGGAACAACAACTCCACGGCGTTCTCACGGCGAGTTTCGTACGTGAGCAAAAACGCATCACGGAACTCAAACAACTGGAG
Organism: uncultured Candidatus Saccharibacteria bacterium; assembly: GCA_964348935.1. GTDB lineage: Bacteria > Patescibacteriota > Doudnabacteria > UBA920 > UBA920 > PALSA-1336. Next base: position 14,004 of record CAYGEJ010000007.1, on the reverse strand, counting down.
GAAAGAAAGCCAGATTTAGAAATGAGTCTGGATATTCACACCATTACTATGGCTGGTGACCCAGATGCAAGAATCCAGCCGGTTAACTATCGTTCGCATTACGCTTCGGCTTTTTTAGTCTTCATTCTCCTCATTGTCATTGAGGGGATGGCTGGCTACGACATGTTTGAGTTTTCGGGCTCCTCGCTTTCCGCGATTGCCTGGTCACTTATAACCGTGGCCATTCTGGCGCTCACGTCTTACTTTGGTGGCAGTAATGCCGCCATTGTCGACGCGTGCCAAGACGCTAAGGATACCTTCCGACGCAAGTATCCCAAAGGACTTAAAGATAAAGAAGGAAAACTCATCTTTGTTCGAAACTGCTCCCGAGGAGTACAAAACACTGCCCGTTGGTGTACTGCCACTCTCGTGCTCTGGTCCATTGGACTGGTGGCATGGCGTGTGGCAACTGCAATGTCTGACACCAAGAACTTCGGCTGGAACGCCGTGTTCGGAAGTGTAGGCATGGCGGTGTTCGCTTTTGTTTACTATTTTATAGAGCGGCGCTTTGCGCCGAAGTACGAAGCTAGTGAACAGAATGAATGGCAATGGCTGGTGGATGAAATTGCCCATACCGAGGCAACTATCCATGAGCTATCTGCTCCGGATCCCAATGATCCTTACACCCTTGACCGTAACAACCTGGTGGAAACCTACAACAAGTCCGCGAACGAAGCGGACGATGTAGTAACAACCGACATCCGCAACCGGCAAGAAATCGCATCCGACTACTTGTCCTTAGTTGGCCAATACCGAAGCGCCTACCGGCGTGTTCGTAACGGCTTTCACACCCTTTGCCAAGAAGCGGCGAACTCTATTGCTGCAAGGGTAAAGGACCTTGATGTCGACGAGTTCACTGATCCGGTGAAAATTGCCCAAGTCGACCGGCTCTTTGAGAGCCAGGTTGTCCCCACCTTGGAAGACGACAGCCTAGTCGCCAAGGCCGTGCAATTTCAACCGCAAGTTGAGCTTCCTGCCAATGTACGCATTAGGGACTTTTCTGCTATTGAACAGAAAGTTCTTGCCCAAGTTTCCGCCGAGTTTGCCGCCAAGGTAGGCTCCGGCGCAATGCGATTTGATTGGAGGAGCAAATGAACCCGCGAGCAGCTCGTCCCTCCCAGTCCCGCGCCATCAACGGCCGGGGCCAACAGAAAAACACCCCTTGGGCAATGTTTGCCCTTGTGGGATTTGCGGTACTTGCCCTAATTGGCGGGCTGGTATGGTTTGTCGCTTTCCGCACTAGCGGCGAGCCGCATGCCATCGAACTCTCCCCAATGACGCGCGACGCTCTGAGCCCTTCTACCAAAGTGGAGATTGAAAAAATCTTTACGGACGAAGTCGTCCGTCGGCTCAACAACGGCGACTCGCTTACACAGGAGTTCGCCACAACTTTCCGCGGCCAGGAAGAATGGAAAAAAACTTTTCAAATTCCTCCGCAGAAAATGTCTGCTTCCTCCTTCCGCCCGAAACGGCGCCAGGAAGTAGCAGATAAAATTGAGGAGTACAAAAAACTCCTCGCCGAGTTCTCGGCTTACCGGCCGCGAACCTGGAGCGTTGAGCTCTACGTGGACGACACGGACGGCGTTAACCAAACGCTCGTCGATCAAGTCCAAGAAGAGTTCGCCCGGCTAGGAGTTGACCAAATACTGACCCGCGGCGACAAGGTAAAAGTCACGGCTTACCGCCTTAGCGACTCGTTCTTTGTTAACAGCAAAGAACAGACGCTTACCGGCAGTACGCCGACGACAATTACTCCGATTGAATGGGTACTGGAAAAACGTGCCGGTAAACCTGCCAGCTCGCTATCCAGCGGTCTGTTCAATGCCCTCGCCCAAAACACCAGCGCTTCCAACCGGATAGTGCTCGTGTTTAGCGACGGACTGGAAAACTCCACCATGGCGGACTTCTACAAGAACCCGCCGAAGAAGGAACAGTACGGCGAAGTAATCACCAAGCTCACTAGCCAACGGCCGGTACCGAGCCTCAAAGGAGTCGATGTCGCCTGGCACTGCCCGAAAACGGCAGCGCATTCGACGGAGATCGATTCCTCCAAAAACTTCTGGGAGGCCGTGCTCCGGCAAGCCGGAGCCTGGAACGTTAAGATAGTTTACTAACGGGAGGAGCACACCATGCTTTCCCGCGCACCTTGAAGAGAACAAGCGTCTCGGCCAACCAGCCGACCGTTTTGTTCTCTTCTTTTTTTTGGCAAAAAAAATCCTATTCTAAATATAGAATAGGAAATTAATTTATTTATTATAAAAAGTTTTAAGGCAAAAAAGATTTAAACCACTTTCGCATTTTGGCAACTCCTTCGTTAGACATAATATTCTTTACCACTTCCCCAAACTGGGCTTGCCCTTGTGGACTTGCATATTTACCACCCCAAAGCACAAGTCCGGTTACTGTAGCAAAGGCTGGGTCGTCAACACGGTCTATAATAGTACTTATATTTTGTGGCTTACCCAAAATAGAAGGCAAACGTAAATGCTTTTTGCTAAATTCAACAATCCCAGGAAGGTTAGCTCCCCCACCTGTTAGGACTATTCCAGCTGGAAGCTTGCCATCACGTTGGATTTTTTTTAGCTCACTGTTAACCATACTAAATATTTCTTCCAAACGAGCCTCAATTATTTCAACCACGTAATTCCTTAAAACCGACTGATCTTCGCTACTATCAAACTTCGACAAATCTATTTCTTCATTTTTATCTACAGCTTTAGGATCACAGTGTCCATATGCCAGCTTAACCTTCTCCGCTGTTTCAATACTGCATCTGAGCCCAATGGCGATATCGTTGGTAATGTGCATACTTCCCACTTGCAAAACCATAGTATGGAGTAAATCCCCTTCTTCATATACAGCAATACTAGTAGTACCAGCACCTAAGTCCACCAAACAAACTCCCAAATCTTTTTGGCGTTTGTTTAACACCGCCTCAGCTGCAGCACAAGGAGCCAAAACCATATCCTCTATTTCCAAACCCGCCTGCATAACCGCACGAGTTAAATTTTTTATAAAAGGCAGTCCCGCTTGGACTATAATTGTATCAACCTCTAAACGAATTCCGCTCATGCCCAATGGATCTTTAATTCCAGTTTGCCCATCTAAAGTAAAGTGCTTTGGAAATACATGTAAAACTTCCTTATTTTGTGGAATAGAAATGGCTTGACTAGCATCTATACAACGGACAATATCATTCTCGGTTATTTCCCCATCAGCCCTGGAGACTGCAATCACACCGTGAGAAGAAATGGAAGTAATATGATTACCAGATACAGAAACATTGGCAGAAGTTACCGGCACACCGGTCATTCGCTCCACTTTTTCCAAAGCGCTTGAAATAGATGAAACAGCTTCTTCAATATCTATAATCACACCCTTGCGAAGCCCTAAGGACGGCACTTCACTGGCACCAATCACACTAAAACCAGCATCTTGGTGTCCAGACTTTGCCTGGACAACTCGAATACTGGAAGTACCTATATCTAAACCGACAATGTATTGTTCTTTAGCCATTTATTTTAGTTGCGAGTTGCGAGTTGTTAGTGACTAGAAACTAGACACTAGAAACCTGAAATTATTTTAGTTTTTCTTTCAAAAGTTTGGCAACTGTGCCACCGTCTGCCTTGTCACCAACAATCATTTTCACCTTGCCCATAGCAACACCGAAATCTTTAGCAGTAAAATTATTTTCTATAACTGCTTTGTCTATAAGCTCAGACAGTTGTTCCGTGGACATTTGCGCTGGTAAATATTTTTCTAAAACCGATGCTTCAGCGAGTTCCTTTTCTTCCATTTCAGGACGACCGCCTTCTTTAAAAGCTAGGGCTGACTCTTTTCTGCGTTTTACTTCACTTCTAATTAAGGCGACAATATCAGACTCACTTAAGTCCTTCATTTTGGAAATTTTTTCATTCTGTATCCGTACTTTTAATCCACGCAAGGTTTCTAAAGCAATAGAATCCTTTGCTTTCATGGCGGAAACCAAATCTTTTTCTACTTGTTCTAATGAAATCATAATTTTATTTTTCAAGAATTAGGAATCAAGAATTACGAATTGAGTCTAAAACCCATGATTCATAATTCCTGATCCATACTTCATGTTAGGACTATCTTCTGCCGTATTTTTTAGTTACTACTGGCTTGCCCATTTTCTTCAACTCTTCCTTTTCAGCTTTTATTTGAGTTCTTCTGCGAGCTGCAACTTTTTGCAAATTACGGGACTTTGGGGGCTCAAAAAAACGAGTTTTACGGGCACGAATAAGAACACCGCTTTGTTGAATTTTGCGGTTAAATCTACGCAATAAACTGTCAAAAGATTCGTTATCTTTCTTTTTTACTTCTACCATTAAATATACACCCCTTTCCAAATAGATTATGCAGAAACTATACCAGAATAAGCTAATTCCGTCAAACTCTTGTTACAAAATACGAAAAAAGTACGAACTTACGAATTCAAAGCCATCTGTTTTGCAGTGTCTTCGTAAGTTCGTAAAAATTCGTACTTCTTAAATTCTAAAAAACTATTCTCCCAGGTTCTTACCACCCAAAAGATGTAAGTGCAAATGGTGAATTACCTGACCGCCGTCACGTCCAACATTAAACACCAGTTTATAGCCGGTTTCATTCACACCATATTTTAAAGCCATATCCTTGGCGGTTAAAATCATCTCACCTACCAAAGCTGAATCTTCAGCTTGCAAATCAATTACACTTAAAATATGTTTTTTGGGAATTACCAACAAATGCACAGGGGCTTTAGGTAAAATATCCTTAATTACAATTAAATTTTCATTCTCAAATAAGATTTGGGAATCCAATATTTTATTGACAATATCACAGAATACGCAATCTTGCATAAAAATTTATATGTTGACCAGTTAATTAATATTAACGTTCCAATCTCTTTTTAACTTCTTGTACTATTTTATCATAAGAAATAACTTCTTGCATTCCACTTCTCACGTCGCGTAAAATAACCATTTCATCCATTGCTTCCTTTTGTCCCATAATTAAAGCAATTGGCGCGTGATAGGCTTCCGCGGCTTTGAGTTGATTTTTTACGCCCGCGTTACCGAAATGGTCATACACTGAAATTTGTGCAGAAGATAAATCTTTAAACAAACGCAAAGCTTTTTTAGCAGCCAACTCACCTAATGGAACCAAAAATACGTCGTTATGTTGTTCTTTACTAACTTCAACCTTATTGGAGTCCAATAATTCCTTAATCTTACTCAAGCTTCCTGTAAAACCAAAACAACAGTAATTCTTACCACAAAGATTCTGAATTAGACTGTCATGATAACCACCCTCGCCTAAAATAATACTTTCGTTTTTGTGTTTGTACTTAATAACTAAATTAGTCCTACTATGTCCGTCTGGCCCGGCGTAAAGTGGGTTTAACTGGTATGGAATTCCTAATTCGTCTAAAGCTTCCAAAATATTCGTAAAATGCTTGCGAGCATCTTCATCGAGGAAATCCAAAACCGCTGGACCTTCGCTAAATAGGGCTTGGCAGTCTAAATTAGTACATCGCAAAACATTTAATACACGTCCGCTTAAATGCTCGTTACAATCATCACAAAGTTGATACTTTTTTGGTGCTAAAAACTCTTGCAATGTTTGTCCGTATGCAAGCTGACAAGATTCTTGCCCGATATGATTAATCTCCAAAGTTGCATCTTTCAACCCTAAACTTTGCAACAATTCCCAAACCCCACCAATCACTTGAGCTTCGGTTAAATGGTTAAATAAACCGAAGACTTCATAACCAAACTGATAATCGTTAATCAACTGACCCTCTTTATCCTGCTTTATCACAAATCCGCCGTAACCCCATTTGCTCAAGGCAGATTTTTCATAAATTTTATGTTCATAGTAGCTTCTTAAAATACTCGGCAAAAAATCCGGTCTTAAGGCTACGGGCTTTCCTGGCAACTGCACGGAAACCACTTGTTGAGTCTGTTTTGGCGTGGTTTTGTTAAATAATTCATAAAGTCTAGCATCTTCAAGTAACGGAGTTTCCACTCGTTCAAAACCATAGACCCTGGAAAATCTGGCGACGCGCTTAAGTAAAGCACCCCAAAGTTGATCTGTCTCAGGAATAATATCTTCCAAGGCTTCTAAACCCTGAACCTTTTTTGGCACATAACTACTGGCTGTATTCTGATTTTTTTTTGGACGACCCATAAATATGGTAAAAGTTAGAAGTTAAAAGTGGCTTTAAGCATTCCACTTTAATTAATAAGTTGGAGTTTTAATAAAACCGGCTTGGTTAAAATGGTATACTCTTGCCCAAACTCTTCCAACAATATCATCCTCAGGTAAAATCCCCCAGACTCTAGAATCAGAACTGGCAGTCCTATTGTCTCCCAGCACATAATACTCACCGCTACCCAGCTTGGTCGGGTCAAGTTTTCCAAGAGTTTCAACTGCACTGGCTAAATATGGTTCATTCAACTTCAAACCTTCGGGATATTCCTTATTTATAATCACTACATGACCTTGAATTAATTTTACAGTTTCACCTGGGAGACCAATAATTCTTTTGATAAAAAACTGTGTATTATCTTTAGGATATCTTAATACAATCACATCTCCTCTTTTTGGACTTCCGGTTAAGTAGGAAAGGCGGTCAATAATCAAATAATCACCATTATGATAATTCGGAAGCATGGAAGCACCGGACACTACAAATGGTTCAGCAACAAAAGTCCGAAATGGCACAATAATTATTACTGCGATAATTAAAATTTTAACCAAATCCCAAATAAAAGATCCGACCGACTGTGACTGGTTACTATTTTGGATTTCCAATTCTTGATTTTTGTTTCCTTCTTGTTCCACTCCATTAGAAGCTGTCATATATTTTTGTTTAAAATTATATAAAATGTCTTAAAAAATTAATCCACCACTTTCAGTATTTACCCTTCAGGCTTCTTCCAATGTATTTAAATCTCGTATTCTTATTTTACGGATAATACAGACTTTGTAAAGGGTTCAAAGTATATAATCCTGCCCTAACGCTAAAGCTTGGAAGGGCACTTCTTCGTACTATATTTAATAGCTTATCCACTATTAATTTTATGCTTGCACTTCGTAGTCCGCCTCAGGCGGACGAAGAAGTGGTGGTCGTATCTGGGTTCGAACCAGAGACCTCTGCAACCCGCCTGACTGGACTTTGTAATGGTGGACCCGAGTGGATTTGAACCACTGACCTTACGAATGTGAATCGTACGCTCTAACCAACTGAGCTACGGGTCCATTCAAAGTCGGGCAGGTGTAAATGCAACGCTCTAACCAAATGAGCTATATGACCAAAATATTTAACAAGGCAAGACTGTGAGCAATGCAACAAAAAATCTACTCACCTTGCTGAAATATAACCTGTTTTTTAGACCATTGCAAGATTTCATTTAAAGGCTTAACTTATCCTGCGATTTCGGGTATAATTAGATGTAAAGTCATAGATAAAATTAATGAAAAATATTGACTCCATTAACAATAAAGCTCCGAAGGTTACAGTGTACTCGGGTGGCACCCGCCCTAGTCCAATAAACCTGCTGAATACCAAGCAAAAAAAAGGATCGAAAAGCATTCTTAAAAGAATTATTGGCTTGATTATTCTTGTAATAATAATTCTTGTTGCTACTGTAACTATTCGAGCAGCTAACATATCGCAGAAAATTTTCGTTGGAAATAAAACGACGTTTTTATCTATGATCACCGACGTAATTCGGGGTGGTGGAAGTAGCGAACGGCTTATTGGCGAAGACTTAGGACAAATAAATATCCTGCTTTTAGGTATAGGCGGCGAAGGGCACGACGGCCCACTACTTACAGATACCATGATTCTCGCTCAAATTCGTCCAGATATAGGACAAATCTCACTAACATCTATTCCCAGAGACTACTGGGTTAAGTTACCGGACAAATCTGAACAAAAAATTAATGCTGCATTTTCCTACGGGTACTTTAGCAGAGGCGAAGACTGGGACAATGCCGGCAAGTGGGCACGAACGGTTGTAGAAAATATGTCCGGACTCACAGTGCCCTATTTTGCAGTTATGGATTTTTCGGGATTTGAAAAAGCTATAAACCAAGTCGGTGGAATTAACGTCACTATTCAAAATTCTTTTACCGACTACAACTATCCCGACAGCAAACTCGGCTATCTACCGCCAATAACTTTTAAAGAAGGCAATGAACATCTAGATGGTACAAGGGCTTTGCAGTTTGCCCGTTCTAGACATGCAGCCGGAATAGAAGGAAGCGACTTTGCAAGAAGTTTAAGACAGCAAAAAATTATAGAAGCATTCAAACAAAAGGTTTTAGGTGGCAATATAATTTCCAGTGCTAATAATATTAATCAGTTACTTAGTGTTTTTGCAGACCATTTTCATACCAATATTAGACCAAACGCTTTATATAGAATATATCACCTCATCAAAGATAAAGAAATGCGGACTACATCTTTAAGCTTGGATCCGGAAACCGGTTTGGTCTGTCCTCAAATTCTTGCTTCCAACGGAGCTTACGTTCTAGTCCCCTGTAAAAGCGAAGAGAGTATTAAAAATTATTTTAAAAATAGCTTTGCCATCGGAGATCTCGCTGCAGAAAAAAGCGTTGTCTGGCTGGCAAACTCCACTTCAAACACACAAGCTTACAACACCGCATTTCGCAAACTCACAGAAGCCGGAATCCAAGTTTACCAACTTGCTTATACTAAAGATAACCTGTCTCAAACAATTCTTTACCAAGCTAACCCTAAACCAGCAACAGCAGAATATTTAAAAAATGAATTGAAAGCCACTGAGGCAAACCTCCCTCCGCCGGGTGTAACCGTTTCAAAAGATAAAGTGGATATAATTATTGTACTTGGACAAAATGCGCCGGTTGAAGCAGAACCTCCAAGATACATTCCTCCTCCTGCGAGAATCCCCACTACTACAACTTCTACTATCAATAGCTTATCTACTTCATCAACCCCGGTTTCTAAACAGAACAAATAAACCTATGAAAGAAAATCTACCCTTAGTTGCAATTGTTGGACAACCAAATGCCGGCAAATCAACTTTAATCAACAAAATAATTAGGAAACCACTAGCCGTTACTTCAGACGTTGCAGGCACGACTCGCGACCGTCAATATGTCGACACTACTTGGAGTGGTGTAGATTTTACTTTGGTAGACACTGCTGGACTCGACCTACACGGCAAAGAGGGTTTGGAAATGAGTCTACTAAAACAGATAGATGTGGCTTTAGAAGAAGCGGATATTGTAGTATTCGTTGTGGATGGCAAAGAACCTGTTAGCGCAGTCAGCAATGAAGCGATTAAAAAATTCCGTCGCCACAAGAAACCCTTAATCTTGGTTGTAAACAAACTGGACTCCGCCAGAAGTCACGATGAAAAATTAGGCGAGTTTCAAAAACTTGGCATTAAAGAGGTATTCCCTGTATCCTCGGTCAGCGGAGTCGGCATGGGCGATATGCTAGAAAATATTACTGAAACTTTAACCAAACTCAATCTACACCAGAATAAAAAATCCAAGGATACTGGTATTGCTATTAGCATTGTCGGAAAACCAAATGTTGGCAAATCCAGCATATTCAACTCCATCCTCAAAGAAGAACGGGTTGTAGTCTCCCCAATTGCCGGGACCACCAGAACTGCCATAGACAGCAGAATTAAAATTAATGGGGTGGATTACACTTTCATTGACACCGCCGGGCTTAAGAAAAAAGAACATCGCCAAATTGAACCAGATCTCTTTTCCGGCTTTCAAACCTTTAAAGCTATTCGCCGAAGCGATGTCTGTTTTTTCGTTATCGATTCTACACAAGAAATTACCAAACAAGATCAACGTGTCGCTCAAGAAATAATTGCTATGGATAAAGGCTGTATTATTCTCGCAAATAAATGCGATCTACTGGAAGACACCAGTGCCTTAGGAAAAAATACCAAATCCATTACCAAAAACCGCGGGGACAAATATCAAACCGTACGCGACTATATTAGCCACCATTTCCCATTCCTATGGATGTGTCCTTTATTTTTTGTGTCAGCAGTTACCTCCGACGGTTTAGATGAAGTATTAAATTCCGTAGAACCAATTTGGCAAAGAAGAAATAAAACAGTGGAACCCGAAACCTTAAAAGATTTACTAAAAAAGAAAATGAAAGAAAATCCGCCAAAGTTGCTCCGTGACCAAAAACCGCCAAAAGTTTTAGGTCTGAACCAACTAGAAACCAACCCTCCATTATTTGAACTAGTAGTCAACCACCCTGCCGCAATTTCTACCCAGTTTAGAAAATATTTGGAAAATGCCATTACCAAAGAATTAGACTTCTACGGCACACCGATTACTCTAAAAATTAGAGGTAAAGACAAAGCGTAAATCTAGGTTTTAGGCTATAGCTTAAAACAATTTTTAGTTATACACTATAATAAAATAATTACTAATTTTAAAATGAAATTAATAGTTGGATTAGGAAACCCAGGAGAAAAATATACTCTAACCCGCCATAACGCCGGGTTCTTGGCTTTAGATTATTTACTAAATGACGGCGACGGCTTTATGACTGCCAAACCAAGCCATGAATTTAAATCTGAGACTTTTACCTGGTCAGACAAAAATGGCAACAAGGTTATTTTTTTAAAACCTCAAACTTACATGAACGACTCCGGCGAGGCGCTAAAAGTAATATGTAATTTCTATAAAATAGATTTTAAAACCGAACTCTTGGTAGTACATGACGAAGTCGATTTACCTTTTGGCACCATTAAGATAACGGAATCCTCTTCCGCTGCCGGACATAACGGTATTAAAAGTATTATTGAAAAATTAGGCACTCAAGACTTTCATCGAATTCGTATAGGTGTAGAAACCAGAGTAACTCGAGACGAGCTACCGACCGATGCATTTGTCTTGCAAAATTTTACCGACGAAGAACTTTCGAAACTAAAAGCTACAATTCTTCCAAATGCAAAAGCAGAGATCGTTAAATTTATTATTAAGTAAAAAAATATCCCTCCGTTCCGATTAATCGGAACGGAGGGATATTTTGTATGTAATACCCCATTTGCAAGTGAAAGGCTGCAAACAATCGTCTACAAACCTTTACTTGGTGTTTAAGTCGGTAATAGGAGGGATGATACCGGCTCTCGCGACTTGCAAACAGGGTACTAAATACAATATGCTATTTTTAAGGCAATAAAAAAGCACCTTGAAGCTATTTTTATTTTATATATAATTGTACTCTTTTTGGAGCATTTTGTCAAGTCCTAAGCTTAAATAAAGGCAATTTATCATGATTTATCCAGACACTCTATATTTACATGGTTTAAACTTACTTCCCCAATTTGGACCTGCCAGACTTGCCCATCTTTCGAAACACTTTCCAAGTTTTAAAGCTGCATATACTGCCACAGAAACAGAATTATTACAGGCTGGCGTGGACTTGGAACTAGTGCGAAAATTTATAAACCTTAAGGCGTCTATAAATCTAGAAGCTGAACTAGAAAAACTAGAAAAAGAACATATCAAGATTTTAAGTTTTAAAGACCCAAGTTATCCCAAATTACTGTTAGAAATTCCAAAGTTTCCACCAATCCTATACTACAAGGGAACACTAGGTGATGCCGATGAGCTTTGCTTGGCTGTCGTCGGCACCAGACAAATTACCAATTACGGCAGAACCATAATTCCACAACTACTAGAACCGTTAATTAATGCAGGCAGTATAATAGTCTCAGGTATGGCGTATGGTGTTGACTCCGCCTCTCACGAAGAAGCAATTAAAAAAAATCGGCGCACGATTGCAGTACTGGGTGGGGGTCTCGACGAACCAAGCTTATACCCAAAGCATCATGCCCTACTCGCCAAACGAATTATAGATTCCGGTGGCGCACTAATTTCCGAATACCCTATCGGCACACCAAATTTTAAACAGAATTTTGTAGCGAGAAATAGAATAATTTCCGGACTATCCATTGCGACTCTAGTCATTGAATGCGATTTACAAAGTGGGACGTTAATTACTGCCAAACACGCACTGGACCAAAACCGAACAGTCTATGCAATTCCAGGACCTATTTATTCTTTACAGAGCCAAGGTCCAAATAATTTAATCAAAATGGGAGCCAAACTTGTAACCACAGCCAATGATATTCTCGAGGATTTGAATTTAACAACCTTGCCGGAACAAATAACTAATCAATTACTATTTGGCGATTCTAAAAATGAAACCAGTGTTTTAAAACTTCTATCCTTTGAGCCAATGTTGTTAGACACTTTAATTAAAACTTCGGGACTAGAAGCAAAAGATGTAACTTCAGCATTGACTTTTTTAGAAATGAAAGGCAGAATTAAAAACCTGGGAGGACAGCAGTATATTTTGGCACGCTAATTTATATGCACAAATACTGGAAAATACTAATACTAATTTTATTTACTCTAGGAATCCTACTAGGGCTTATTCAACGTAATAATTTACCTGATTTTTCCTTTGGGTCAAATACTACTATTAAATATTTCGCAACTCCATCTGAGGATTCTTTAGCAGGCTACTACCAAAAAAGCAAAGAAATCAGTGAATCAACCAGCCAGCCAATAAGCAAAATAAGTTTTCTTGCCGTTGGCGATATTATGCTCTCCAGAAACGTAGCTGGGACTATTATAAAATCCGGAAATATAAATTTACCTTTTGGCAACATAGCAAATCTTTTAAAATCTACAGATTTTAACTTTGGCAACTTAGAATCCCCTGTATCCCCGACCAAACCAATTATCGGTGGTCATTCCTTAATTTTTGGCACCTCAGAAGAATTACTGTCAGGACTCAAGACCTATAACTTTAATGTTTTAAACTTAGCCAATAATCATACGCTAGACCAAGGTCTTGTGGGTATCAAAACAACTATTTCAACTCTAGATCAACTTGGAATAAAACATACAGGCGCGGGAGAAAACTTAAAAGATGCTTGGACACCTGCAATTATAGAAAGAAATGGAATAAAAATATGTTTTGTCGGTGCTTCTTACTCCTCAATAAATGATGGCGGACAAGTTAAAAATGATTACGTTGCAAGAATAGATGACATTAAAAACTTAAAGTTACAAATTACAAATTCAAAACTGCTCTGCGACTTTGTTGTCGCCACTATGCACGCGGGAACCGAATATACCAGAACACCCAACCAGGCTCAAAAAGATTTTGCCCATACTGCCATAGATGCGGGAGCGGATATGGCAATTGGAGCACATCCACATTGGATTCAGACCATAGAAAAATATAATGAAAAATATATATTTTACTCCCTTGGTAATTTTATTTTTGACCAAGAATGGAGCAAGGAAACCAAAGAAGGTTTAACTTTAAAAATTCAAATTTCTAAAGAACAAACTTCCAACTCGCTTACCCCAGGTGCGGCTACTATGTCAGACTTACAAGGTCCTCGCACCCCTGCCAAAGTTGAATCTATTGAACTTATTCCGATAATTATTGAAAATTACTCCACCCCAAGACCCGCCACCACAGAAGAGGCAAAAAAAATTCTCCAAACAATTGGAGAGAAAGACAGTTTATTAAAATAATTTGCCGGCGCTTCATGCATTGAAGCGCCGACCTTGGTTTTGACTTTCGTACACCAGGCTTATTTAGGTAAGCAAATGGTAATAGTCCCGCAGTTCAAACAGCAATGAGTCGAAGACTGCTTAACCATTTTTTGACTGAGAGTCTGAAGCTCTTGAACAAAGGCTGAGTTAGATGACCCAAACAACCTTGGCTCTAGCTCCAGTAACCCCTGCCCACACTGGCACAACAACTTTTTCAAATCCATTTTCCACTCCTGCTGATTTTGAATTTCTAACGATTCATACTAACAAAAATACTTTATATTTTCAAGTTGTTGTAGACTACACACCATAAGGTAACATTTTGGTATTCTTAAGGTAACAGGTGTT